>JBBSEC010000111.1:0-15381 GCA_038240075.1 Acidimicrobiia bacterium
CCGGCGCCGGCGACAGCCACGCGGACTGCGCCGCGGCGTCGGGGTGTTCGACAACACATTGGTGGGGCCGGCCCCCCCGCCCCGCACGTTTGTGTTCGCTCGCCTTCTTCCTGACATGTGTCCGTTCAGTGACCGTCGGCCGCCTGGATCAGCTGGACCGCGACGCCGTACGCCTCGGCTGCGCTGAAGCGCATGTCGGTCTGGTGGATCACGTGATCGAAGTGATTCCAGATCTGGATGCTGCCCTGGTCGGAGTGCAGCTGGTTCAGGATGTTGGTGCCGAGATCACGGGCGCCGGCGGGTGTGAGCTCCATCCCCGACTTCCATCCGGCGTGTGACAGGCGCTGGATCACGACCGCGCCGTGATAGCTCGACGGCATGTTGCGGCCCTGTGCGGAGCCGTCCCACACCGTGCGGTACGCCAGCGTGGTGACGCCACTGGTGGAGGCGCTCCATGTGGCCATGACCTTGCCGGGTTCCTTGATCTTGTGTTCCTGTGCGTTGGCGGGCAGGAGCAGCGCGCCGACCGCTGCCACCGGCACGAGAACGAGTGCGGTGACGGCTCCGCGTTTGAAGCGTCGGTACGTTTGGAACCTCATGTGGATCCCCCTTCGGAACCTCGAGACCTGGCGTATTGACACTCTTCGCGTCGGACCGAGGCAGGGGCCACCTTGAGGTGGAATCAGGACGTCTACTCGTGAAAGCGCCTGATACTGAGAATTAGTGTCTCAAGTTGTGAGAGATCGGACGACGGTTGAGGCCGTTTGGCCCAGCGGTGCCCCGGTATCCCCCCACAACATCAAGTCACGGACAGTGGTCGGATTCTGCGGGCGCTTCGGGTGGCGACATGGCGGAGGTGGCAGGAATCGAACCCACCGGACGGGGGTCGCCCGTCCCACTCGTGTTGAAGACGAGGGGGGCCACCAGACCCCGTTCACCTCCGGCGTGATCATGTCAGAACCGGCGCCGAAGGCACGGCGGAACCTTCGTGCGCGAAGGGTCGCGGCACCTCCGATACAGTGCCGCGACCAGCCCGCCGAGGAGGTCATCGTGAAGAAGTTGCTGCTGCTCTTGGTCTTGGTTGCGCTCGGCGCCGCGGTTGCCCGCAAGGTGCGCGCCGCGTAGACGATTGCTCACATCTCAGACTGTGAATGACGCCGGGTCTTCCCGGCGTCATTTCTTTTTGTGCCCGGTTCAGATGCTGCGAATGCCGTCGAGGCAGGGCGCGTAGCGCGGGTCGAAGAGCGCGGGTGCGCCGCCGGTGTGCCAGAACACGACGGTTTCCCGTGCACCGATGCGCCCGTCGCGAACGCGCGTGATGAGCGCGGCCATTGCCTTGCTCGTGTAGACGGGATCGAGCACGAGGCTCTCGGTGCGCGCCGTCGTCGTCATTGCTTCGATCGCGGCGGCGCTCGGCTCGCCGTACCCGGCGCCGACGTGATCGTGGTCGACGATCACCTCCGCGGTCGGTCGATCGCGTCCGCTCGCGGCGGCCGCCTCGGTTGCGAGACGCGCAACCGCGTCGTCAAGATCGGGTCGCGTCCCGACATCGACACCGATCACGCTCGTTGCCGCGTCGCCGAGGCCCGCGATGATGCCCGCGTGAGTGCCGCCCGATCCGTCGGCGACGACGATCCAATCGACGCTGCCGATCTGCGCGTGGAGCTCGTCGACGGCGTCGGCGTACGCGATGACACCGGTCACCGATGCGCCGCCGACGGGGATGGAGTACGGGCGCCGACCTTCGGACGCGAGCCGTGCCGACGCGTCGACGATGGCCTGCTCGATGCGGTAGTAGTCGCCCTTGACGTCGAACTCGAGTGACGCGCCCATGAGCCGGTCGAGGAGCAGGTTGCCGCTCGACGTGTCGGGCTCCGGTCCCGCGAGCACGAGGTGGCAGTCGATACCGAGCCGGTTCGCCGCGGCCGCGGTCAGGCGCGCGTGATTGCTCTGGATCCCTCCACCCGTGACGAGAATGTCGGCCCGTTCGTCGCGCGCCGCGGCGGCGAGCAGCTCGAGCTTGCGGGCCTTGTTCCCACCGAGCGCGAGGCCCGTGAGGTCGTCGCGCTTCACGAGGATGCGCGGACCTCCGAGCGCGGCGGTGAGGCGCAGGGCTTCATCGAGCGGTGTCGGGAGCACCGCGAGACCGATGCGCGGCGCGGACCGACCGCTCGCGCTCATCGAGCGGTCGAGAGCCGGCGGCGCCACATCACGTAGAGCACGACACCGGTTCCGAACGCAGCCACCGCGCTGCTGGCGGCGATCGTCGGTGCGGTGGTGGGCACCGGCATGCGATCGCGCAGGCGCACCGGGCGCACGAACTTGCGGACTTCCCACTCGCGCTCGATCGCGACGCGTGCGAGGTCGCGGTCCGGGTTCACCACGACGGGATGCCCGACCGCTTCGAGCATCGGGAGATCGGTGATCGAATCGGAGTACGCGTACGAAGCCGCGAGGTCGATGTCTTCGCGCTCGGCCTTCTCGCGGATCGCGGTGGCCTTGGCCTCGCCGTACGCGTAGAAATCGAGCTCGCCGGTGTAGCGGCCCTCGTCGTCGATCTGCGCGCGCGTCGCGATCGCATCGTCGACACCGAGGTACTCCGCGAGTGGCGCGACCACTTCGAACGGCGACGACGAGATGATGACCGTTCGTCGCCCCGCCGCGTTGTGCTCGCGTATGAGGTCGAGCGCCTCTGCGTAGATGATGGGTTGGATCGTCGCCTCGAGGGTCTCGCGCACGATCTCCGCGACGTGGCGCTGATCCCAGCCCTTCGTGAGGCGCAGCATCGACTCGCGCACCTTCTCCATCTTCGCCTCGTCGGCGCCGACGAGCATGTAGACGACCTGCGCGTACATCGAGCGCGCGATCGCGCGTCGACTGATGAGTCCCTCGCGATAGAGCGGCCCTCCGAACGCGAGGACCGAGCTCTTTGCGATGATGGTCTTGTCGAGGTCGAAGAACGCCGCCTCCATTGCGCCCAGCGTACGGCGTGCGAGCTGCAGCAGTAGGGGTGGTGAGCGCGGTCGCTCTTGACGGGCGGAACCATTCACCGTAGGTTCGCGGTTCTTCCCCCCGCACTTTCCCGAGGTCTGGTTCCGCGCGTCCGCTGCGTCATCGCCGGGCGCCTCCTCGGGGAGGTTGGAGTGCTTGTTTCCTTCTGGTCACCGAAGGGTGGTTCGGGCACCTCGGTCGTCGCGGCCGCAGGTGCCGTCGTGCTCGCGGGTGCCGGCGGCGTCCGCCTGGTCGACCTCGACGGTGACCAGGCCGCGGTGCTCGGGTTGGCGCCGATCAGCGTTCCGGGGCCCGCGCCGCGCGGGGTCCGTGACTGGTTGGCGGCCGGCCCGGAAGCGCCCGCGGACGCGTTGAGACGCCTCGCGATCGAGGTCGCGCCCGGTCTGGTGCTGGTGCCCCGCGGCACGCCCGATCGGACCGCGAGTGGTGCCGCCGGCGCGGCGCTCGGCGTCGTGCTGCGCGATTCGGGCGTGACCGTCGTCGCCGACTGCGGGCGCGCCGACGACCCGGCGTCGCGCGCGCTGGTCGAGGTCTCCGACTTCTCGGTGGTCGTGATCCGCCCGTGCTACCTCGCGCTCCGCCGCGCCGCCACCGACGACCTGGCGCGGACGGCGTCGGGAGTGGTGATCGTCGAGGAGCAAGGTCGCGCGCTCGGTGCGCGGGAGGTCGCCGACGTGTTGGGCGTGCCCGTGCTCGCGTCGGTGCCGGTCCGGGCGTCGATCGCGCGCGTCGTCGATGCGGGAGTGCTGGTTGCCCGCCTGCCCGACTCCCTCGCGCGTCCGGCGCGCACGCTGTTCGAACGGCTCGGGGTCGCCCTCTCGCGCGGGAACGCGGCATGACGACGGCGTCACTGGTGCCGGCCGACGTCGCGGTCCGTCGCGCGGTCGTGCGCCGGTTGCATTCAGACCCGCCGTCGGCGTCCACGGTTGGTCGTGCCGCGCTGCGCGAGCACCTCGCGAACCTGCTGCGCGACGAGGCTCCCCTTGCCGATGCCGACCGCGCCGACCGGCTGCTCGACGAGCTCGTGCGCGAGGTCGACGGTCTCGGTCCGCTCGACCCGCTGCTCGCGGATCCGTCGGTGACCGAGATCATGGTGAACGGGCCGGGTCGTGCCTACGTCGAACGGGCCGGGCGTCTCGTCGCGGTCGATCTCGGTCTCGATGGCGCCACGATCGCGCGACTCGCCGAACGCATCGTCGCGCCGCTCGGGTTGCGGCTCGACCGGTCGTCGCCGATCGTCGACGCGCGTCTCGCCGATGGCTCACGCGTGCACGCGGTGCTGCCGCCGTTGGCTCCCGACGGACCGTGCCTCACGATCCGCCGCTTCGCCACCATCCCGGTCGAGCTCGGAGCGTTCGGTCTCGGCGACCTCGGTGAGGCGTTCCTACGCGATGCGGTGCACGCGGGATGGAACGTGCTCGTCGCGGGAGCCACGAGCGCGGGCAAGACCACGCTGCTCAACTCGCTCTCGGCCGCGATCGACGGCGACGAGCGCATCGTCACCATCGAGGAGACCGCCGAGCTGCGGCTCGCGCAGCCGCACGTCGTCCGGCTCGAGGCCCGCCCGGCCAACGCCGAGGGTGTCGGTGCGATCGGAGTGCGCGACCTCGTTCGCTGCGCGCTCCGCATGCGGCCCGATCGCATCGTGGTCGGAGAGGTCCGTGGCGGCGAAGCGCTCGACATGCTCCAGGCGCTCAACACCGGCCACGACGGTTCGCTGTCGACGGTGCACGCCAACGGTCCGGCCGACGCGTTGACCCGGTTGGAGACGCTCGTGCTGCTCGCCGGCGTCGCGTTGCCCCTCGCCGCGGTGCGGCATCAGCTCGCCGCCGCGCTCGACGCAGTGGTCTTCGTTGCCCGCGGCTCCGATGGTGCGCGCGCCGTCGACGCGATCGCCGAGCTGGGTTCCGATGCGCGTCGTTCGGTGGCGCGCGTGCGCACGTTGTTCGAGCGGCGCGACGGCGCGCTGGTCGCCGTCGCCGGTCCGAGCCGGCCGGCCCGCCGCGCGGGATCCGACCTGGGATCGAGGTGGGCCCGATGACGACGGGGTCGGGCGCGGCGCTGTCGGGAACCGACCTCGTCGTGGCCGCCGCCGGGACGGTGCTCAGCGGTGCACTCGCCCGGTTGGCGCGCCGGGCCGACGCAACCGATCGCGCCCGTGCACTCGGAAGCCGTCGCAGCCGGTTGCCGCGGATCGCGCGCGAGCAACTCGAAGCGGCGCTCGTCGCGGCCGACATGCCGGCCGACGCCGGCGCCGCGGTGCAGGTGTGGTTGCTCGCGGCGCTCGCTGCCGGCTGTGTGGCGGGCGGGCTCGATCTCGTGTTCGCGCCGGTCGCGATCTTCGCCGTCTTCGTCGGCGGACCGATTGGTCTCGTCGCGGCGCGCGGGCGCGGGGTGCGCCGCAGTGCCGCCGACCTTCCGGTCGCACTCGAGTTGGTCGCCGCCGAGTTGCGCACCGGCGGAACGGTCAAGGGCGCGCTCGAGACCTTGGGTTCTGGCGACGGTCTGCTCGCCGCCGAGCTCGCGCGCGTCAACCGCCGCGGCGCGCTCGGCGCGCCGCTCGACGAGGCTCTCGCTGCCTGGGCGACGGAACGCCCGGAACCTGGAGTGACGAGTGCCGCGGGCGCGCTGGCGGTTGCCGCGGCCACGGGCGGGAGGGCGGCCGAGGCGCTCGACGGTCTCGCGACATCGCTGCGCGACCGTTCCGAGATCGCAGCCGAGGCCCGGGCGCTCTCCGCCCAGGCCCGGCTCTCGGCGATCGTCGTCGGCGCGCTACCGGTCGCGTACCTCGGTGCCTGTGCCGTGCTCGATCCGCGTCAGGTGCGCGTGCTCACGAGCAGCACGTTCGGGCTGCTCTGCCTGTTCGCCGGGCTCACGCTCGAAGCGCTCGCGGGCTTGTGGATCCGCAGCCTGCTGCGGCGGGAGATCTGAGGTGCAGGCCACCGACGCGTGGTCGACGGGTTGTGCCGTCGGCTGGGCCGCGCTCGTCTTCGCCGGCGCGCAACGGCTCGTGCGGCGGGTCGGCGCATCCGACCGCGCCCGTGGATTGCGAGCCGATGCGGCGGCTGCAGTGCTCGCGCCGTCGGACGACCCGCAGAGCCGGTTGGTCCTGCGAGTGTTGGCCGCGCTCGGCCCTCTCGGACGCGTGGTTCGGGGCTGGATCCGGATCCGGTCGCGGCGACGACGCGCCGATCAGCTCGCGCGCGAGTTGCCGGCAGCCGTCGATCTCCTCGCGGTCGCCGTGAGCGCGGGTGCGACTCCCTTCGGCGCCGTCGAGATCGCAGCGCGCTGGGCACCGCCGACGGTGGGCGCGTCGTTCTCGACGGCGCTCGCGACCTGTCGGCTCGGCGCGTCGTTCGAGACCGCGCTGGCCAACACCGCGCGCCGCGATCCGCGCCTGGCCCCGCTCACATCGGTGCTCATCACCGGCGCCCGGCTCGGGGCGGCCGTGAACGACTCCCTCGCGCGCCTGGCGGCCGAGGCCCGCCGCGATCTCCGTCGCCGGGCGGAGGCCCGGGCCCGGACGGTTCCGGTGCGACTGCTCTTCCCCCTCGTCTTCCTCGTGCTTCCCGCGTTCGGGTTGCTCACGGTCGTCCCTGCGGTGGCCGCCGGCTTCCGCGGGCTCTGAGCACCGCGCGCGTCCGCATCGACCGGCGCCTTACGAGGCGCCGTACCGGAGGTTCATCTGTGCTCGACCGCATCTTGAGAATGTTCATCACTGTCTTCCACCACGAGTTGCTCGACGATCCGTACGCCTTTCCCGCGGACCAGAACGGCCAGTCGACCGCGGAGTACGCCCTCGTCATCGTGGCGGCGGCCGCGATCGTCGGCCTGCTGCTGAGCTGGATCACCAAGTCGAATGGGATCGGCACGATCTTCAACGGGGTGATCGGCAAAGTCTTGAAGTTCATCACGTGACCCGTGCCCTTCGTCGGCGGGGCGCGCGCCAACGCGCGCGTCCCGACGACGGTCAAGCTGCGGTCGAGCTCGCGTTGGTGCTCCCGGCAGTGGTGTTGCTCGTGTTCGCGCTGCTGCAGTTTGCACTCGTGGGGCGCGACGAGTTGCTGGTGGTGCACGCGGCACGGGAGGCCGCGCGGGCCGCGAGTGTCGGCGCGTCGGGCTCGGCGGCGGCTTCGCGGGTGCTGCCGGGCGCGACGGTCAGTATCTCCGGCGGCGCGCACGTCGGCGACCTCGTCGTCGCGGTCGTCTCGTACCACTCGGTCACCGACTTGCCGCTCGTCGGCCCGCTCGTTCCCGACCCCTGGCTCCACGCGACCGTGACGATGAGAACCGAGCGGGTGAGCGGTCAGTGACGAACGTCGGCGAAACCCGTGTGACAACGAGCGAGCACGCGACCGTGGGGACCGAGCGGGTGAGCGGTCAGTGACGAACGTCGGCGAAACCCGTGTGACAACGAGCGAGCACGCGACCGTGGGGACCGAGCGGGTGAGCGGTCAGTGACGAACGTCGGCGAACACGGGTCGGTCGCCGTGCTGTTCTGTGGGCTGCTCGCGCTCGCGGTCGTGTTGACGCTGGCGATCGGTTCCCTCGGAGGCGCAGTCGTGCTCGCGGGGCGAGCCGAGGCCGCGGCCGACGCAGCCGCGTTGGCCGCTGCCGATTCAGTCGCGCTCGGCAACCGGTCGTCGGCGTGTGCGGCCGCGAGCCGCGTCGCCGAGCTCGACGGTGCGCACCTCGTCGAATGCGACCTCGAAACTGACGCGGTCGAAGTGCTCGTGCAGCTGACGGGCGACGATCGCAGTGTTGCCGGACATCGGGTGCGGGCCCGGTCGCGTGCCGAGATCGATCTCAGCGGCCCGCGAGGAGGTGCAGGAGGCTGATCGCGCCCCGTTTGTCGAGGTATTCGTTCCAGTTCCCGCACTTCGGCGACTGCACGCACGACGGGCAGCCGTCGTCACACGGGCACGCCGCGATGAGGTCGAGCGTCGCGTCGACGTGCCGCGCCGCGGCGGCATACGCAAGCTCCGCAATGCCGGCGCCACCCGGGTAGCCGTCGTAGACGAAGATCGTCGGTTCGCCGGTCTGCGGATGCGTGGCCATCGAGACGCCGCCGACGTCCCAGCGGTCGCAGATGGTGAAGAGCGGGAGCAACCCGATGAGCCCGTGCTCGGCCGCGTGCACGGTGCGGAGCAGCGCGTCGGGCTCGATACCGGTCGCGAGCAACGGGTCGAGCGGAACGGTGTACCAGCAGGCGCGGGTCGTGAGGGTGCGCGGTGGCAGGTCGAGCTCGCAGACCTCGATCACCTCGCGGGTCGAGATCCGTGTGCGTTGGTACGCGTGAACAAGGTTGGTCACCTCGACCGCGCCGAGATGCACGGTGCCGGGTCCGATGTCGGCGCGCTCGTCGATCGCGACGATCGAGATGTCGGTGTCGACGCGCGGTTGCGTGTACTCGTCGCGGTCGGAGGATTCGAGCCAGGCCACGTGGTTCAGCTGGTCGAGCCGGGTCACGCGGTACTGCTGACCCTGATGGAGATACAGCGCGCCGGGATGGGCGGCGCTGTACACGCGCGCGTCGTCGACGGTGCCGACCTCGCGCTCGGTGTCCTCGTCGACGAGGTGGTACTCCACGCCGTTCCCGCTGCGGAGCCCGATTCCGGCCGCCGGGCGATCGCCGCCCGTCCAATACATCTTCCCGCCCCGTGGCTTCAGGAGATCATCGTGCACGAAGGCGCGCACTGTGTCGTCGAGCCCGTCGCCGAACCACTGCTCGTCGCTCGGTTGCAGCGGGAGCTCGTGCGCCGCGCACGCGACCTGCGCGTTGCGCACGAACGGGTTGTCGGGATTCACGACCGCACGCTCGGGAAGACGGTGGGTCAGCTCGGCGGGATGGGCCATGTACCACTGGTCGAGCTGATCGTCGCCCGCGACGAGCACTGCGGTGGACCGCCGGCCGGTGCGGCCCGCTCGTCCGGCCTGCTGCCAGAGCGACGCGAGCGTGCCCGGAAAGCCATTGAGCACGATGGCGTCGAGCCCGCCCACGTCGATTCCGAGCTCGAGCGCGTTGGTGGCCGCGACACCGACGAGCTTGCCCGACGTGAGGTCGGTTTCGAGCACGCGCCGTTCGTCGGCGCGGTAACCCGACCGGTACGCGGCGACCCGCGGCGCGAGCAGGGGCGCGCTGTGCTCGAGGTCGCGGCGCGCGTACTGCGCGACGAGCTCGGCGCCGCGGCGGCTGCGGGTGAACGCCAGCGTTTGATGACCGTCGCGCACGAACGACGCGAGAAGTCGTCCGGCTTCGACGTTGGCCGACGCCCGTGCGCCGGTGTGCTCATCGAGCAACGGCCGCTGCCAGCAGGCGACGATCCGCTCCGAGCGGGGTGCGCCGTCGTCGTCGATCAACGTCACCGGCGCGCCGCACAACGTCGACGCGAGCTCGGCCGGGTTCCCGATCGTCGCGCTGGCGAAGCAGAACGTGGGTTGCGATTTGTAGTGCTCGCACACGCGTTGGAGTCGCCGGAGGAGCAGCGCGACGTGACTTCCGAAGATGCCGCGCAGCGTGTGGAGCTCGTCGATCACGACGTAACGCAGGCGCATGAGGAACGTCGACCACCGTTGATGTGACGGCAGGATGCCCATGTGCAGCATCTCGGGGTTGGTGAGTACGACGTTGGCGTTGCGGCGGGCCCACGCGCGGTCGTCGGTCGGCGTGTCGCCGTCGTAGCTGACGGCCTTCAGGCCGGGTACCAACCACGAGCGCAGGGATCGCAGCTGATCCTGCGCCAGCGCCTTCGTGGGGAAGATGAGGAGTGCGGTGTCCTTGTGCCCGGACACGACACTCTCGACGATCGGAAGCTGGTAGCAGAGCGATTTCCCCGACGCGGTGCCCGTCGCGACGACGATGTTCGTGCGCGCGCGCAGCGCGTCGATCGCGGCGGCCTGATGCGTCCAGAGCCGCTCGACGCCGCGGCTCGCGAGGCGTTCGCCGAGCTCGGCGGGCAACGGTTCCGCGAGGTCGGCGAACGCGGCCGGTCGCGCCGGCATCGTCTCGCGGTAGACGAGTCGGTCCCTGAACTCCGGGTTCGCGCCCAGCATCTCGAGCGTGTCGATGGAATCCACGCTCACGGTCGCGCTCGCTCGTCTCGTTTCGGATCCACGCCCGAGTATCGCAGTCGTCCGCTCGCCGCTGCGACGCCCACGCAAGCGAGAGCGTCGGGATGCTCCAGTGGCGCTCTAATGCGATTCGAGGACGCCGTCGTCGGCGAAGTCGGCGAACGCGGCCGAAGCACCCGACAGGAGCGGGAGGCACTGGCCGCTACCGACCGGGATCGTGTAGTTGCGGATGTTCGCGGGGTTCACCGACTCCGCGAGCCGACCGAGGCGGTAGAGGTCGTTGAGGCTCGCGCCGGTGATCGTGGCGTTGCGACCGAGCAGCGCGAGGAGCCGGAACGCTCCGGTCGGCGTGTCGGCGCGCTGACGCAGTTGCGCCATCGCGTCGAGGAGGAGTGCGGCTTGATTCGCCGTGCGGGTGATGTCGCCACGCGGGAAATCGTGGCGGTCGCGCGAGAACGCCAGCGCGCCTCCGCCGTCGACGTGGTACGGCCCGGGACTGAAGTACGCGCCCGAGTCGTGGTCGTTCATGGTGCTCGTCACGTTGATCGTCACGCCGCCGACGCTGTTCACGAGCGCGCCGAACCCGGCGAAGTCGACGAGCACCGAATACGTGAGGTGGATGCCCAACAGGTTGTCGATCGTCTGGGCCATCAACGTGGGGCCGCCGTAGGCATTGGCTGCGTTGATCTTCCCGCTGCCGTTGCCCGGGATCGACGCGCAGGTGTCGCGCGGGATGTTGAGGACCGTGCCCTTCTTGAGGTGCGGGTTGACCGCGAGCACGTGGAGCGCGTCGCCGCGCGAGCCGCCAACGCCGGGCCGCAGGTCGCTGCCGATGAACAGGATGAACTGCGTGCCGCTCGGCTCACCCTCGTAGTTGGCGGTCGCGAGCTTCTGTACCTTGATGAGGGTCTTGCCCGAGGCGAGCGGGATGCGGACCCCGTGGAGCCACGCCGTCACCAGCCCGGCGAACGCGAGCACCACGACCGTGATGCCGATTGTGAAACCGCGCAGCACGCGCACCGCCCAATGGCGTCGCTTGGGCACGCTCATGGTTTCGCCGTCGTGGTCGTCGCGGTCTGCGAGGTCGACGAATCACCGTTGGCGCGGTTGACGACGAGGTCGTAGCCGGTGATGTGCCACTGCTTCTTGGCGTTCGGTTCGAACACGAAGTTTCCGATCCGACTGACGGTGAGGGGTCCCTGCGCGGTCGTTCCCTTGATGGTGAGCGCGAACTGCCCCCCGACCATGACGAGCCGGCCCTTGTCTTCGAGCCCGGTCAGCACGAGCGGTCCCTTGGCCGCGCTGGTGACGGTCGTGATGACGGGAACGCCTTGATCGCTGAGCGCCGCGAAGTCGCGGCCCTTGGGCCCGACGCGCGACGCGAGCGCCGGCGAGAAGTACGCCGACATGGCGGAGACCGACGAGCCGGTGAACAACGGCTTCGTGATGCCGGCGGCGATGTACTTGTTGATCAGGTCGCGGATGCTGCTGGCAACGGAGCGACTGAACGGCACCGAGGTTCCCGACGACTGCACCGTGAGCGATCCGAGGTGAAGTGCGAGCGAGACCGGTTTGCCCTGCGCATTCGTCGACGGCACGGTGCTGCTCGTCGAAGCGTGCTTCTTGGAGCCGCTGCAGGAGACGAGGAGCATCACCGCAACGCACGCGAGCGCGACCGGGCCCGCGAAATGCTTCCGACGTGAGGGGGACATGTCGACCCAGGTTGCCACGTTGCACGCCGAGATCGGCGTCAATCCCGCGTCGGCGGTGACGATTAGAGCCCGGTGAGAAGGCGGCGGACCGACTCTTCAGACTCGGTGGTCACCAGCGCCAGCACCTCGTCGCCGGGATAGAGCACGGTGTCGCCCCGGGCGAAGAGCACATGGTCGTCGCGCACGATGGCGACGAGCGTCGCGTCGCGCGGCACCTGGAGGTCGCGGATCGCCTGGCCGGAGATCGGCGCGTCCTCGGCCAACGTGACCTCGACGAGGCGCACCTGTCCACCCTCGAGCTGGAACAACCGCACGAGTCGCCCGACGCTCACGGCTTCGTCGACGAGCGCGGTGATCAGATGGGGAGTCGAGACCGACAGGTCGACGCCCCACGACTCGTTGAACAACCAGTGGTTCTTCGGGTGGTTCACGCGGGCGATGACGCGCGGAACCGCGAACTCCTGCTTCGAGAGCAGGGAGATGACGAGATTGTCCTCGTCGTCTCCGGTTGCCGCGACGACGACGTCGCACGTGTCGACCTTCGCGTCGCGCAGCGAGTTGACCTCGCACGCGTCGGCGACGCGCAGCTCGATGCCCGCGACCTTGTCGAGGCGGGCGGCGACTTCGGGGACCTTCTCGAGCAACAGGACGTCGTGCTCGTTCCCGACCAGCTCGCGCGCGATGAACCAACCGACGTTGCCCGCACCTGCGATTGCGACGCGCATCAGTGGTGTCCCGAGGTGTCGGCGGTTTCGTCGAGGCGTTCCTGGAGCTCCCCGAGGGTGCCCGAGGTGACGATGAAGTGCAGGATGTCGCCTTCTTGGCCGACGAGCTCGGCATCGAAGATCCGCGCCGAACCGAGGCGCGTGACCGAGACGAGCTTGCACCGCCCGGGTTCTTCGAGCTGGCTGAGCGGTCGACCGGCCCAGCTCGGCGGGAGGTCGCGCTCGACGAGGGCGACCTGCCCGCTGGAGTCGGTCCAGCTGGCGGCGTGATCACCCGGGAGGAGGCGGCGCAGCACCTGGTCGGTGGTCCACGCGACCGTCGCGACGGTGGGGATGCCGAGACGCTGGTAGATCGCCGCGCGGCGCGGGTCGTAGATGCGGGCGACGACCCGCTCGATCTCGAACGTCTCGCGCGCTACTCGCGCGGCCATGATGTTGGAGTTGTCGCCGCTCGTCACCGCGGCGAACGCGCCGGCCTGGTCGATCTGCGCTTCGAGCAGCGTGTCGCGGTCGAAGCCGAAACCGACGACGGTCTTGCCGCCGAACGATGGCGGCAGGCGGCGGAACGCTTCCTTCCGCTTGTCGACGACCGAGACGGTGTGCCCACCGAGCTCGAGGGCTCCGGCCAACTCGCTGCCGACCCGGCCGCATCCGACGACCACGACATGCACTCTGGTACTCCCGCCTTCAACGATGTGGCGGCATCGTAACCGGGGCCCTGTCGGAGCCCGAACCGGCCGCTGAGCCGCGGTGCGACGCCGCGGCGATGGTTAGTGGCTGCTCGGCGGCAGCTCGTGCGCCGGCGCGGCGACGAGCTCGTACATGGGGTTGAGGAGCGCGAGCCGTCCGCCGTGCTCGCCCACCACCGACTCGACGATGAGCTGGGCCCCCGGCCTGATGCCCGGGATGCGGCGGCGGCCGACGAACACGACGACGATGCTGCCGCTCGCGTCGGCGATCGTCACCTCGAGGCTCGCCACCCCCGCGAGGGGTTGCACGCGGACCGACCGGACGCGCCCGGCGAGGCGCGCGGGCCGGCGGAACTGGGCGTCGGCGATCGGCATGCAGCCTTCGGGAAGCACGGTCTCGACCGTGCGTTGTGCGGCCTTCTTGCCGGTCTTGGTGGCCCGGCGCCCGGTCGGGGCGTCGGCCGCCACGAGCGCGGGCATGTCCGCGTTCCTCGGTGTGTCCGAGCCGAGCAGGTAGGGAACGATCGTCACGTTGACGTGCGTCATGTTGCTCAGTGCCTCGGCGATGGCGTCGGCGGTGCGGTCGTGGAGGAAGCGGTGCCAGAAGCGCCGGTACTTGCGCTGCGGGAGCAACACGGTGACTTCGGTCTCGGGCTCCGCGAGGGTCTCCGCGACGAGCTCGGCCGCGGCGCGGGTGATGCGCCGGTCGGGGCACTCGACGATGTCGAGCGCGAGCCGGTCGAACCCGAGCTTCTCCCACGCGCGGATGAGGTCTTCGGTGCGGATGGGGTCGAGGTCGAAGTGGATCGCCCGGAGCTCGTCGGGCGCGAGCGTGCGCGCGTACTGGATGGCGCGTGCCGACGCGAGGTCGAGATGCTCGATGAACACCATCACGGCGTGGCGACGGAGCGGGTTCGCTTCGGCTGCGCGTGGCGCGTCGGCGACGAGCTCGTGCTCTTCGGCTTCGTACTGATGGTTCAGGCGCATGAGCAACGCGACGAGCACGGGGACGAGAATGATGATGATCCACGCGCCCCGCTCGAACTTTGTGATCCCGATGATGATCGTGACCACGAACGAGAGGAATGCGCCCATGCCGTTGATGAAGAGCCCGGTGCGCCACCCCGGTTCCTTGTGCGTGATGTGGTGTTTCGCCATGCCCGACTGCGAGAGCGTGAAGCTCGTGAACACGCCGATTGCGTAGAGGCCGATGAGGTTGTCGACCTTGGCGTCGGCCACGACAACCAGCACGGCGGACGCGACCGCGAGGAAGATGATCCCGTTGGAGAAGACGAGCCGGTGACCGCGCTTGGTGAGCTGGCGGGGCATGAAGTTGTCGCCGGCGTGGAAGCTCGCGAGACGCGGGAAGTCGGCGAAGCTGGTGTTGGCCGCGAGGATCAGGATGAGCGCGGTGCCGGCCTGCAACATGAAGTAGAGGACGGTTCCGAACGCGGACGTGCCGTAGACCAACTTCCCGATCTGCGAGATGACGGTCGGCGTGCCCTTCTCGTACGGGGCGACGTGCATCTTCGCGGCGAGGATCGAAAGGCCGAGGAACATCACGCCGAGGGTGGTGCCCATGATGACGAGCGTCTCCCGCGCGTTCTTCCATTCCGGGACCTTGAACGCGGGAACACCGTTGGAGATCGCCTCCACTCCGGTCACGGCGGCGCCACCGTTCGCGAACGCGGTCAGCACCTTGTAGATCGCGGCGCCCATGAGGAGCCCGCCACCGGCGTTGCCGAACGGCACCATGCCGACCTTGTGCACGTGCTCGACGGGCAGGTGTGTGAAGAGCAGCCGGTACGTGCCGTACCCGAGCAGGATCACCATGTCGAGGATGAAGAAGTAGGTCGGCACCGCGAACAGGCGCCCGGATTCCTTCACACCGCGCAAGTTCCCGAACGCGATCAACACGATGAACGCGACCGAGATCGGCACGACGTAGGGATCGATGGCGGAGAACGCGGATGCGATCGCGGCGGTGCCGGCCGACACGGACACGGAGACGGTGAGGATGTAGTCGATCAGCAGCGACACACCCGCGACCTGCGCGGGCAGCAACCCGAAGTTGTCGCGCGTGACGATGTACGCGCCACCGGCAGTCGGGTACGCCTTGATCGTCTGGCGGTACGACAGGATCAGGAAGCCGAGCACGACGAGCAACGCGAC
>JBBSEC010000112.1:0-15217 GCA_038240075.1 Acidimicrobiia bacterium
AACCGGTGCGATCGGAACCTCGGGCTCCGCGGGGACGTCGACGACCAGTGCCTCCGCGACCGGCTCGACGGATTCGGCGGATTCGGCGGATTCGGCGGATTCGACCGGCTCGACGGATTCGACGGGGGCCTTGCGGCGCGTCTTCGCCGCCCGGCGCGCGGGCTTCGCCGGGAGCAGGTCGGCGTCGATCTGCTCGTAGCGCACCAACGACACCGTGAGCCGGTTCCACCCGTCACGGTCGTCGTCGCCGACCACCACCACCCGGTCGCGGTTCAGGCCCAGCGCGGCGGCGGCGGCGAGTCCCGGTCTGCTCGCGGGCGCGGCGATCCACGACGCGCGCAGTCGCCGCGACCATGGTCGACGGCGCGCGCGGGTCGAGCCGGTCGGTCGGTAGACCAGACCCGGACCTATGTTGGCGAGTGTCTGCGCGACGACGAGCGCGGCGAGACCGTGTGCAACGACGAGGTCGGCCTTCGAGGTCGCCGGCGGAATCTCGCGCCACGACACGATCCGGTGACGCACCGATCCGTCGGGCGCGTCCCAGTCGGACTGAACCGAAGCCGCGCCCGGCGACATCAGGTGCACTACCAGCGCGGCCACCGTCGGCCTTTAGGTCTTCCCGTTGACCATGGCGATCCCGAACGAGCTGGCCCCCGCGAGCGCGAGCCGGGAGGCCGCCTCTTTCGCCTCGGCTTCGGTGACCTCGCCGGTCTCGAACGCCCAGAGGACGCTTCGCGTCGTCCAGGCCAGGATCGTTGCGTTGGGATCTTCGAGCACCGCCGGCCCGGCGATCACCGTGACGTCGATATCGCTCGTCGACAGGTTCTCGAGGAGGGGGCGCAGCCCGTCGAGGCGGATCTCACGGTCTCCCTCACCCGGGGGCAGCACGACGAGCTTCTCGAGGTTCGTCTTCACGAAGCTGTTCGGCAGTGTGCCGTCGAGCGTGCCGCGGTGCGCGAGCTCGAGCACGTCGGGGAACGGAACGCCCATCGAAGCGGGGTCGCTCTTCGTGTCGAGGAACCAGCTCTGCCGCGGGTCGGTGGCGATGAGCGCCACCCGGAGACCGAGCCCCGCGAGCGCGGCCGCGAAGTTCGCGGCGACGGTGTCCTGGATGGTGCCGGTCGGCGACGTGACGACGATCGCAGCCGGAAGCCGATCGGTGGCGATGCTCGTGGCCGCAAGCGCGCGGTACGCCCCGTCCTGCGGGGTGCCCGGCGACACGAGCGAGCGGTGAAGCCGCCGCGAGCCCGCGGGCACTGACGTCATGACGATCGAGTCGAAGGCGATCGCGGCCGTCTTCGCCGTACGGATCGACTTGTCGAGGCGGTCGATCAGGATCGGAGCGATCAGGGCGAGCAGCAGCCCGACGCCGACGAACACCAGCGACGGGAGTACCGGCGACGCCAACGGCGGCGTGATCTGCGTCGCGCTGCCGATCTCGAGGGTCGACGCGAAGCTGCTGGCGACGATCGACGACGTCGCGTTCTGCGCGTACGTCTTCTCGGCCGTGATGATGCGCGCGCCCAGCTCCTGGTACTCGACGATGAGCAGCACGGTCGGGATCGGTGTCGTCAAGGTCAACGGCGGGGGCACCACCGCCGTGCCGGTCGCCGCGCCGCCGACTCCGGTCTTGGCCCTCACCAGGCTCGGATCGATGGCAATCAGGGAGGCGTTGACCACTTTCAGCCGGTTCGTGAACGCCGTGATCGCCTTCGTCGCCGACGACGCCTCACCCTTCAGGCTGTTGGCGACGGCGAGACGGCGGGATTCGATGTACGCGTGCTCGAAGGCGAGCGCGACCTTCGACGCGACCTTCGGATCCCGGGCCGTTGCGCCGAGCGTGATGGTCACGCTGGTGGGGGACGCGCTGAAGGCGAACGAGATCCCACGCGCATCCGACTTGGAGAGCTTCGCCTCCTTGAGCGCGGCCTTCTCGACCTTCGGGCTCAGGGCGACCCGGCTCTGTCCCTCCAACACCGTGTTGGGAACGTTGTTCGGCCGGCCGCCCTGGGGGGTGACGGCCGGGACCAGCAGGCTGATGCTGACCTTGTAGCGGTTCGCCGGCCGGACCTGGTTGCGCGTGACGAGGAACAACGCGAGACCAACGGCACCGAGCAGGACGCACGCGACCGAGACCCGCCAGTGGAGGCGGAGCGATTTGACGACGTCTGCCAGCTCCAAGATCTCTGCCTTTGCTCACTCACGGTCGAACGCGAGGTCCCGCCCGGACCCGCTCGGCGTACAGCGCGCGATTCCGCGTCCCCGGCATCGATCGGCCTGTGATCTCAGACGATGGTAGTCCAGCCGTACCCGGCGCTCGTCGCGGCTACCCTCAGGATCGACCACCGTACGTGAACTCGCGCCCTCGGGTCGAGATCGAGCCGCAGCGACCGACCGGATGTTGCGCGCCGAAGCGTCGAAGCGGTAAGACACACTCCGGGTGGCCGCACGTACCGACAGTTTGAGGGGCTCAGATGGTTGACGGACCGACCGGTGTCGGGGGCGGCGGGAACGACGAAGAAGACGAGGAGGAACCGTCGGCACTCGGTGCCGCGGCGACCCTCCCGGTGACCCGCGAAACCCGTCGGGGACGGCGCAAGGCCGCCGATCTCGCCACCACCGGTGGAGGCGGTGGCACCGGCAGCTGGGCCCCGACCCGACGGCCGCCCCGGCTCGGTGTCAAGCAACGCCTGATCACCGCGGTCGTGGTGGTCCTCCTCCTCGCATTCGGGCCTGCCTTCGTTTCGGGCCTGAAGAAGACGCCGAGGAACATGATCGGCATCAGCTACGGAGGCGGGCCGTTCGAATCGGCGCACTTCCAGCGCATCGTGCAACCCGGTTCCGCGCTGTTCTTCAACGGCTGGTACGACCCGCTCTACCTGTACCCGTCGGACCAGCAGAACTACATCATCTCGAAGAGCCCGCGGGTCGGGGCCGTCAGAGGAGCCGACTCGGTCCTCGCCCCGACCTCCGACCGCGTGCCGCTGACCTTCCAGGCCGCGATCTACTTCAAGCTGAACACGACGCTCCTGCGTCAGTTCCACGAGCAGTTGGGTCTGCAGTACAAGGCCTACACGCAGGGAGGCTGGAACAACCTCCTGCAGGACACGTTCCGGCAACAGGTCGAGAACGCCATCCAGGAGCAGACCCGGCGCTACACCGTCTCGCAGCTCTACGGAAACGCAGCCAACCTGGTCCAGCTGCAGAACGCGGTGCAAAAGAGCATGAGCGAGCGATTGAGGGCCGCGCTCGGCGAGCCCTACTTCTGCTCGCCGTTGTTCAAGCCCGGGGGGCCGTGTGATCCGCCCACCTTCACGGTGAAGCAGATCGACGTTCCGGTCCCCGTGGTCACCGCGTTCCAAGCCGTGCGAATCTCTGCGATCCAGATCCAGACCATGCAGAACCAGGTGCTGCAGCGCCAGTTCGAAGCCGAGGGCATCGCAGAGCTGAACAAGCAGCTCTCCATCGCGGGCTACAACTACGTGCTCCTCAAGGCGATCGAGTCGGGCTCGATCAATTTCTGGGTGTTGCCGCAGGGGATCACCGGCCTCACCATCCCGGGTCCGACGCAGAGCCCCACGACCACGACGCCGTCCACCACACCGACCACGACCGGCAAGAGCTCGGGCTCGAGCTCGACCACGACCACGACCACCCCGGGGCCGCCGACCTCATGACCTCGCGGACCTCATGACCCGTTGATCAGCGGGTCATGAGGTCCGCGAGCGCCGCGTAGAGGTAGGCGCGTGCGCTCGCCGACGCGGGCGGTTGCCACAGAGCGTCGAGATCCGTGAGCGCGCGAACCTGAGAATCCCCACCGCCGGGTGGCGGGACGAAGCTGTCGGTGGGCCAGTGCAGCGCGTCGATCAGGGCGCGGTTGGCGACCTCGAACTCGGCGTAGGCGTAGCGGTGGACGACGTCGCGCGACTCACGCGCCGACTCCGTCTCCTCGAGCCCCCAACTCCGCCCGAGGATCCCCAGCTTGAGCTGCCGGCCACCGGCGTTGACGCGGACTCCGGGGTCATTGAGCAACGACGCGGGTGCGCCGCGCAGCAGGTTGGCGAAGTCGAGCGACAGCCCGACGTTCTCGTCGAGGTCGTCGGTTCCCGGCGGCGCGTCGATGCCGAGGAACTCGCGCGCGAAGTCGACGACGACGTTCCCGCAGTCGAGGAGATCGGGGCGGAAGGGCCGGACGTCGAACGAGACGCTCGGCGCGAGCCGCCGCACCGCGTCGCGGGTGTCGGCGTAGCGAAGTTGATCGGCCTGCTCGACCACCCACTCGCTCGGGCTGAGCTCCGATCTGAATCCCCACTGTCGCCACCGCGCCTCGATGGCCGAGTGCTGCGGGCGCACGTAGTACGCGATGCGCACGGTGTGCGTCTGCGCGAGGCGTTCGAGGCTGCGCAGGAACGGCTCGTCGGCCGCGCTGAAGATGCTCGCGAAACCCTCGGCCGTCACGACGACGGTGCCGAGATCGGCGGCGGAACGGCCCAAGGTGTCGACGAAGTCGTCGGCCAGTGTTGCGAGCTCCTGTGCGGTCGCGCCCTGTTGACGGGTGACGTGGTACAGCAGGAGAAACGAGATCGAGTTGATCGAGACCGTCGCCGGGACGGCTTCGAACTGCGACGCGCCACCGTCGGCGGCCCGGGCGACACGAACGACCGACGTCCGGTGCGTGTCGCGCATGAAGTCCGCGTGCCGGCGCAGCCAGGTCTGGATGCTCGTGGAGCCCGTCTTGGGCATCCCGGCGTGGATCACGACGGTACCCACTACGACGTCGGCCTCACGAGCGGAGCGTCGCGACGAGCTCGCTGACGACGCGCTCGGCGTCGGTGTCGGTGAGGTCGGTGTAGAAGGGGAGCCGCAGCAACCGGCCGCTGACGTCGTCGGTCACCGGGCACTCGGTCTCGCGCGCGGCGAACCGCCGGCCGCCGGGCGAGCTGTGCAACGGGACGTAATGGAACGTCGCGTGCACACCGCGATCGTGCAGCGACGCGAGCGCGCGGTTGCGCGCTTCCTCGTCGGAAAGAAGCAGGAAGAACATGTGGTAGCCCTGCACGCGGTCGTCGGGGACGACCGGGAGCCGGTAGCCGAAGTGCTGGGCGTGGGGAGCAAGAAGCTCCGTGTAGCGATCGAACGCGTGCCGGCGCTTCGCGAGGATCGTGTCGCGCTCTTCCAGCTGTCCGCAGAGGAACGCAGCGAGCACGTCGGAGAGCCCGAACGACGACCCGACGTCCTGCCACGAGTACTTGTCGACGTCGCCGTGCATGAACGCGCTGCGGTTCGTGCCCTTGTGGTACACGATGTGAGCGCGCGCGAGGTCGGCTTCGTCGTTCACGACCAGCGCGCCGCCTTCACCGCAGATGAAGTTCTTCGTCTCGTGGAAGCTGAGCGTGGAGAAGCGACCGAAGCTGCCGAGCGGACGGTCGCGGTAGCGGGCGAACAGCCCGTGCGCGTTGTCTTCGATCAGCTCGGCGCGCGGCCACTGGTCGAGCACCGAGAAGATGCCTTCGAGATCGCACGCGACTCCCGAGTAGTGGATCGGAACGACCGCGCGCACGGAGTCGTCCATGATCTCGGCAAGGTGGCGCGGATCGAGGCCGAGGGTGTGCTCCTCGATGTCGCAGAAGAGAATGCGGGCGCCCTGCCGCGCGTAGGCGAGCGCGGTGGTGACGAAGCCGAACGACGGCACCACGACCGTGTCGCCCGGCCCGATGTCGAGCAACAGCGCGCTCATCTCGAGCGCCGCGGTGCACGACGTGGTGAGCAGCACGTCGCGCGCGCCGATCTCGTCCTTGATGAGCGCGTTCACCCGTGCCGTGAACGGACCGTCGGCGGAGGTGTGCCCGTGCTCGACCGCCTCCCTGATGAACTCGATCTCATGGCCCTGGATGCTCGGCCGGTTGAACGGGATGCGCGCGGGTGCGCCGCTCACCGCATCGGGTTCGCTCGTCGTACTTCCTTGTGTTCCTTGTGTCGTGTTCACAGTCACGATGGTCTCCGTGGTGGCGCTCAGAACGCGATCGGAACCTGCTCGTACGGGTACGTCGACGGCGCGAAGAACCATGACTCGATCGCGTAGCGGTCGCGCGTCATGGCGGGCGAGGTACCGGTGCGGTGCAGGGTCAACTGGTTGAACAACAAGGCGTCGCCCGCGTCGAATACGGGGCGCACGACATCGGCGGTGCCGAGACGCTCGGCCTGACCGCGGCTCACCGACCACGTGTGGATCGCGTCGTCGGTGCCGGTGGGAACGATCTCGGCGAAGGCCCGCGCGAACACGTCGACCGACGGGGCGTCGATCCCGCAGGGCGTGAGCGCGGTCCAGACGTTTACGGTGCGCGTGCCGTCGCCGAGGAACGCACCGTCCTGGTGCCATTCGCTCTGCGAGTCGCGGCGCGCGCGGCGCAGCGACGTCTTCTTCGCCGACAGCGCGGGCCACTCGCCCAGATATTCGGCGATGACGTCGCCGAGGCTGGTCGAACGCAACGCCTCGATCACCTGGAAGAGCGCGCGCGGCGCCTCGACCGCAAGCACCGCGCCGAAGCGCCAGAAGCGCCGTTCGATAGCCCCGAAGTCGTATCCCTCGCCCGCTTCGAACGGCACGTACCACGGCGAGGTCTCCGCGACGGCCGCGCCGGAGTCGGAGGCCTCCGCGGCCTCGAACGCACGGCTGATCTCGCCGACGAGGTCGTCGGCGACCTTCGTTGCGAGCACGCCGCGCACGAGCAGCGCGCCGTGATGTTGGAGCGCAGCCGCGAGCAGGTCGGCGGTGAGCTCGCCGGCGGCGACCTCCGGGATGCCGACGACACCGGCGAACGCATCGGGGACGGGCGCGGGCCACGGCGCGAGCGGCACGCCCGCGGGCGGCGCGACGAACCCGCGGTGACGCGCGGCGACGAGCCGCACCTCGATCGCGGGATCCGCGGCGCGGCGGTTGGCGTCGGTGAGGAGCTCGAGCGCCTCGGTCCACTGACCGTCGGCCATGAGGCGATCGGCCGAGTCGAGGACCTGCGTCACCCCGTTCGGGCCCGCCGGTGGTGTCATATCCCACCCGCCTTCAACAGCTTCTCCCCGTAGGTCTCGGCGAACCATAGTGCCCCGTTCACCGAGAAATGAACGCCGTCCGGGCGCAGCGAACCGACTCCGCTCACCGATTTCAACGGCTTGCCGTCGGGGCAGATCACCGCCGCAAGATCGAACGGCACGACCTTCGGGCGGGCGCGGTACACCTTGGCCAGGATCACGTTGTCGAGGTACTCGACGTGCGCCGTCGAGTACGGCGGTGCCTGCCCCGGCACCGATTTGATCGCGGTGCACGGCGGTGTCATCCAGACGACGCGCGCGCCCGTCGACGACAGCGTGTCGATCACATGCTCGTACTGCTTCACGAGGAACGCGTCGAACGCGGGATCACCGATCGACGAGTACTTCGACTGGCCCGGCAGCTTCCGCTCCTGGATGTCGGTGAGGCTGCTGAGCACGACGACCACCTTTGGACGGAACGCGGCGAGCTGGCTCGGCCACGCGTTCACAGCGTCGCGACAGCGCTGCACGCCCGACGCCGTCGACCCGAAGCTGCGCGTGTCGCCGTCGACCGCGACACCACACCCTTCGACACCGTGGTCCCACACGAGCGCGCGCTGGTGCTGCGCCGTCCAATGATCGAGGCCGTAGCCGAGCGAGAGCGCCTGCGAATCGCCGACGATCAACACCTTCGCCAACTTGCTCCCGTCGGCGCGTTGGTACAGCGAGGCATCGGAGAGGAGCACCGACGCCGACTTCGCCACGTAGACGGAGTGGCTCACCTTCGTCGGGTCGGGCAGGCGTCCTCCGATGACATCGAAGAGATCGGTGCGTTGCGCCTTGAGCCGCGCCATGGCCTGGTTGAACGGTTGCAGCGAACGTCCGATCGCGTGCGCGAAGTCGAGACCCGAGCTGGCGAACACAACGGGTGCGCCGCGCGCGGTGAGGAGATCGAGTGCGGGCGCGAGCAGGCTCTGCGCCGCACCAACCAGGTTCTTCGGCGATGTCGTGTGCGTGAGCACACCGATCCGCTGGCCGGCCCAGTTGTCGGCGTAGAGCAATACGACATCGGGGTTGTGCTTCTTGATGAGCGCCGGCCACGTGTCGGCCCAGCTGCCGCACGTCTTGGCGTTCTTGATCTTGGGGTCGGCGACCGCGACGAGCCCGCCCTCGCACTTGAACGGCGACGCGATCGTGAGCTTCACCGATTTGTCGTGCTTCACCGAGACTCGGAGGGCAGCAATCACGGGATCATTCGCGCTCGGCGGGATGACGAGCAGGTCGAGCACCCCGTCGCCCGCCGCGCGCGGCATCGCCGCGGACGCGGGCTGAGCGGTCAGCGTCGCGAGCGGGTCGGTAGCCGAGCGGTTGACGGTGATGAACGTGCCGGCGATGACCGCGATCGCGACCAGCGGCGCGAGCGCGAAGCGCGCGCGTCCGCGGATCCCGAGCGTTGCGCCGCGCATGATCGGCCGCTCGACCAAGTGGTACGACAGGAGCGCGACCGCGAACGTGAGCGCGACTCTCACGACGAACAACGGCCACCGGCTGAGCCCGGTCCGGTCTTCGGTGAGCCAGAGGAAGATCGGCCAGTGGTACAGGTAGAGCCCGTAGGTCAGGCGCCCGATCGCAGGGAGTGGCCCCCACGCGAGGAGCGCGACGAGCGGCCCGCGGCCGGCGAGCACCGCGAGGATCACGACACACGAGAGGAGCGAGAAGAGCAGGAAGCCGCCGCGCCAGATCGGGCCGTCGGCCAACGGCACGTTGACGAAGCACCAGATCGTCGCCGCGAACGCGACGACACCCGCCACCGCGAGCACCTGGCGCATCCGCTCCGAGAAGTCGAGTCCTTTGTGCCACACGACGACACCGAGAGTCGCTCCGACGAGCAGCTCTGACACGCGGGTGTCGGTGCCGTAGTAGAGGCGGTCGAGGCTGGCGCCGTGGTAGTAGAGCGCCGCCATCCACGCCGACGACAGCAACGCGAGGCCTCCGAGCATGCCGCCGATGACGAGCGGCGAGCGCGTGCGCCGGACGAGGAAGAACAGGCCGACCGGAAGGAGGAGGTAGAACTGCTCCTCGATCGCGAGCGACCAGAAGTGCTGCACCGGCGACGGCGCCGCGAACAGGTTGATGTACGACGTGTGGCTGATGACGAACTGCCAGTTCGCGGTCCACGTCGCCGCGGCCGCGACCTGAGCGGGGAGCCCCCGCGCCTGTTGCCGGGTGGCGACCGTCGCCCCGAAGACCATGATGCCGGCGAGCGCGATGAACGCGGCCGGCATGAGGCGCCGGGCCCGGCGTTCCCAGAACCCACGGAGGTTCCCACCGGGGCGGAGGTGGTTGCGGAGCAGCACACCCGTGATGAGGAAGCCGGAGAGGGTGAAGAACTGCGAGAGCGCGAGGAACGCGCCGGCGGTCCACGGCAGCTCACCGTGATAGCCGAGCATGAAGAGCATGCCCACGGCCCGGATGCCGTCGAGGGCCGGCGAGTGCCGCCCGATCGAGCTCGACGCACGCGGGCTCTCGACCGGGCGTGCTGGACGTTGCGCCTCAGTCACGCTCACTGCGGCACGTTCCGTCGCGACCGCCGAGCGGCAACGCTCACAGCGGAGATCCTTCCCCCGTCAGGCCCGACGGGCCGAGCCCGGTGAGCCGCCAATGCTACTGGGAGTGGTCGCGACCCGCACTACGGGCCCAGTCGAGCACCGTGAGGTTCGGGGAGCCGGCTTGCTAGCGTCGCCTGTCGCGCTTCACCAGGGTCAGAAGGTTCGATGAGGTTCACGATCGAGGGCGACGACGGGGAACCGATCGACTTCGAGTGCGCCGACACGCTCGTGTCTCGGTGGGTGTGCAACGCGATCCTCGCCGGCAAGACGTATCCGTGCCTCCCGTTCGTCGACGACGTCGCCGTGGTGTTCGACGTCGGCGCGAACTGTGGCGCCGCGACCGTGTACTTCGCCCGCCACTACCCCGGCGCCGAGGTGCACGCCTTCGAGCCGGGAAGCGAGCCGCGCGCGATCCTCGAACGCAATGCCGCCGCGTACGCGAACGCGCACGTGCACGCGATCGGGTTGCATTCGGTCGACCAGGCGGTTCCCCTCTACAAGGGCAAGGGCGACTCGATCCTCGGCTCGGTCGTGCCGCGCGCCGTCAACCTCGACGAGAGTGAGCCGGTCGAGCTGCGCGCGGCCGGCGGGTGGGCCGCGGAGCACGACATCACGCGCATCGACGTGTTGAAGCTCGATGTCGAGCTCTGCGAGGTCGACGTGCTCGAGAGCCTCGTCGATCTCCTCCCGACGGTGAAGGTGCTCTACGTCGAGTACGGCTCGCGTCAGATCCGCCGCGACATCGAGCGCATCCTCGACGCGACCCACGAGCTCTACGAAGGCGTCATGTACCTCGATCAGGGCGAGTGCATCTTCATCAGGAAGGACCTCGCCGACCTCGACGCCGCGAACGCGTTCCTCAAGCAGTTGATTCGCACGCAATGGACCGACGCCGCGTCGAAGTCGGGAGGTCAGCCCGTATGAAGCGTCTCGATCGCTTCATCCGCGACCAACGCATCGCCCGGGCTGCGCGTTTCATTCGTCCCGGTAGCCGGGTGCTCGACATCGGGTGTCACGACGGAGAGCTATTCAGAGTCCTCGGACCGGCACTGCGCGCGGGTGTCGGGCTCGACCCCGATCTCGCCGGAGCCCTCCAAGGCGTCAACTACTGGTTGCGGCCCGGCCTGTTTCCCGACGACTCGCCCGACGAGCCCGGCGGGTTCGACGCGGTCTGCGCGCTGGCGGTCCTCGAGCACATCGGTGCCGGCGAGCGCGTGGCGTTCGCGACCGGGATCGCGCGGCTTCTGCGCGCCGGCGGCGAGGCCATCCTCACCGTCCCGGCGCCGGCGGTCGACCGCATGCTCGACGTGATGATCCGCGCGCGCATCATCGACGGGATGGAAGCGGGCCAGCATCACGGGTTCAAGATCGAAGAGGTCGAGCCGCTGTTCACGGGCGCGGGCCTCACCCTCGAGCGGCACGAGCCGTTTCAGTTCGGCCTGAACCACCTGTTCGTGTTCCGAAAGCCCTCGCAATGACGCGCTCGATACCGGCCGCGGCAAGAACGATGATGCCCAAGTCAGTGGGCGTGTGATAGCGAGGTTCGCCGTATCCGATCGCAACCACGAGCGCGACGAGCAGCAAGGGTGCGAGGAACGGAAGCAGGAACCGCCGCCCCCTGCGCCCGCGCACCGCGCCCGCGATCGCCAAGGGCAGGAGGAGCCAGTAGGAGATGACCCACGCCCAGATCGGCGCGGTGCCAGTTCCCATCCACGTCGCAACGAACGAGACCGTCTGCGACGGACGGAACACGGCGAACAAGCGACCGAATCGGGCCGGGACGACGACGGGCATCTTGCCGAGGTTGCGGCGCACGTTGTGCACCGCGAGCTCTCGCAGCGCGTGATCGCGGGTGGTTGCCTTCACGGTCCGATGCTGAAGGCTGTACACGAGCCCACAGTTCGTCGTCCACCACCCGAGTTTCGGGCCGGAGTACGTCGTGGGCGGGCAGTTGCCGACGAGGAGCAGCGCGCCGGAGTTCGTTCGAGAGGAACACCGGTTCGTGGTATCGAGACGCGGTGTACGCGGTCCACGGGAGAACCACGAGCAGGCAACCGGCGCCCGCGACACCCAGAAGCGCGACCCGGCGCCACATGCACTGATCGGAGCATGAGAGAACTACGGGCACAACGACCACGAGCAACAACGCGACATCTTCGGACCGGACCAATCCGATGAGACCGCACAGCGCGCCGCACGCCGCCGCTCGCTGAAGCGTGGGTGTGTCGCGCAGGCCGAAGACGACCAGGGTCAACACCGCGATCAGCACCAGCACGAGTGGCTCCGAGAGCACATTGCCTTCGAGGACCCAGAAGCCCGGATAGATCGCGGCCAATACCGCAGCGATGACCCCAACGCGACGACCGAACGCCCGCCGGGCGACGACGCCGGTCAGCACGATCAGCACAACGCCGATGACGGCACCGAGGAGTTGTTGTGAGAGCAGACTTCGAGCGCCGAGCCACGCGAACGCTCCGAGAATCGACACCCAGCCTGGCGGATGACTCGTGAACGGACTCATCAAAGGGCCGGGCAACGTGTAGCCGAACCCGTCGGCCAGCCGCAACGAGATGACGCGATAGGCACCGCCGTCTCCACCGAGGTGCGCGCGCGTGTCCCGGATGTCGTACGCGAATCGGATCGCCGCTCCGATGAGCGCGGCGGACGTGACTCCGAACAGGAACATCCGATCGTTGCGTGCAGCGGTCGCCGGTGCGGATATCAAACCGATACCGCCTCCGGGGCGTCCGCCCGACGACGAACGCCGTTGCGACGGCCCTTCGCAAGCCGGTCGATGGCCACGGCCGCCAGGACGACGACCCCGAGATCGGACGGCGTGTGGTAGCGCGGCTCTCCGTAGGAGATGGCGACACTCACCACCATGATGATCAACGGCCCGACGAACGGCATGATGTAGCGCTTCGATCGGAGCGCAAGCACGCCACCGGCGATCGCGAGCACGGCGAGGAACCAATACGAGACAACCCACGCCCAGATGGGTTGCCGGCTGGTCACCATCCAGGTCGCGACGTATCCGACCGTTTGCGACGGGCGGTACACCCCCAACAAGCGACCGAAACGCGCCAGCACTACAACCGGCATCTGCCCGAGGTTGGCTTTCATGTTGTGCAGCGCGGTGCGGCGAGCAATCGGGTCCAACTGCGAGCGGTCGAGGCCTTTGTGCTCCACCGTCGAACGGAAGTTACAGGTCGCGTCGAAGTAGCCCAAGCGCGCACCGGTGTATGTGCTCGGAGGGCAGTTCCCGAGGAGCAGCAACCCGCCGTCCTGGGTCGAGAGGAGCACTGGGTCCTTGAAACGGGTCGCGTTGTAGATCGTCCAGGGCGCCAGAACCACACCGCAGGCGAAGGCTGCGCCCGCAAGGAATGCGGCCCGTTGCCGCCATGACAACGTCCGCGCCCCGATGAGCAGCGGCGCCACGACGATGGGGAGCAGAAACAGCTGTTCCGAGCGTACGAGCGCGACCAGGCCGCAGAGCGCGCCCACGACGAGGCTGCGCCGGAGCGTCGGTCGGTCTCGAAGCTCCGCGAGGGCGAGGATGAGGATCCCGACGACGAGGAGACCCAGCGGTTCCGACAGGACGTTTCCTTCGAGGAGCCAGAACCCGGGGTACAGCGCGGCAATCAGCGCGGCGAAGACCCCGACCCGCGGGTTGAAGTAGCGGCGGCCGATCAGACCGGCGAGCGTCACGAAGCCGATGCCGATGACCACACCGACGAGCTGGTGGTCGCGCTGGGTGCGGGCACCGAGCCACGACACTGCGCCGAGCAGCGTGACCCAGCCCGGAGGATGCTGCGCGGTCGGCGCGCCGACACCGGCGCCGAAGGGAACGGTGTAGCCGTGCCCGTCAGCAAGCCGGACGGCCGAGATGTTGTAGTCGAAGCCGTCGCCTCCGATGATCAGACGATGGTCATTGAGCACGTAGAAGAGCCGGACGAAGGCTCCCAGCGCGCCCGCAAGGGCCACGAGGCGTCCGAAGTACTGCTCCGTCCACGCCCGGCGCGGCGGTGCCGTCACGGGCGACCCGAACCCGGGCGCGTCGAAGGAGAGGGCCGCTCGTCGGGTGCGCGCATGAAGCGCGCGAGGACCCCGAAGACCGCCGACGAACCGCCGAGGATCAAGAGGCTCTGCGCCAGCGACGCGAAGCCGAAGCCCACGCCGGTCGTCGGGATGGCGTTGACACCTTGCACCCAGGCGATGAAGAGCCCGAGGTCGATGAGCACCCCGAGCGCGGCGACGAAGAGGCCGAGCGCGGCGGCGCGACGGGGCCAGAGCGGATTACGAAGGAACGCGAACCGATCCTGCGATCGCGCGACGGGCGAGTACGCGGAGACGACCGCTCCGGCGAAGAAGGCTTGCAGCCCGAGCACGAGCGCGATCCCTGAGAAGAACACCGGCTGCCACCGGGCCGAGCCCACCTCCACGCCGGCCGGTTGCGTGAAGCCGAGCACGAGCGCGGCGATGCCACCGACGGCGAGCGCGAGGCCCGGTCCGACGAGGATGATGTCGGGAGCCAGGAGCAGGATGAGCTTGAGGTGCCGCCAGCCGTCGGACCAGGTGTCGAGCTTGGATTCACCGATCCGCGGGCTGTAGCCACCCTCCATGTTTCCGATGCGAAGGTCGGCGCGCGCCGACTTGATCAGCATCTCGGAGGCGAGCTCCATCCCGTTGCCCACGAGACCGAGGTCGAGCATCTGGTCGCGTCGGAACGCGCGGTAGCCGGTCTGGCTGTCGGTGGTGAGCTTCCGACCGCTCGCCCGCGAGGTGAGGAACGTGATCACCGGCGTGCCGACGAAGCGATGCAGGAACGGCATGCTCGCACGAGTCGCACCGTCGAGACGAGTAGCCAGATGGAGGTCGACCTCACCCGCCAGCACCGGTCGCGTGATCTCCGGCACCTTCGAGAGGTCGTAGGTGCCGTCGGCGTCGGCCATGACGACGACCTCGCCGTGCGCCTGCTCGAAGCCGGTTCGCAAGGCCCGGCCGTACCCGCGCCGCGGCTCGCAGATCACCCGCGCGCCGGCGGCGGCCGCCACCTCCGCCGACCCGTCGGTCGACCCGTTGTCGACGACCACGACCTCGCCGGCGATGCCGGCGCTCCCCATCGCCTCGAGCGCCTGCGTGACGCACAGACCGACGGCTTCGTGCTCGTTCAGGCACGGGAACACGACCGTGACCTCGATTCCGCCGCCGGATCCAGATGTCACGAGAACCGGCTCCCCCACGGATTCATCGGCTGCGGTGTCGCTGCGACGGCGATGACGCCCGCGAAGCGGTGTCTCCCGTCATCCCTTTGTCAGCAAACTGTAGACCGGGGTGTCCCCACGCCGTCTAGCTACCGCAGGCCCGAGACCGCTCAGAGCGTGAACTCGGCGCTGCGATCCTCGCCCGGTTCGTGTTGATACGACTCCGGGTCGGCCACATACGCCTTGATGAACGCTTCGAGGAGCTCGCCGCTGCGCGCCCAGTCGAACTTCTGCGTCGAGCGCGCGCCCGCCGCGGCCAACGCGTGCCGCCGATCGTCGTCGTCGAGCAATGCCTCGACTCCGTCGGCGAGCAGCGTC
>JBBSEC010000113.1:0-14895 GCA_038240075.1 Acidimicrobiia bacterium
CGCGTTCGACAACCCCAAGGCCGAAGCCGACCTCGCCGTGTACCGCTCGACCTTCGGCTTGCCCGCGTGCACCACGGCCAACAAGTGCTTCCGGAAGGTCAATCAGAGCGGCGCCGCGAAGCCACTCCCGGCCGCCAACAAGCAGTGGGGCGTCGAGATCGCCCTCGACCTCGACATGGTCTCGGCCATCTGCTCGCGCTGCCACATCCTCCTCGTCGAGGCAACGTCGGACACCTTCGCGAACCTCGGTGCGGCGGTGAACCGAGCGGCCCGGATGCACGCGACCGTGATCTCGAACAGCTACGGCGGCAGCGAAGGCAGTGCGTCGGCCGCCGACTACAACCACCCCGGCATTCCGATCACCGCCAGCTCCGGTGACAACGCCTACGCCGCGGGCCCGCAGACTCCGGCCAACTTCAGCACGGTCACCGCGGTCGGCGGGACCTCGCTCAGCCGGGTGACCGGCGGACGCGGATGGAAGGAAGCGGTCTGGTCGAAGGCGGGCAGCGGCTGCTCGGCCGTGATCGCCAAGCCGGCGTGGCAGCACGACACCAGCTGCGCCAAGCGCCTGATCGCAGACGTCTCCGCGGTCGCCGACCCGAACACCGGGGTCACCATGTACGACACCTACGGCTACGGCGGCTTCCTCGTCGGCGGGGGCACCAGCGCGGCCGCGCCGATCATCGCCGGCGTCTACGCCCTGGCCGGCAACGGCACGTTGGTCAACGATGCCCACCTGCTCTACTCCCACACCGCGAACCTGTTCGACGTCACGACGGGGAAGAACGGCAGCTGCGCCGGCAAGAACCTCTGCACCGCCGCGAAGGGTGTCGACGGGCCGACCGGCCTGGGCACCCCCGACGGCGCGGCCGCCTTCTAAGGCCTCCCCGAGCCGTTTGTTCGGCCGCCAGTACCTCTCAGGCGCATTCACGGCGGAACAAAAGACGCGGCCGGCGTCGGCACCCGTCGAGAGGCGCCCGGTCGGGCTCTCATTCGCGCGCAGTGCGTTCGGACCATAGACGGCGTGGCTCTCATGTGCGAGGCTCTCCCAGTTCTTTGGGTTCACGCACGGGTCATGGAGGATCACGTTATGAGGCGATTCCGCTCGATTGCCGCGCTCGCGGTCGCGACAGTGACGATGGGAGCGGGGTCGATCGCCCTCGCACCGTCGGCCACGGCGAGTGGTCTCTCGGTCCAGGCGGCGTGCACCGCCCCCGCACCGGGCCACGCGGGCTGCTTCGCCCTGAAGGTCACGGGCAGCGCCCACCTGAGTGCCGCCGCGACCGGCCCGAGCGGATATCACCCCGCCGACCTCCAGGCCGCCTACAAGCTCAACCCCAAGAAGGGGAAGGGCCAGAAGATCGCCATCGTCGACGCGTTCGACAACCCCAACGCCGAAGCCGACCTGGCCGTCTACCGCTCGACCTTCGGCCTGCCCGCGTGCACGACCGCGAACGGGTGCTTCGAGAAGGTCAACCAGGCCGGTACCGCCGCACCGCTGCCGGCCGGCAACGTCGGCTGGAGTGAGGAGATCTCGCTCGACCTCGACATGGCGTCGGCCGTCTGCCCGAACTGCAAGATCCTGCTCGTCGAATCGACGACCAACAGCTTCATCAACCTCGCCACCGCCGTGAACACGGCGGCAACGCTCGGCGCGACGGTGATCTCCAACAGCTACGGCGCCGACGAGTTCGCCGGCGAGACCGCGTACGCGAGCTTCTACAACCACCCGGGCATCCCGATCACGGTGAGCTCGGGCGACAGCGCCTACCCGGCGCACGCGCAGTTCCCGGCCGACATGGCCACCGTCACGGCGGTCGGCGGCACCGCCCTGCACACCGCGACGAACGCACGCGGATGGACGGAATCGGTCTGGCTCACCAAGCTGGGCGCGACCGAGGGCACCAGCGAGGGCGCCGGGAGCGGCTGCTCGACGGTGATCGCCAAGCCGGCGTGGCAGCACGACACCGACTGCGCGATGCGCACGGTCTCCGACGTCTCCGCAGTGGCCGACCCTGCGACCGGCGTCACGGTGTACGACACCTACGGCGTCGGCGGCTGGCTCGTCTTCGGCGGCACGAGTGCATCCGCGCCGATCGTTGCGGGGGTCTACGCGCTCGCCGGCAACGGGGCGACCATCAACGACGCGTCGCACGCCTACGCCAACGTCAAGAAGCTGAACGACGTGAAGGTCGGCTTCAACGGCACCTGCGGGTCGTCGTACCTGTGCACCGCCAAGAAGGGCTACGACGGCCCGACCGGCCTCGGCACCCCGAAGGGTGTCGGCGCCTTCTAACGGTTGGTCGAACGAGCGCTACTCGTTGCGCCAGCGGTCGTGATCCTGGTCGAGGATCGCGTCGGCGGCCGCGGGTCCCCACGTGCCCGCGGCGTAGCGGCGCACCGGGATCAGACCCGCGGCGATGCCGTCGATCACCGGCTGCACGATCTGCCACGCGGCGTCGACCTCGTCCTCGCGGATGAACAGGGTCGCGTCGCCGAGCATCACGTCGAGCAGCAGGCGCTCGTAGGCCTCCGGCGCGGCCTCTGCGAAGCCGGCGCGGAACGCGAAGTCGAGGCCGACCGTCCGCACTGACCACGTCGAGCCCGGAACCTTGGCACCGAACTCGAGCCGGATGCCCTCGTTGGGCTGAATGCGCACCACCATCGTGTTCGGCTCGATCGACTCCACCGCGCTCGCGGGCAGCGCGAGGTGCGGCACCGGTTTGAACTGCAGCGCGACTTCGGTCGTGCGTGCCGCGAGCCGCTTGCCCGCGCGCAGGTAGAACGGCACGCCGGCCCAGCGCCAGTTGTCGATCTCGAAGCGCAGCGCGATGAATGTCTCGGTCTGGCTGTCGGCTGCGACACCCTCTTCGTCGCGGTAGCCGACCACGGCCTGGGCGTCGACGGTTCCCGCCGAGTACTGCCCGCGCACGACCGCCGAACCGATCTCCGACGTCGCCACCGGCTTCACCGCCCGCAGGGCCTTGACCTTCTCGTCTCGGATCGCATCGGCCCCGAACGACGCGGGCGCCTCCATCGCGGTGAGCGCGAGCACCTGCATGCCGTGGTTCTGCACGATGTCGCGCAGCGCGCCGGCCTGCTCGTAGAACGACCCACGATGCTCGACACCGAGCGGCTCGGCCACGGTGATCTGCACGTGATCGACGTAGCGGCGGTTCCAGACCGGCTCGAAGATCGCGTTCGCGAAGCGCAGGGCGAGGATGTTCTGCACCGTCTCCTTGCCGAGGTAGTGGTCGATGCGGAAGACCTGTTGCTCCGAGAAGTTGGCGTGGACGAGCTCGTTCAACGCCAGTGCGGTGGCGCGGTCGTGCCCGAACGGCTTCTCGATGACCACACGACTGAAGCCGTCGTCGGACTCGGTGGCGAGCCCCGCGGCTCCGAGCCCGGAGATCGCGGGCTCGAAGAGCTGCGGGACGGTCGAGAGGTAGAAGATGCGACGGCCGGCGGTCCCGGCGTTCTGGTCGAGGTCGTCGAGGACCTCCCGCAGTCGATCGAAGGTCTTGTGGTCGTCGAAGCTCCCGGCGACATACCGGCAGGAGAAGTCGTGCTGCTCGAGCTTGGCGGCGGCGTCGGGATGCGCGTCGCGCACGGCGTCGACCACCGACTTCTTGAAGTCGTCGTCGTCGTATTCGGTGCGCGCGACACCGACGAGCGCGAAGTGCGGCGGGAGCTGGCCGCGCGCCGCGAGCGACCCGATCGCCGGGTAGAGCTTGCGGTGGGCCAGATCGCCACTCGCGCCCATCACCACGAGCGCAACGCCGGGCGGCATGCGGAGCTCAGCAGGCATCGGAGCCAGGATACGAGGCGTGGACTACTCCGGGCCTCACGAAGGTCTGCCCGTTGCCCTGACCCGCCTTCACCGCGCGACGGCCGTCGCCACCGCGGTCCACGTTCGGGTGAGCGGCGGCTGGGAGCGCGCACGGTTGCCCCGCATCATCGAGGGCGCGGGATTCTCGTGCGACGACGTCACCGCGGGCACGCGGGCCCGGCTCGACGTCGGGGCGACACGGCTGCGCACCCTCCCCGACACGGTCGGCGAGGAGATGACGACCCTGCTCGTCGGCCTCAACCCGAGTGAGCTCTCGGCCGACCGCGGCATCCCGTTCGCGCGCCCGGGCAACCGCTTCTGGCCGGCCGCGCTCGCCGCGGGGCTCGTGACGCGCGATCGCGACCCCGATCATGCGTTGCGCGCCCATGGCGTCGGCATGACCGATCTCGTGAAGCGCGCGACCGCGCGCGCCGACCAACTCGCGCCCGACGAGTACCGGGCCGGAGCGGAGCGCCTCGAGGCCCTCGTCGAGTGGCTCCAACCGGGGAGCGTGTGCTTCGTGGGGCTCACCGGCTATCGCGTCGCCGTCGACCGCACCGCGAAAACGGGACGGCAGTCGCAGCCGTTCGGCGGGCGCCCGGCGTACGTCATGCCCAACCCGAGTGGCATCAACGCGCACGCCACGCCGGCAGTGCTGGCCGAGCATCTGCGCGCGCTACGGCGCGACCGGCACTGACCACTGGGTCTCGGGACGTTCCACCGTCACGCCGTCGACGGTGATGCGGTCGACCCGCTCGTCGAAGAAGCACACGCAGCCCGCGATATCGGCGCGATCGGAGATCGGAGCCTGATAGCTCCACGCGATGTCGGTGAACACCGTGCCGTCGATGTCGGCCGACCAGTAGACCGCGTCGCCCTTGAACGGGCAGTGCGTGCCGGTGGCGGTCGGCACGAGTCGGTCCATCACGACGTCGTCGCGCGGCACGTAGTAGCGCGTCGGCAGGCCGGTCTCGTGCAGGAGCACCGCGTGCGTGGTGTCGGCGAGCACGACTCCGCCCACGGTCACCTGCACGCGCGCGGAGCACGGCTCGGTCGAGAGCGTGTGTCCCGGGGTCATGACCGGGCGCCCAGCTCGCGCGCCTTCTTGGCGAGCGTGTCGAGCGCATCGTGGAAGCTCGCGGAGAAGGAGGCGACACCCTCGCGCTCGAGGGTGGCGGTGACGTCGTCGAAGTCGACACCCGCGTCGGCGAGCGCGGCGATCGCGGCGTCGGCCTCGTCGACCCCTTCGGTGACCGTGCCCGCGTGCATTCCTTTGTGCGTCTGCAACGCGTCGATCGACGCCTGCGCGAGTGTGTTCACCGTGTGCGGGCCGATCAGCTCGTCGACGTAGAGGGTGGGTGAGTACGCCGGGTTCTTCGTCGACGTCGACGCCCACAGCGGCCGCTGCAGGCGCGCACCCTTCGCGGCGAGCGCCTCCCAACGCGGGCCCGAGAACGACCGCTCGAACAGCCGGTACGCGAGCTTGGCGTTCGCGACCGCGGCCTTGCCCCGCAACGCGTGGCCGTCGGGGAGGCGACGATCCGTCTCGGTGTCGACGCGGCTGACGAAGAACGACGCGACGCTGTTGACCTTCGAGAGATCGCCGTTGCTCGCGGCGAGCTGCTCCAGCCCCGAGAGGTACGCCTCGATCACCTCGGCGTGGCGGCTGAGCGAGAAGATGAGCGTGACGTTCACGTTGATGCCCGCGCCGATCGTCTTCGCGATCGCGGGGAGGCAATCCTCGGTGGCGGGGATCTTGATCATCACGTTCGACTTCTTCAGCCGCGCGAACAGGTCGGCGGCCTGCTTCACGGTGTCGGCGGTGTTGTGCGCGAGATCGGGATCGACCTCCACGGAGACGAAGCCGTCGGCGCCGTCGAGCGAGTCGTAGATCGGCCGCAGGAGATCGGCCGCGTTCCCGATGTCGGTCGTGACGAGATCCCAGTACGACGCCTTGGTGTCGGCGCCGGCCTTCGTGCAATCGGCGAGCTGCGCGTCGTAGTCGTCACCGGCCGCGAGCGCCTTCTCGTAGATCGTCGGGTTCGACGTGACACCGCGAATTCCGTCGTGGTCGATGAGCTCCGTGAGCCCGCCGGTGGCGTAGTGGCGGGTCAGGTTGTCGTACCACGGGCTCTGCCCGAACTCCGGCAACTGGGCGATGGGGCTCTGCTTCATGGCGCGGCGTCTCCGGTCGGCCCGGCGAAGGGCCGTTCGATCGGCATGGGGGGTGGGGGATCGGCGAGACCGAGCAGCGCGCGGGCGCGGTCGGCAACGTGCTCCGGTGTGTACCCGAAGCGCTCGAGCGCGATGTCGCCGGGAGCGGACTCACCGAAGCGGTCGATGCTGACGACGTCGTCGGCGTACTTCGACCACCCGAAGCTCACGGCCGCTTCGACCGCAAGGGTGGGCAGACCGGGGGGCAGCACGTCGGCCTTGTCTTCGTCGGACCGCGCTTCGAACAGGTCCCACGACGGCATCGACACGAGCCGGACCGACAGTCCCTCCGAGACGAGCGCTTCACGAGCCCGGGCGCAGATCGAGACCTCGGAACCGGTACCGATGAGCACGAGGTCGATCTCGGGACGCGGCTCGTCGATCAGCACGTACGCACCGTTCGCGACTCCCGCGGCCGCACGCTCGGCGGTGCCATCGACGATCGGAACCGTCTGCCGGGTGAGGATGATCGCGGTGGGGCCGTCGCCGTCGATGTGCACCCGCCACGCCTGCGCGACCTCGTTGGCATCGGCGGGCCGGATCACGCGCAGATGCGGGATCGCGCGGATCGCGGCGAGCTGCTCGATCGGCTGGTGAGTAGGTCCGTCGGGACCGACGCCGATGGAGTCGTGGGTCCAGACAAACGCGACCTTCGCGCGCTGGATCGCCGCGAGTCGGGCGGCCGGGCGCATGTAGTCGGAGAACACGAAGAACGTGCCGCCGAACGGGAGCGTCCCCGACACCGACATTCCGTTCATGATCGAGCCCATGGCGTGCTCGCGGATGCCGAAGTGAATGAGACGGCCGCTCAGGTCGCCCGCAGTGATCGCGGTCGCGCCGTCGACGAGCGTGCCGGTGTTCCCGGAGAGGTCGGCGCCTCCGCCGACGAGCCCCGGCACGACGTCGAAGATCGCGCCGAGCACCTTGCCGCTCGCGACGCGCGTGGCGAGCTTGTCGCCCGGCTGCCAGGTCGGCAGCTTTGCCTCCCACCCTTCGAGGCCACGTCCTTCGAGGCACGCGCCGTACTCGGCCGCCTTCTCGGGATGCTGCGTCGACCAGGCCGTGACCCGCTCGCGCCACTCGTCGCGCGGGTCGTTGCCGCGCCGGCCCGCAGCGCGGTAGAGCTCGAGCACGTCGTCGGGGACGAAGAAGTCCTCGGCCGGGAGCCCGAGGATCTCTTTCACCTTCGCGACCTCGTCGGCACCGAGCGGGTTGCCGTGCGCGTGCGCAGTGTCGGTGTACTTCGGCGACGGCCAGCCGATGTGACTGCGCAGCACGACGAGCGTCGGCCGGTCTTCCTCGGCGATGCCCTCACGGAGCCCGGCTTCGAGCACGTCGAGGTCGTTGGCGGTCTCGCCGAGCTGGACGACGTGCCAGCCGTACGCCTCGAACCGCTTCGGGACGTCGTCGCTGTACGAGAGCTCGGTCGGGCCGTCGATCGAGATGTGGTTGTCGTCGTACACATAGACCATGCGGCCGAGACCGAGGTGGCCCGCGAGCGACGCGGCCTCGTGGCTGATGCCCTCTTCGAAGTCGCCGTCGCTGCAGATCGCGAACACGTGGTGGTTGCTCACCTCGGGCCCGAAGCGCTGACGGAGGTGGGCCTCGGAGATCGCCATGCCGACGCCGTTGGCGATGCCCTGGCCGAGCGGGCCCGTGGTGACCTCGACGCCCCGCGTGTGCAACCGCTCGGGGTGACCCGGTGTCCGCGATCCCCACTCGCGGAACTGGCGGAGGTCGTCGAGCTCGAGGCCGAAGCCGGTGAGGTAGAGCATCGAGTACAGCAGGATCGATGCATGGCCGGCCGAGAGGACGAACCGGTCGCGATCCGCCCAATCAGGATCGCTCGCGCTGTAGTTCATGACGCGCGTCCACAGCACGTGCGCCAGCGGCGCCAACGCCATCGGTGTGCCGGGGTGCCCGTTCGCGGCGCGTTCGACCGCGTCCATCGCGAGCCCGCGGATCACATTGATCCCTCGTTGTTCCAACTCGGCTTCGTTCACAGCAAGCCCTTTCGTTCTCATGGTCGCGCACGCATGCGCTTCGCCGTCTGTGGGGCACTGGTCACGGCTGATGCGTTCGCTCCGGCGATCGGGGCCAGACTAAACGCCGTCGCGGCCGGCTCCGTTACGCGAAGAGGGCGATGCTGGCGGTGAACGCGTGAAGGAAGTTCCGGCCGCCGATCGGGCCGATCTCGCCGGCGCAGAACGCCCCCGCGAGCGGCACCGGACCGAGCCACTCCTCGATCATGCCGGTGTCGTGGTCGCGCCGGCCGAACAGGTGGACCCCGCGGCCGTTGCACGTGAACAGCAGCGCGGCGCGCACATCACCCCCGACGTCGGAGAGCAGCGCTGCGAGGTCCTCTTCCGCGGCGTGCGCATCGCGCACCTGGAACTGCAGGGTCTGACCGACCTCGACCTGCTCACCGACCGTGACGGTGCCGTTGCGGTGGTCGGCGGCGATCACGTTGCGGACGAGGAAGTCGCCACGATCGAACTCGGTGCGGTTCTCGTTGACGACGATGCCCATCTGCAGGCCGTGGGCCAACAGCTCGCGCTCCTCGTGACCGGCGGCCGCGACGAGCTCTTCGAGCCGCGCGATCGCAGTCCGGCCGCCGAGCTCCTCGACCACATTGCGCTCGGCCTTCGTCACCGTGAACGGGCTTCCGACGGGACGGCAACCCTGCGACACGATCGTGCGCACCGCGACCTCGGGCGGCAGCACGACGCCGACGGCGCCGCGGTCGGTGACCCGGTCGTCGAGCGCGAGCCGGTTCGTCCCGGCGATCGGGCCGGCCGACGCGAGCCCGCCGATCACCTGCAAACCCGGCTCGCGCTCGTTGCAGAGGGCCAGCAGATCGGCGACGGGGAACGAGAACGGATCGGCGAGCAGCAGCACGGTCGCGTCGCGATCGATGTCGGCGGGCCAACCCTCGACCCGCACACCCTCGGCCCCGTCGCCACCGACGTGCGCGTGCACATCGAGCACGAACCCGGTTGCGCGACCGCCACCCCAGTCGGCGGCCCAGACGCTCAGCGCGGGCTCGTCCTCGACCTCGCGCGACCCGCCCGCGATCGAGACCGCGGTCGCGCCGAGGAGCACGTCGGGCTCGATCAGCGCGCGCAACCCGTGCGCGATGTCGGTGAAGTACGCGACGTGGTGACGCGACATGAAGCACACGAGCAGGTCGGGCCGGTCGCCGTCGAGCTGCTCGATGATCTCGCCCGCGACTGCGCCGACCGCCTCGAACGCCACCGGGTGCGTCGAGAGCGCGGCGGCGTAGCGCGACACCCGCGTGCCTAGCCGAGGACGGTCAGCGGCACGACCACAGCCGAGCCGGTCTCGGTGATCGTGCAGTGGGCCTCGATGGTGCCGGGAGCGTCGAACTCGAGCTCACCCTTGACGAGGCGGTATCCGAACTTGCCGGGCTCGACGACGAACTGCTGCACGTTGCGACCCACTTCCTCGCCGGCGTCGTTCACGAACCGGGTCTCGAGCGTGCCGCTGCCTTCGCCGTCCTGCGGGACGCGGACGAGCACCACGAGGTGGGGCGAGAGGTGCGCGGGGAACGCATCGGCCTTGGTGGAGAAGAACGCGCCCGTGATGTCGATGCGGGTGGACGGGCCTTCGACCTGGCGGAAGTTGATGTTCTCGACGAAGAGGGCCGCGACGATGTCCATGGCCCGAATCTACCGGCTGGTTCCGAGGCGTCGATCAACGGCGCCGGCCGTCGGGGTCTACGGGCTCAACGCAGCTGGGCCAGCTCCAGCACCTCTCGATAGAACGAATCGCTCTCGGCGAGATGGCCGGGCTCCTCGAAGCCCTGGAGGGTGCCGTCGTTGATCACCATGATCCGGTCGCACATGGTCAGCGTCGAGAGCCGGTGCGCGATCACGAACACGGTGGTCCGCGGCGCGAGCTCGCGCATCGTCTGGCGCATCAACGCTTCGGAGCGCCCGTCGAGTGAGCTGGTCGGCTCGTCGAACACCATCATGTCGGGATCGTCGACCAGGGCGCGTGCGATGCACAGTCGCTTCCGCTGGCCACCGGAGAGCCGGCTGCCGCGTTCTCCGACCGGCGCGTCGAGGCCCGCCGGCATCAGCGCCATGTCGTCGTGCAGGTGCGCGCGCCGGATGGCCCGTTCGACATCGGAGTCGGAGATGTCGTCGCGGAAGAAGCGGACGTTCTCGGCGACCGTGCCCGCGAACAGCAGCGGGTCCTGCGCGACGAAGGCCACGTGCTGGTACCAGTCGTCGATCGACAGGCCGCGGACGTCGCGCCCGTCGACGAGAACCGCGCCGGCCGTCGGCTCGCGCAGGCGGAGGATGAGGGAGACCAGCGTCGACTTGCCCGCTCCCGAAGGCCCGACGATGCCGATGATCTCACCCCGCTCGACGCTGAACGACACGTTGCGCAAGACGGGTTCGCCAGGCTGGTACTCGAAGGCCACGTCGCGGAACGCGAGGCGACCGATCTCGGCGACGGGCTCGCCACTGCGATCGAGCGCGGCCGCCTCGTAGCGCGCGACCTCACCGGCCAGCAGGTCGAAGTACGGAGCCGAGTCGTGCACGCTCTGAAGCCCCGACTGCGCACCCTGCCCGTAGGAGACCGAGCGCAGCATGATCAGTACCACCGCGCCGAGCGTCGACAGCTCCGAGAAGCCCATGCTGTACGCGACGGCGAGCGCGCCGACGATGAGGGTGAGCGCGGCGGCCTGGTAGACCGCGGGAAGCAGTTGCACGAGGATGATGCGCGCGCGTTGGCGGCTGCCGACATCGTCGACGAGCTCGTGCAGGCGGGATCGCACCTGCCCTTCGACTTCGAAGATGCGCGCTTCCTGCGTCGTCGCTGCGAACTCCGTCAATCCGGTCGCGAACGCGAGGTTCGCCTCCGCCATGAGGCCCGCCCGGCGCCGCACCGCGGCGCGCAACGGGCGCAGGCACAATCCGATCACGAGTGCGGTGCCCGCGACCACGACCGATGCGGTGGGGTTCACCACGACTGCCGCGACGATCAACGCCACCAGGTTGAGCGACGCGACCACGCCGGTCATCAGGCTCATCACCGCGCTCGACGCCTCGGTCGTGTAGGTGGTGAGCAGCTCCTGCAGCCGACCGGTGCGTTCTTCAGCCTGCAGCGCCCACGTTGCGTCGAGATACGCGCCGGCAACGGTCTTGCGCAGCGTGGTCACCACGGCGGTGGTCGCGGCGGCTTCGAGGCAGGCCTGCCACGCGTTGAGACCCAAGCGGAGCACGACCAGCGCCCCGCCGACCGCGAGCAGCGCTCCGACGTCGAAGCTCGCGTGCACGGGACCGAGCGCGAGCCGCACGCTGGTTGCGTGCGCGCTCTTCGTCGCGATCGAGACCGCGACTCTCGCGATGATGAGGAGCACCGCCGCTTCGGAGAAGCCGCCGATGAGCGACGAGAAGGCGAGCAGGATCAGGCGCCTGCGTTGACCGCGGAGAGCCGATCTCAGCACGCCCGCTTATCGGCCGCGAAGCGCGCGAGATGAACCTCAGGGGGCGAGGTCGACGGGTCGGCCGCCGATCCACACCGCGCGGACGGCGAGCGACTCCCGGTCGAGCGCGACGATGTCGGCGCGCCGCCCGGCCTCGAGGCGGCCCCGGTCGGTGCATCCCAGGATCTGCGCGGGCACCGTCGCGGCGAGCTCGACGGCCCGGGCGAGCGAGAACCCCAGGTCGACGACGTTGCTCACGGCCCGGTCCATCATCAGGACCGAGCCGGCGAGGGTGCCGTCGGGCAGGCGGGCCGCTCCGTCGCGTTCCCGCATCACGACCTCGCCGATGGTGCCGGCCTCGACCGCCACCGCGTCGGTGACCAGCGCAACCGAGCGCTTGGCTCCGATCGCGAGCCGGAGCGCGGCCGGATGCACGTGCACGAGATCGGCGATCAGCGACGGTGTCAACCGCGCGTCGTCGAGCGCGGCTCCCGCCAGGCCCGGCTCGCGATGGTTGAACGGCGCCATGCCGTTGAAGAGATGGGTGACGAGCGTCGCGCCGGCGCTGGCGGCCGCGCGCGCTTCGTCGTAGGTCGCGGTGCTGTGCCCGATCGCGACGACGACACCGGCCGCCGCGAGCATTCGAGTGCCGGCGAGATCGGGGTCGGCTTCCGGCGCGAGCGTGACGATGCGCACGAGGCCCGGCGCGCGTTCGAGCAGGGTTTCGAGCCACGCGCGATCGACGGTACGAAGGTGCTCGACCACGTGCGCGCCCGGCGCGCCGCCGAGGAACGGTCCTTCCAGGTGCACGCCAAGCACGGCCGCACCGGAGTCGCCGGTATCGGACGCGAGACCGCGCGCGACGGCCAGGGGTTCCTCGTACGACGCGAGCGGAGCCGACACCAGGGTCGGGCAGCACGCGGTGACACCGTGACGCGCCTGCGTGTGCAGCGCGCGCTGCCATCCCGCCACGTCCGAGTGCGCAAAGTCGATGGCACCCAGTCCATTGATCTGGAGGTCGACGAACCCGGGCACCAACACGACATCCGCGGGACCGGTCGCGCCGGGCCGCGACCCGGTGCCGACGCCCACGATGTGGGCCCCGTCGAACTCGACCCAACCGGTGTCGTGGTGATCGCAGCCGTCGGCCACTACGCCGGCGCCGGCGATGACGGTCATTCCGAGCGCCTCAGCACGAACCAGAGCCGCGCGAGACCCGAGATCGTCCGCGGAATGCGACGCACGATCGAGGTGCGTGCGGGCCGGAGCTCCTCCGCGTCGACCGGGATCTCGGCCACCACGAGCCCGGCTCGCTCGGCGCGCAGGACCAGCTCCGTGTCGAAGAGATCGCGTCCGAACTTGCAGCGCGCGACCACGGGCAGAAGCGGCTCGCGCCGCAGGACCTTCATGCCGTGCGTATCGCTCACCGTGAGTCCGAATCCGGTGCGCAGGATCGTGGAGAACGTGGTGGTGACGAGGCGGCGGCTCCAGCTACGGCGATCGTCGGCGCCGGGCGCGCGCTTCGAGCCGACCACGATCGCCGGCAGCGAGTCGTGCGGTCGTTCGGGCTCACGCATGCGGTCGACGGCACGCGCGATGAACCCGATGTCGTAGTAGTCGCAGTCGAAGTTGACCACAATGTCGCCGCGCGCCTCGAGCAGACCGTGCCGGAGCGCGTTGCCGTAGTCGGCGTGCTCGCGGTGTAGCACGCGCACCTCGGGACTCCGCGCCGCGACCACCGCCGCGATCGCGAAGGTGTCATCGGTCGAGCCGTTCTCGACGACGACGATCTCGAACGGCTCGCCGCGCACACGCAGGCCGTCGAGCAACTCTCCGAGGGAACGCTCGATGATCGTTGCTTCGTTGAAGGCCGGCATCACGATGCTGATCGCAACGCCGGGCTCGGTGCTCGACGACCCGTTCGACGATTCGTTCGACGACCCGGGGGACGCGTCGGTCACTGCCGGCGCCGATCGCGTCGGGCCGCGCGCGACCACGGCGGGCCGTAGAAACCTTCAATGATCCCGCTGAGACGGAAGGCCCGAGGCACGGCGGTAGAGTACCGGCGCTTGCAGGGGGGATTACCGATCGATGAAGACCGTTCGATGAACGCGGCTCCCGACATCCTCGCGGTTCATGCCGACACGCGCGGCGACGCCGTTGCGGTGGTCGTCGACGACAGCGGCGGCGCGCGACCGTCGACCACGACGTTTCGCGAGCTGAACGCGATGGTGAATCGCCTCGCTCACGGATTGCTCGCGAACGGTGCCGAACGCGGCCAGCGTCTCGTGTGGTGCGGGCCGAACTCACTCGAGGCGCTCGTCACGATTCACGCCGCGCGCAAGCTGGGGCTCGTCGCGGTTCCGCTCTCGTACCGTTTCAACGCGGAGGAGATGGCGTACGTCGTCGACAACTCCGACGCGACCATTGTCGTCGCCGATGCGGAGTACGCACCGGTGGCCGACTCCGTTCGACCGGAGATGAACAAGGTCCGCCACTTCGTCAGCTTCGGCGGAGCCGCCCCCGACGGGTGGGACGACTGGGACCCGTTGCTCGCCGGCCGCTCCGAAGCCGAGCCGCCGCCGGTCGACGCATCCGAAGCCGGCGCCGCGATGATCTACACGTCGGGAACCACCGGAAAGCCGAAGGGTGCCCTGCGTACCCGCACCGACCGGACGCTCGTCTTCGCGCTGCTCGCCGAGCTCAACCTGCTCCACGAGAACGCGGTGCACCTCACCACCGGCCCGCTGTACCACTCCGGTCCGCTCGCCTTCGCGTCCCTCTCGCACACCCTCGGCGCGCCGATCATCGTGCTGCGCCGCTTCGACCCGGTCGCGTGGATCCGGCTCGTACGGGAGCACCGCGTGACCAACACCTTCTCGGCGCCCACTCAGGTGAAGCGGATCGTCAGCCTTCCCGCCGACGAGCTCGCCCAGGCCGACATGAGCAGCATGATCTGCCTCATCGCGAACGCGGCGCCGGTTCCCTACGCGCTGAAGGAGGAGGTCTTCGAGAAGCTCGGGACCACGTTCCTCTACGAGGTGTACGGCTCCACCGAGCTCGGCGTCGACACCGTCTTGAAGCCCGAAGACCAGCTGCGCAAGCCGGGATCGTGCGGCAGGCCGTACGGCGGGGTGCAGATGCGCATCGTGCGCGAAGACGGCACCGACGCGTCGCTCGGAGAACCCGGCGAGCTGTTCGTGAGCACGACGCTCGCGATGGACGGCTATCACGAGACGACCGAGCAGCTGACGGAGCTCGCCGAGAGTGAGGGTCAGTGGAAGTCGGTCGGTGATGTCGCGTACCTCGACGACGAGGGTTACGTCTACATCTGCGACCGCAAGAAGGACATGATCATCTCGGGCGGCGTGAACATCTACCCCGCCGAGATCGA
>JBBSEC010000114.1:0-14586 GCA_038240075.1 Acidimicrobiia bacterium
GACCGCCTTGCGCCGGTCGTTGACGAGCCGGACGAGCTCGCGGGCACTGCCTTCGGCCCGCAGGTCGTCGTCGAGGGTCAGATCGAGCGCCACCGCGACGTCGCCGTCCTGCGCCAGCGCCAGCTCCTCGTGTTGCTGGGCACGAACCTGGACGTCGTCCGGACCGAGGGTCACCGGGGTGCCGTCGACGTCGAGCACGAACTCCGACGCGTCATCGAACGCGCGGCGCACCACGGCACCGTCGAGGTCGCTCAGCAGCGCCTTCACCCGCGGCAGCAGCTTGCCGAGACGCGGGCCGAGCGCCTTGAAGTTCGGCACCACCGTGTAGTCGAGCATTCCCTCGAGCGAGGTGACGACCTCCACCCGCTTCACGTTGAGCTCGGTCGCGATCTCGGTGACCACCTCGTCGCGCAGCACCGCTCCCGATGGGAGCAGGACGAACGCGCGGCTCAGCGGTTGCCGCACCGGCGTCTTCGCCTCGGTACGTGCGGCGCGCCCGAGTGAGGTGACCTCGCGCGCGAGCTCCATCTCCGCGTCGAGCGCGGGATCGAGTCGCGACGGATCGCCGACCGGCCAGTCGGCGAGGTGCACGGAGTCGGCACTCCCGGTGAGGTTGGCGTACAGCTCGTCGGTGATGAACGGGCAGTAGGGCGCGAGGAGCAACGTGACCGTGACGAGGCACTCGTGCAGCGTCGCGTGCGCCGCGGGGTCGGCCGACTTCCAGAACCGTGGTCGCGACCGGCGCACGTACCAGTTCGACAGATCGCTGACGAAGCGTTCGAGCGCGGCCGCGCCGCCGAGCGCGTCGAACTGGTCGAGCCCGTTGGTGACCGCGGCGAGCGTCGCTTCCAAGCGCGACGTGATCCAGCGGTCGAGGACGTGCCCCGATCCGTCGGTGGCCGCGGTCGACGCCGATGCACCATCGGCTCCGGACTCCCAGCCGTCGAGACGCGCGTAGGTCACGAAGAACGAGTACGTGTTCCACAGGGTCAAGAGGAACCGGCGGGTCGACTCGTCGATGCTGTCCGGGTGGATCCGGCGCGTCGCCCAGGGCGACGCGGCCGAGAACATGTTCCAGCGCAGCGCGTCGGCGCCGCGGGTCTCGAGGATCTCGCGCGGGTCGAGCACGTTGCCGCGTGACTTCGACATCTTGCGGCCGTCGCCGTCGACGAGCAGGCCGAGACATACGACGTTGCGGTACGGCGTGTGTCCGAACACGAGCGTGTTCACTGCGAGCAGCGAGTAGAACCAGCCGCGCGTCTGGTCGATCGCCTCGCAGATGAAGTCGGCGGGGAAGCGGCGCTCGAACAGGTCGGAGTTCTCGAACGGATAGTGGAACTGCGCGACCGGCATCGAGCCCGAATCGAACCATGCGTCGAGCACCGGCTCGATTCGGAACGCGCGCCCGTCGCACGCGGGACAGTTGATGACGACATCGTCGACGTAGGGACGGTGCAGGTCGAGCTCGGACAGATCCTGCCCCGAGAGCTTTGACAATTCGGCGACGGAACCGACGCACGTGTCGGTCGCGCACTTCGGATCGCGGCAGCGCCACACGGGGATCGGCGTTCCCCAGAAGCGGTCGCGCGAGAGGGCCCAGTCGACGTTGTTCTCGAGCCAGTCACCGAAGCGGCCGTGCTTGATCGTCTCGGGATGCCATCCGACGGTCTCGTTCTCGCGCAGCAGCTCGGCCTTGTGCGCGGAGGTCGCCGCGAACCAGGTCGGTTTCGCCCAGTAGATCAGTGGGGTTCCGCAGCGCCAGCAGTGCGGGTACGAGTGCGTGTTATCGACGACGCTGACGAGCACCCCCCGCTCGCGCAGCTCGGCGATGATCGCGGGGTCGGCGTCCTTCACGAACTTCGTCCGGTGCTCGGGAACGCTCGCGTCGAACCGCGCGTCGGGTCCGACCGGGTTGAGCAACGGCAGTCCTTCGGCCACGGCGATCTCGCGGTCGATCTCACCGAAGGCGGGCGCGAGGTGCACGATGCCCGAGCCGTCGTCGACGGTGACGTAGTCGGCCGCGACGACACGGTTCGCGCCGGCGTCGATCGGGAGGACCGTGAAGGGCCGCTCGTAGTGAAGACCGACGAGGTCGGCGACCGCGATCGGCCCGACCATCTCGGCGTCGCCGAGGACGTCGGCGACGCGCGCGGCCGCCATCACGAGATTGCGTCCACCCTGCGGATCGCGGACGCGTACGTACTCGAGCTCGGGACCGACCGCGGCCGCGACGTTCGAGATCAGCGTCCACGGTGTGGTGGTCCACACGACGAGGTCGAAGTCGCGCTCGACGACGGGGAAGCGCACGTACACCGACGGCTCGGTGACGTCGACGTAAGCGCCGGGCTGGCCGAGCTCGTGGCTCGACAACGCGGTGCCGCAGCGCCCGCAGTAGGGGACGACCTTGTAGCCCTCGTAGATGTCGCCCTGCTCCCACAGCCGGTGGAAGAGCCACCACACGGTCTCGATGTAGGTGTTGTTGAGCGTCCAGTACGCGTTGGCGGTGTCGATCCACATGCCGATGCGGCTGGTGAGGGTGCCCCAGTCCTCGACGTAGCGGTGGACCGAGTCACGGCAGCGCTGGTTGAAGGCCTCGATGCCGAAGTCCTCGATCTGGTGCTTGCTCGTGAAGCCGAGCTCCTTCTCGATCTCGACCTCGACCGGCAGGCCGTGGCAGTCCCAGCCCCCCTTGCGGGCGACGTAGTTGCCCTGCATCGTGCGGAAGCGCGGGAAGATGTCCTTGTAGAGACGGGCCCAGACGTGGTGGATGCCGGGTCGCCCGTTGGCCGTCGGCGGCCCTTCGTAGAACACCCATTCGGGCCTGCCCTCGCGCCGGCGCAGGCTCTCCGCGAAGACGTCGCCCTCGCGCCAGCGCGTGAGGACGTCGTGCTCGAGTGCGACGAGATCGAACGATTCGACCGGGCGAAACATCGTTCTACGTTAGAACGTGCGTCCCGTTCCGAGGCGATTGTTCCCCGCCTGAAGCGGGTGGGGTGGCGCGCGGTAGGGTGCGAATCCCCGGTCCGTTCCTTCTTGGTAGGAGTTCTGCGTGCCCTTTGCCGCGCCGCGTCGTTCACTGTGTGCTGTCCTGCTCGCGACCGCCGTGACGGCCGCGATGGCGGGAATCGTTCCGCTGGTCGCGCCGACGGCCGCGGGTGCCTCCACCGCCGCTCCCGTTGCTGCGGCCGCGCCCGCACCCGGGGGTGACGACACCGTCCTCACGTTCGGTGCGGCCGGCTTCTACGGCTCGACGCACGGCCGCAGCCTCGCCGCGCCGATCGTCGGCTCCGCGCCGACCCCGTCGGGCAAGGGCTACTGGATCGTTGCGAGCGACGGTGGTGTGTTCTCGTACGGCGACGCCGCGTTCCACGGCTCGACGGGTGGCATCCACCTCAACAAGCCGGTGATCTCGATGTCGGCGACGCCGTCGGGCAACGGCTACTGGATGGTCGCATCCGACGGTGGCGTGTTCTCCTTCGGTGACGCATCGTTCCACGGCTCGACGGGTGGCATCCACCTGAACGCGCCGGTGATCGCGATGACGCCGACGCCGTCCGGTCACGGCTACTGGCTCCTCGCCTCCGACGGCGGGATCTTCTCTTACGGCGACGCCGCGTTCTACGGATCGACCGGTGGCATCCACCTCAACCGACCGGTCGTCGGGATGGCGTCGACGCCGTCGGGTCACGGTTACTGGCTCGTTGCGAGCGACGGCGGCATCTTCTCGTTCGGCGACGCCGCGTTCTACGGCTCGACCGGTGCAATCCGCCTGAACCAGCCGATCGTCGGTATGGCGCGCACCCCGAGCGGCCACGGCTACTGGCTCGCCGCGCGCGACGGCGGCATCTTCTCGTTCGGTGTCGCGCCGTTCGAGGGCAGCGGCGCCGGTCACGTCTCGAGCCTCTCGCAGGTCGTGCAGATCACGGGCATCACGAGCGGTTACGGATACCGCATGCTGGTCACGCCGCTGCCGTTCAACACGCCGCTGCTGTCGCCCGGTGACTCGGGTGCCGCGGTCACGTCGCTGCAGCAGCACCTGATGGCGCTCGGCTACTGGATCGACGGTGCCACCGGCAGCTACGGCCAGACCACGCAGCAGGCGGTCTACGCGTTCCAGAAGATCGAAGGCCTCCCGCGCACCGGCATCGTCGACATCCAGACGAGCCAGCGGCTCTCGACCGCGCACCGGCCGACGCCGCACTCGACCTCGGGCTACGTCGCCGAGGTCGACAAGGAGCATCAGGTCGTCATCATCGAGAACAACGGGGTCACGGTCTGGGTCATCAACACGTCGACCGGGTCGGGCATCCCGTACGTCCTCGACGGCCAGCAATTCACCGCGCAGACGCCCGACGGCCACTTCACGGTCCTGCGGGCGATCGACGGTCTCGACGTCTCCCAGCTCGGAACGCTCTGGCGGCCGCGGTTCTTCACCAACACCGGCATCGCCTTCCACGGGTCGCCGTCGATCCCGCCGTTCCCCGCGTCGCACGGCTGTGTGCGCATGACCAACGAGGCCATCAACTTCATCTGGGCGAGCAACGTCCTCCCGTTCGGGACCGCGGTCTGGGTCTACTAGGCGGTCTCGGTGCTCATGGTCTCCAGGGCGTCGTCGAGCCCGATGGCGACGGTGCCGTCGTCCACGTCCACGTGCAGCCGCGCGCAGGACGCACGCATCTGGTCGGGCGGCACGGCGAGGCACTGAAGGTGCGGGTGATGGCGCCACCGGTCGACGGGCGCGCCAACGCCGCCACGATCGAGTTGCTGAGCGCCACGCTCGGCGTTCCAACCTCTCGGATCGTGTTGCTTTCGGGGGCGCAATCACGGCTCAAACGCTTTCGCATCGCCGGGCTGTCGGTCGCGGTGGTCACGGTGCGACTCGTTGCGGCGCTCGAGCGCGAGTAAGCGCGCGCACCTCTGTCAAGCGTGGCTACAATCCAGCGCCCTGTCGGGCGGGACGCGGAGCACCGCGGGTGTCCGAATGAAGGGATGTTCTCGAATGGCAAAGGCGATGAGCAGACGCTCCGGCGCGAAGCTGCAGCCCACTGCCCGCGTCCAGGCGCCGGCCAAGGCGAAGATCACGGCGGCCGCGAAGACCACCAAGACGGTCAAACCGTCGAAAGCCGTGAAATCGGTCAACGCCGCGAAGGCCACGAAGACGGTCAAGTCGTCGAAGGCCGTCAAGGCGGCGAAGGTCGTGAAGAAGACGCCGGCGAAGACCGTGAAGGCCGCGCCGGCGAAGTCGGCGAAGAAGGCCGGCGGAGCGGGCAAGGCGGTGTCGGCCAAGGCGGTGCCGGCCAAGACTGTGTCGGCCAAGGCGGTGTCGGCCAAGGCGGTGTCGGCCAAGACTGTGCCGGCCAAGACTGTGCCGGCCAAGAAGGCACCCGCGAAGGCCGCAGCCAAGTCGACCAAGGTCGCCGCGAAGCCGGCGGCAAAGACCGCGAAGGCGGTCGCGACCAAGGCGGTGGCCGCCGGCAAGGCGGTGAAGGCGAAGGTCGTGAAGGGCCCGCCGGCGCTGGTCCCGAAGCCGGCTCCGAGCCGTCCGGTGCTGTCGGAAGTTGTGGCGCGCAAGCACCGGACCCCGGCCATGGCGCCGAACACGATGGAGCGCTTGAAGATCCAGCTCATCGAGGAGCGCGGTCAGCACATCCGCCAGATGGAGGGTCTGCAGGCCGAAGCCGATGCTCTCGCCAACGAGCGCGAGCCCGGCGACACGCAGTTCGACGAAGAGTCGGGCGAGGGCGACACCCTGAGCGTGGAGCGCGAGCGCGATCTCGCCCTCTCGACCGCGGCGCGCCAGACGCTCGACGACATCGCGAAGGCGCTCGTCCGCATCGACGACGGGAGCTACGGCTACTGCGAGGTCTGCGGTGATCGCATCCCGGTTCCGCGCCTCGAAGCGATCCCGTGGGCCGACCAGTGTGTGAAGTGCAAGTCGCGTGGAGAACGGCGTCGCTGAGCGAGCGGTGACGGCACCCGGGCGCTTCGCGCGGGTCTCGATCGCCGTCGCGCTCATCGTCGCGGCCGACCAGGCCACCAAGAGTCTCGCGGTGTCGCGGTGGTCGGAGCGGCCGCGCTCGATCGTCGGAACGCACGTGCAGCTCCTCGTCACCCGCAACTCGGGGAGCGCCTTCAGTCGCTTCCAGAACCTCACCCCGGTGCTCGCCATGGGCGCGATCGTGGTTGCCGTCGTGCTCGCACACGCTGCGCGCAAGGCCACGGACAACATCACGTTGTGCGCGCTCGTGTTGCTGCTCGGGGGCGCGCTCGGCAACCTCGCCGACCGGCTGGTGCGCGCGCCGAGCTTCCTCAGCGGCCATGTCGTCGACTTCGTGCAGGTCGGGTGGTGGCCGGTCTTCAACCTCGCCGACTCGTGCGTCACCGTCGGCGCCGTGCTCATCATCCTGCGCAGCCTGTTCCCGCCGAAGGTCTCCGACACGAGCGCCTGATGGAACCGGTCAGCGTTCCTGAGGAGCTGGCCGGCGAACGGGTCGACCGCGCGGTGGCGCTGTTGACGGGGTGGAGCCGGGCCGACGTGCAGGACCTGCTCGCCGACGATGCCGTGCTCGTCGAGGGCCAACCGGTGGCCAAGAGCCGCCGCCTCGAGGCCGGCGAGGTCATCGAGCTCCTGCGCGAGCCGGTGCCCGACGCGCCGCCCGGTCCCGAGCCCGTGCCGATCGTGGTCCGCCATGCCGACGACGACGTCATCATCGTCGCGAAGCCTGCGGGGCTCGTCGTGCACCCCGGCGCCGGGAACGAGCACGGAACGCTCGTATCGGGGCTGCTCGAGCAGTTCCCCGAGCTCGTCGACGTCGGCGACCGGTTCCGGCCGGGCATCGTCCACCGCCTCGACCGCGAGACGAGCGGTCTGCTCGTCGTGGCGCGATCGGCGCGCGCGTACGACTCGCTCGTCGCGCAGCTCGGCAACCACACGGTCGACCGCTGCTACGACGCGCTGGTGTGGGGAGTTCCCGCGGCGCGCCGCGGCATCGTCGACGCGCCGATCGGCCGTTCGCAGTCGCGGCGCACGCGCATGGCCGTGCGCCCGGAAGGCCGTCCGGCGCGCACCGCGTACGACGTCCGGCGCACGTGGTCGCGCAGCCCGCACGCGGGGCCGGTCGTCGCGTTGATCGAATGCCGTCTCGAAACCGGGCGGACGCACCAGATCCGTGTGCACCTCGCGGCGATCGAGCATCCCCTCGTCGGCGACGGCGCGTACCGCGGGATACGCGATTCGGTCCCGTTGCACCGCCCGTTCCTGCACGCGCGCGTACTCGGATTCGATCATCCCGCGACAGGGGAGCGCGTCACCTTCGAGGAGCCGCTCCCACCCGACCTCGTCGCCGTGCTCGACCAGTTGGGCCCACCCGACGCCGACTGATCGCGCGGTCATACCTTCCGGAGTATTTGTCCGGCCTTGAGTCCCCCTCAGGCGTATTGAAAGCCGAACAAACGCGAGTTAGGTCGTGGCATGACCGGTGCGGGTGCGGGTCACCAGGTCGGCGAGCGTGAAGCGGTCGAGCACCTTGCGGGTCTCTTCCGAGAGCTCCACCCAGACCTCCTGGAGCACGCAGTGGCCCTCGCAGTGGTCGTGGTTGTCGACGAGCGCGGGTTGCGGGCCCTCGACCGCGGCCACCACGTCGGCGAGGGTGATCTCGGCAGGTGTGCGCGCGAGCACATAGCCGCCGCCGACCCCGCGCTTCGACCGGACGAGGCCGGCCCCCTTCACCGAGAGCAGGATCTGCTCGAGGTACGGCTGCGGCAGCCCGGTGCGCTCGGCGATCTCCTTCACCGACGTCGGTCGTTCCTCGCCGTGGAGCGCGAGCGACAGCAGCGCCCGTGCTGCGTAGTCGCTGCGGGTCGAGACCTTCACCACACCATCGTAGAGAACCGGGGCCGGAAGGCGCGCTGAGAGCGGATCGGCCCCGTAGCCTGCGCTGCGTGCCGTCGACCCCGCAGGAGCCCGTCCTTCCCGCGTTCGACGGTCCCGCGGTGACGGGTCTGATTCCCGCGCTCGTCGGGCAGCGGCCGGTGCCGTGGATGCCCGAAGCCGTCGCGGGGGCGCAGAGCGTCGTGCTGCTCGTGCTCGACGGGCTCGGCGCGAACGAGGTCGCGAGCCGGCCGTCGATCCTGCGCGAGATCGCGGCGATGGGCGGCACGCAGATCACGACGGTCGTGCCGTCGACGACGTCGACCGCCCTCACCTCGATCGCGACCGGCCTCGCTCCCGCACAGCACGGCATCCTCGGCTACCGCATGCTCGTCGACGACGAAGTGCTCAACGTGCTGCGCTGGCAGTCGGAGTCGCGGCACCCGCCTGATCCCTTCAGCGTGCAACGCCACGACTCGTTCCTCGGACGGCCGGTGCCGGTGGTCACGCGTCAGGAGTTCCGCGAGTCCGGGTTCTCGCAGGCGCACCTGCGCGGCTCGACCTTCGTCGGCTGGAAGACACCCGCGACGCTCGTCGAGCACTGCCGCCGGTTGGTTCTCGCGGGGGAGCGCTTCGTCTACGCGTACTACCCAGGCGTCGACGAGGTCGCGCACGCGTACGGGCTCCGCGACGAGTTCTACGCGCGCGAGCTGGCCTCGGCCGACGCGCTCGTCGGCGCGTTGCTCGACGTGCTGCCGTCCGACGCCGCGTTGCTCGTGACCGCGGATCACGGCCAGGTGCACCTCGAAGCCGAGTCGTGGATCGAGATCGACGAGCTGCATCCGATGATCGCGAAGCAGGCGGGCGACGGTCGCTTCCGTCATCTGCACGCGCACACGGGAATGGCAGCGGATCTGCTCGCGGCCGCGCACGCGCGCTACGACGACGTGGCGTGGGTCGTCAGCCGGCGCGAGCTGCTCGAGGCAGGCTGGATCGGGACGGGCGCGACGGGGACGATTCCGGGCCGGATCGGCGACGTCGTGCTCGCGGCGCGCGAGCCGGTTGCCTTCGTCGACCCCGCGTTGCCACGCGAGCGCAACCTGCGATCGGCCCACGGCAGCCTGACCGCCCAGGAGATGTTCGTGCCGTTGCGCGCGGCCCGGGGACGGGCATAGTGCGAGACGCGACGCGGAGCCGTGTGCGCCGAGCGCCGAGGAAGCGTTGCGCGCGGCCCGGGGACGGGCATAGTGCGAGACACGACACGGAGCCGTGTGCGCCGAGCGCCGAGGAAGCGTTGCGCGCGGCCCGGGGACGGGCATAGGGTCAGGTCTTGAATGACACGCATGTGATTTCTGCACAGCCTGTTCCACAGGGCTGTGGAAAAGCGTGGCTCTTGGCGGAGATCTGAGTTCCTGATGCCGAAGTCGTTCGTTCACCTCCACCTCCACACCGAGTACTCGATGCTCGACGGGGCTTCGCGGGTCGGCGACGTCGTCGGCGCGGCCGTCGCCGACGGGCAGCCCGCCGTCGGGATCACCGACCACGGCAACATGTACGGCGTCCTCGAGATGTACCGCCAGGCGCGCGACGCGGGCATCACGCCGGTGCTCGGGATGGAGGCGTACTTCACGAGCGAGTCGCGATTCGACCGCCCGAAGCGCTCCGAGCACGACATCTACCACCTCACCCTGCTTGCGGAGACGAACGCCGGGTATCACAACCTGATCCAGGTGAGCAGTGCCGCATACATCGACGGCTACTACTACAAGCCCCGCACCGACTGGGAGCTCTTCGAGCGCTACCACGAGGGCCTCATCGCGACCACGGGCTGCCTGGGCGGTCTCGTTCCGCAGCTCATCCTCGACGGCCGCGAGCAGGAGGCGTTGGAAGCCGCGTCGCGGTTCCAGGACATCTTCGGGCGCGACCACTTCTTCGTCGAGGTGCAGGATCACGGGCTCGCCGACGACGAGAAGGTGAGCAAACCGCTCCTCGACATCGCGCGTGCGATCAACGCACCGCTGCTCGCCACCAACGACAGTCACTACACGCACTCGCACGAGGCGGAAGCGCACGACGCGTTGCTCTGCGTGCAGACCGGCGCGCTCATGAGCGACGCCAACCGGTTCCGCTTCGAAGGCAACGACTTCTACATCAAGAGCGCCGCCGAGATGCGCCAGCTGTTCCGCGATCTCCCCGAGGCGTGCGACAACACGCTGCTCATCGCGGAACGCGCGCAGGTCGAGCTCCAGTTCGACAACGCGGTGCTGCCCGCCTTCCCGGTGCCCCAGGGTCACGACGAGAACTCCTATCTCCGTGAGCTCGCGCTCGAAGGGGCGAAGGACCGCTACGGCCAGTCGCCCGCGCTGCACGTGCTCGAGCGGCTCGAGTTCGAGCTCGGCGTCATCAAGACGATGGGGTTCTCCGCGTACTTCCTCGTCGTCTGGGATCTCGTGCGCTACGCGAAGTCGCACAACATCCGTGTCGGTCCCGGACGGGGGAGCGCAGCGGGATCGTGTGTCGCGTATTGCCTGCGCATCGTCGACATCGACCCGATCAAGTACGACCTGCTGTTCGAACGGTTCCTGAACCCGGGCCGCAAAGAGATGCCCGACATCGACATGGACTTCGACTCGCGCTACCGCGGCGAGATGATCAAGTACGCGGCGGCCCGGTACGGCACCGACCGGGTCGCGCAGGTCATCACCTTCTCGACGATCAAGGCCCGGGCCGCCGTGCGCGACGCGGCTCGCGTGCTCGGTTACCCCTACGGCCTCGGCGACAAGATCGCCAAGCTGATGCCGCCGCTCGTGATGGGACGAGACACGCCGCTACGCGCGTGCCTCGAAGAGGACCCGAAGTTCGCCGACGGCTTCAAGATGGCGGCCGACCTGCGCGACCTGTGCGCGGTCGACTCCGACGCGCACCGCATCGTCGAGGTCGCACGAGGGCTCGAGGGCCTCCGTCGGCAGGACGGCATTCACGCCGCGGCCGTCGTCATCACACGCGACCCGATCACCGACTACCTCCCGATCCAGCGCAAGCCGGAGCCGAACACGCCGATCGAGCAGTCGCCGGTCGTCACCCAGTACGAGATGAACGGCGTCGGCGAGCTCGGCCTCTTGAAGATGGACTTCCTCGGGCTGCGCAACCTCGACGTCATGGAGGTCACGCTCGAGATCATCGAGCGCTCGACGGGGGAGCGCGTCGACATCGACGCGGTTGTGCTCGACGACCCCAAGACCTTCGAGCTGTTGCGCTCGGGCGACACGATCGGTGTGTTCCAGCTCGAGGGCGGGCCGATGCGCGCGCTGATCCGCTCGCTCGCGCCCACCACCTTCGAGGACGTCGCCGCCCTCGTCGCGCTCTACCGGCCGGGTCCGATGGGCACCAACATGCACACCGACTACGCGGCCCGCAAGAACGGCCGGCAGGAGGTGAAGTACTACCACCCCGACGTCGAGGAGATCCTCGCTCCCACCTACGGCCTGATGATCTATCAGGAGCAGCTGATGCGGCTCGCGCAGCGGCTCGCGGGCTACAGCCTCTCCGAGGCCGACATCCTTCGTAAGGCGGCCGCGAAGAAGAAGCGCGAGCTCATGGCGAAGGAGCGCTCGAAGTTCGTCGACAGCGTCGAGCGCCAGGGTTACGAGCGCAAGTTCGGCGAAGAGATGTTCGACGTGATCGAGCCCTTCGCCGACTACTCGTTCCCGAAGGCGCACGCGTTCGGATACGGCTTCATCGCGTACCAGACCGCGTACCTGAAGGCGAACTACCCGGTCCAGTATCTGGCCGCGCTGCTGACGAGCGTGAAGTCGAACCAGGACAAGGCCGCGGTCTACCTGAACGAGTGCCGGCTGCTCGACATCCCCGTCCTCGTTCCCGACGTCAACGACTCCGAGAGCGACTTCGGCGCGCAGCTCACGTTCGACGGCCCCGACGCGGTGTTGGCCGAAGGCGCGACGCGCGAAGTGCGCGCCGGCGCGATCCGGTTCGGTCTGTCGGCCGTGCGCAACGTCGGCGAAGGCGTGGCTGAGCTCATCCTCGTCGCCCGGCGTGAAGGTGGACCGTTCGTCGACTTCTACGACTTCTGTGAACGCGTCGACCCGATCGCGTTGAACAAGCGCACGATCGAGTCGCTCACGAAGGCGGGCGCGTTCGACTCGCTCGGCCATCCCCGCCAAGGACTGCTGCTCGTGTTCGAGCAGATTGTCGACCGGGTGCTGCGCCGACGTCGCGAGCGCGATCAGGGCACGCTCTCGTTCTTCGACCTCGCACCCGACGCGGCGGGGGGCGGGCTCGACGCGATGGCCGCGGGGTTCGACGAGCGCCTCCCCATCCCGGAAATCGAGTTCGACAAGGCCCAGCAGCTCGCCTTCGAGAAGGAGATGCTCGGCCTCTACGTGTCCGACCATCCGCTGCTCGGCGCGCGCCGCGTGCTCGCGCGCCACTCCGACTGCACGATCTCGGAGGTGCTCGAGCTCGAAGACGGGTCGATGCGCACCGTCGCCGGAATCGTCAGCAGCCTGAACCGCAAGTACACCAAGCGCGGCGACCTCATGGCCACGTTCGTGCTCGAGGATCTCGGTGCGACGATCGAGGTCATGGTCTTCCCGAAGACCATGACGGGCTACGGCGAGCTGCTCGCGCCCGACGCGATCGTCACCGTGAAGGCGCGCGTCGACGGCCGCGACGACACACCGAAGCTCATCGCGATGGAGATCACCCGACCCGAGATCGTGCTCGACTCGGGGCCGACGGTCAGGCTGCGGGTCCGGCCGGCGGCGCTCAGCTCCGACCGCGTCGAGCGGCTGCACGAGATCCTGCTCCGCCACCCCGGCGACAGCCCGTTCTTCGTGCACCTGCTCGGCCCCGACAAGGAGACCGTGTTGAAGCTGGGCGACGAGTACGCCTGCGACCCCCGCAACGACCTCTTCGCCGAGCTCCGCATCGCCTTCGGCCCCGACTGCATCGCCTGACCACCCGCCCTGGTCCCGTTCCTTGGTACTGCACCTATGTCGTATGCGTCACAGGTGCAGTACCAAGGACCGTTCCGTCGAGCTTGGAGTCAGCTCTTGGCGATGATGGTCTCGGAGAAGGCGCCGAGGCGGGTGCGCAGGTTCTCGAGGTCGTACGCGAGGGGCGGGATCGTGTAGCGGTCGACGCCAACGTCGGCCGCACGCTTCACCGAATCGAGATCGAGCCCTCCGCCGGACGTGATCTCGATCGCGTCGGCATCGCGACCCGCGTCCTTGGCCGAAGCGCGCATCGCCTCCAGGAGTGCTTCGAGCCCGCCGCCTTCGCCGCGCCCGGGGAAGAATCCGTCGCCGAGGCGTCCGGCCCGGCGCGCGGCCGGCTCCGTATGCCCGCCGATGTGGATCGGCACACTCGTGCCGGCCGGCTTTGGGTACGAGTTGAGCTCGGCGAAGTTCGAGAACTCTCCCGAGAACGCGGTGCTCGGCTCGCTCCAGAGTCGGCGCATGACGTCGACGTACTCGTCGGTGCGTGCGCCGCGCCGCTCGAACGGAATGCCGAGAGCGTCGAACTCCTCGCGCAGCCAGCCCACACCGATGCCGAGCTCGAGACGGCCGCCGGAGAGCCGATCGAGCGTCGCGACTTCCTTTGCGAGCACGAGCGGGTTGCGCTGCGGGAGGATGAGGATGCCGGTTCCGAGTCGGATCGTCGTCGTGGCCGCGGCGACGTACGCGAGCCAGATCAGGGGATCGGTGATCGCGACCTGATCGCCTCCGGGCATCTTCCCGTCGGGCGAGTAGGGATACGGCGACGAGTAGCCCGTGGGCACGACGACGTGCTCGACGGTCCAGAGCGACTCGAATCCGAGCTCTTCGGCCAGCCGCGCGAACTCCACCGCCAACTCCGGCTCACCCAGCGGCCCCGCATTCGCAAACGCAATTCCGAATTTCATGTGGGAGAACCTAGCGAGCGCGGGCCGCGCGCGCATCGACTACGAGTCGACCGCGACCGCACTGTTGGTCTTGTCGTCGACGAGCACGCGTGCGCCGAGCGGCTCGTCCAACGTGATCGTGACGTGGCGGGAGTAGCCGATATCGACGCAGCCGATGAACACCGATGGGTTGGGCGTCGAAGTCGTCGTCACGGGCGGTGAAACCATGGAGACGGAGACCGCGACCGCGACCGACGACTCGGTGACGTGGGCCTCGTACTGCGCCCCGCACGGACCGGTCTCCTCCTTCGGTCCGACGAAGGTGAGCTCGACGGTGCGTGACCCTGCGGTCGCTTTCGCGCCGAGCCGGGCGGGTGGCTCGTTCCCGTTCGGACTCGGGAAGTTCGCGGTCTGTGCGGTCGCGATCACGGCCGCGGGATCCTCGACGTCGTGGAACGAGAACAGCCACGCGGGCAGCGTGCGCCAGCCCCGATCGGTGAGGAACGAGCCGGTACCGAGGCGCACGTCGGTCGTCTGGAGCATGGTTGACGCGGTTCCTGTGCCCGTCGCGCGCAACCGGTCGAACGCTGCGGCCGCGCCGATGATGGGAAGTCCGTCGGCCGTCGGCGGGCCGTTCGGGAACGACGCCGGCGCGGTCATCATGCCCGCGTCGAAGGCTTCCTTCTCCGCGTCGGCGATCCGGATGTCGGGGTTCGTGAACCCGCGAGCCGGCCCGTCGACCGCTTCGCCGATCAGCACGATCGGCCGAGGCTGTGCGTCGACGGGGAAGTGCGACCACGCCGCGAGCGCGCCC
>JBBSEC010000115.1:0-14283 GCA_038240075.1 Acidimicrobiia bacterium
CCGCGGCGCGCGCGCGGGTGGTGGCCATGGGCGGCCCCGCCCCCGGCGCCCACCCGAACACGACCCCCCAACCGAACACGACCGCCCAACCGAACACGACCGCCCAACCGAACCAGCCGCGGACACTCGTCATCATTCCCGCGTGGAACGAGGACGAGGCCCTGCCGGGAACGCTCGCCGAGCTCGCGGCCATCCGGCCGGATCTCGCCGTGCTCGTCGTGTCCGACGGCTCGACCGATCGCACCGCCGAGGTCGGGCGCGCCGCGGGTGCGAGCGTCGTCGAGCTTCCGTTCAACCTCGGCATCGGGGGTGCGCTCCAAACCGGCTTCCGCTACGCGCTCCGCAACGGCTACGACCGCGCGGTGCAGTTCGACGCCGACGGCCAGCACGACCCGCGCGAGATCGCGGCGCTGATCGACGGGCTCGATCGCGGCGCCGACATGGTGGTCGGTTCCCGCTTCGGAGAGGGCAGCGTCGAGTACCGCGTCGGACCGGTGCGCAGGAGCGCGATGCGGCTCCTGCACTTCTCGATCAACGCGATGACGCACCAGCGCTTCTCCGACACGTCGTCGGGCTTTCGGGCCTTCGACCACTCCATGCTGGAGCTGTTCGCGGAGAGCTATCCGGTGGAGTTCATGGACTCCGCGGAGTCGCTGCTCCAGGCGTGTCGAGCCGGCATGAAGGTGACCGAGACACCGACCCGCATCCGCGAACGCCGCGCCGGCACCCCGTCGACCCGCAACTTCCGCCTCGTGTACCACTACCTGCGGCTGGTCGTCACGATCTTGAGCCACGTCTCACCACGCACGAGCACCGGCGCGAAACCCGCCAAGGCGAAGCAGCAGAAGGAGCCCCTTCCATGAGCAGCCTCGGAGTCGTGCTTGGACCCGTCCTTGGAGCCGTCCTTGGAGCCGCGGGTGTTCCCGGTACGACGAGTGGATCGCTCGGCCTCTCGGGCCGCGCCCACATCCTCGTGTTCCTCGTCTCCGTCGGTGGCGCGGTGTTCCTGCTGCGCCTGCTGCGCCGGCGCCAGATGCGAGGGAAGTACACGCTGCTCTGGATGTCGGTCGGGCTGGCGGTGCTGACGATCGTCGCGTTCCCGTCGATCCTCGACGGCACGTCGCGGTTCCTGCACATCTACTACTCGCCGAGCACGTTGTTCCTCGCGGCCATCGGGTTCCTCCTCATGGTCTGCATCTACTTCTCCTACGAGCTGTCGCGTCTCGAGGAGCGCACCCGGATCCTCGCTGAGGAGCTCGCGATCGTCCGCGGCTCGCACGACGACGAGGTCGCCGCGCGCGGAGAGAGCACGTAGCTGCGAACGTGTTGAACCAGGCAGGTGAGCGCGGTGAGCTTCACAACGTCCGTGCCGGCCGGCTGCCCGGCTTCGACGGCTTGCGGGGGTTGGCGGCGACCGCGGTGCTCCTGCTGCACGCGACCGTGTTGCACCTCGCCCGTCATGTCGGTGCGCAAGAAATCGTCGCCCAGCTGCAGAGCGGGGTGCAGGTCTTCTTCGTGATCTCGGGGTTCGTGATCGCGCGCCCGTTCATCACGGCCGTGCTCGACGGCCGTCCCCTCCCGAGCATCCGGCGCTATGCAGTGCGCCGGTTCGTGCGGATCTTTCCCGCCTACTGGCTCGCGTTGATCTGCGCGTCACTGTTCTTCAACGCGCCGCTGTCGGGATGGAAGGACTGGCTCACGCATCTCCTCCTGCTGCAGACGTATTCGTCGTACCAGCTCAACCGCGGGATCAGCATCGCGTGGACACTGAGCGTCGAGGTGGCGTTCTACGTGCTGCTCCCGATCGTGTTCCTCGCGATCGCGCGCGCGACGCACGCGCTGGGCCCGCGCCGTGCCCTCGTGGGCGGCCTGGGCGTCCTGCTCGTCGTCAGCCTGGTCGCGCTGCAGTGGACGGCTGCGAGCGGACGGGTGCTGCCGACGTTCTGGCTGCCGTTCCAGTTGCCGGTGTTCGTGCTCGGCATGTTGATGTGCGTCGCCGCCGAGGTCATCGCCCGCGACGACCTCCGGCGCGGACGACTCGACTGGGTCGGAACCCTGCTCCCGCTGTGGTGGGCGGGCGCGGCCGCGTGCCTTCTCCTCGCCGCGCACTGGTACGGCACGACGGTCATCTTCCGTGCGCGCCACCAGTTCGGCCAGGAGGTGCTCTACGGGATCATGGCCGTGTGCGCCGTCCTGCCGGTGGCGTTCGGCTTCGAACGCTCCGGTGTCGGCGGACGCATGTTGACGTCGCGTCCGGTCGCCTACATCGGCGCGGTCAGCTACGGCATCTACCTGTGGCACCACCAGGTCGGGGAGTTCATCGCTGATCACGCTTTCGGCCTCAGTACGTACGACTCCGCTTCCATCGCGGTGCTCGTTGCGCTGATCGCGCTCTCGTTCGCGGCCGCGGTCGCGGTGGCGTCGGTGAGCTGGTTCGGGCTCGAGCGCCCCCTGCAGCAACGGTCGCGGCGCTGGTGACGGCTTTCTCGACCGGCCGCTCTGCGACCAACCTCGCTGCCAACGCGCGCGCCGCGTTCGTACGCGCCAACCTCGTCGGTGGGGGAGTCGCCGTCGCGATCTGCACGTGGTTGCTCGCGCGCGCGCCGACGAACGCGGCGACCACCCTGCTCGGCAGCATCGACGACAAGCAGGCGCGCCGGCTCTTCGCGGGACACTGGGATCTCCCGTTGCAGGACCTCGGCATCGAGGCGTTCAAGATCCACGGCCACTACGAGACCTACTTCGGCATCTGGCCCGCCGTGCTGCGCATGCCCGTGCTCGCGGTCACGCACCGGTTCGACGGGCGGCTGACCGGACCGTCGATGGTGCTCGCGCTCGTCGTGGCGCTCTGCGCGTCGGCGGGCATCCACTGGCAGCTGCGCGGTCTTCTGAGCAACGGCGCGGAGCCGACGCCGTTCGGGCGGGGCGAGTGGTGGGCCACGGCCGCGTTCCAAGCCGCGCTGGGGGGAGGGTCGATCGTCGCGTTCCTCGCCAGCCGGCCGCTCGTGTACCACGAGATGGAGCTGTGGGGCATCGCCGGCGGCCTCGCGTCGGCGCATTACCTGCTCCGTTACGTCCGCGCACCGAGCCTGCGCCTCGCCGGAGCGTGCAGCGCGGCGGCGACGATCACCTTGCTCTCACGTCCGTCGGTCGGGTTCGGCGTGCTCGCGTCGTTCGGCTTCGCCTGGCTCGTCGGCATCTACCGCCGCCACGATTCCGCCCGGATCGTGCTCGGGTTCGCGGGCGCCGCGCTGGTGCCGCTCGTGCTCTACGGAGCGATGAACGTCGCGCGGTTCGGATCACCGTTCGCGTTGCCGCTCGAGAAGCAGGTGTTCACGACCTACGACGCGCAACGCCAGGTCGCGCTGGCGGCCAACGGGGGCAGTCTCTTTGGTGCCAAGTTCGTGCCGACGACCTTGCTGCAGTACTCGCGTCCCGATGCCGTCCGGTTCGAGCGTCGCTTCCCGTTCGTGAACTTCCCGCATCGCCGCGCACACGTCGTCGGCCCCGTCGTGTTCGACACCCTCGATCGGTCGTCGAGCATCCCCACGAGCATGCCCGGCTTCTTCGTGCTCGCGCTGATCGGTGCCTACGCGTTACTCCGCGGCGCGCGCCCGGGTTCTCGACGCGCCCGCGGCCTGCTCGGGCCGGTCGTCCTCGGTGGCGTGCTCGGAACCGGGTTCGTGCTGACGATCGCGTACGTCGCCAACCGGTATCTCGCCGACTTCATGCCGCCGCTGGTCGTGCTCGCGATCGTCGGTCTCCGTTGTCTCGTCGATCCGGTCGCCCCGGTGCCCGGGCGCCGCCGGCAGCTCGTGCGGGGTGGTGCCGTCGTGCTGTTCCTCGTCGGCGCGTGGATCAGCGTTGGCCTCGCGGTCGTCTACCAGCGCAACCTGCGGCCGGGTGATCCCGATTACGGCCGTGGGGTACCGACCGCGTTGGCCGTGGAGCGCAGCTCGAAGATCATCTGATACCCGAACATCGTCGGCCACACCTTCGTCGCGAGGCGGTCGATGCGCGCGGCCAGGCGCAGCGGCGCGCCACCGCCGCGCGCCGACCCGCCGCGATCTGATCCGCCGCGGCTCCCGCGATCGAGCGCTTCGAAGGGAACGCCGACGGCGGCGAAGCGCCCGATGTTGAACCCCGACTCGCGAGCGAGTGAGGAGAACGAACGCTTCGTGAAGAACCGCAGGTGCCCGCGATCGAGAATTCCCCTGCGTTCATAGGTGAACCGGCCGGCGGCGATCCGCGCGCGCGGGTACCAGTGCCCGATGTTCGGGACGCACGCGATCATCGAACCGCTACTGCCCAGCACGCGGGACGCGTCGCGCAGGAGGAGCTCGGGCTCGGGTACGTGCTCGAGCACGTCGGCCGCGAGCACGATGTCGAAGTCGTCGCCGACTTCGCGCGGGATGCCGAGGCTCAGGTCGGCGCGGACGAACTCGTCGACGCGGTCGCGCACGCCGTCGAGCTCCTCGACGTCGACTCCCACCACGGTGTGGCCGAGACCGCGAAGCTGCGCGGCGAGAAGGCCCGACGAACACCCGAGGTCGAGGATTCGCAGCGGCTTGGGTGTCGTGAGCCACGCGGCAATCTGCTGATGCGAGCTGTTCGCGCCCTGTTTCAACTCGTACTCCTGCGACGCGAACGCGCGCTCGCCGGTGCCGAACCCGATCTTGTGCGCCCGGTACCGCATCACGTGGCTGACGACGTCGCGCGCGTAGCCGATCCCGTTGACGCGCGAGATCTCGTCGCCGTAATAGGTGGGGATCGGGATCTCCATGATCCGCTTCCCCGCTTCGAGGAGCGCGAGCGTGATCTGGGTGTCGAAGTCGAAGCCGTCGCTGTTCGACTCGAACGGGATGTCGTTGAGCGCGGCCACGCTGTATGCGCGGTAGCCGCTGTGCCACTCCGACAGCTCCGAGCCCGCCGCGGTGTTCTGGATCTTCGAGAGGATCTTGTTGCCGACGAACTTGTAGAGCGGCATCCCGCCCCGTCGTGCCGCCCCCGCGACCATCATCCGCGACCCGTACACCGCGTCGGCCTCGTCGTTCTCGAGGGCGGCGACCATGTCGGGGAGGATCTCGGGTGCGTACTGCCCGTCGCCGTGGAGCAGGACGACGATGTCGAGGCCGTTGTCGATCGCCCAGCGGTAGCCGGCCTTCTGGTTGCCGCCGTAGCCCCGGTTGAACTCGTTGCGGAAGACGTGCAGCGGCAGGTCCGATGTCTGCTGGTAGCCGAGCCCGATCAGGTACGTGGAGTCGTCGCTGTGGTCGTCGAACACGAGCACGTCGCTGATGCGAGCCGCGAAGTCGCGCGGGATGCGGTCGAGCACGTGCGCGAGCGTGTCGGCGGCGTTGTACGCGACGACATGGATTCCGATGCGCTTCGTCACGGCGACGTCAACCCTGCAAGCCGGCGGGCCAGTCCGATCGCGCGGCTGGCGTCGTAGGCCCGGAAGATCTGCATCTTCTCGGCCTCGATCGAGCCTTCGGCGTGCACCGCGAGCACGGCGTGGTAGCCGCCGAAATCGCGCACGGTGAGGTCGGAGATCAGGTTGATCATCGCGAGCCGCTCGGCCGCGGGCGCGGCGGCGCGCAGGTACTTCTCGAGCACCGGCCGCACGTCGGGGCTGTCCCAGTCGTCGCCGCCCGGGCCGGTCACGAGGATCCCGCCCGCGCAGTCCTGCACCGAGCGCACCGCGGAGTGGAACCCGGTCGCGAACGTGTACTTCGCGATGTTGGTGGTCGCGGAGTCGGGACGGCAGAAGCCGTCGCTTCCGACCCGCCCGCGTCGGGCCGCGGCCTCGCAGAGGGTGCGCACCGTCTCCGCGTAGATCACCAGTTGGGTGAGCTTGTCGCGGATGTGCCCGGCGTGCACCACGCCGTTCATCTCCGCGATCTGCTCGGCGCAGCCCACGAGCGCGTCGAGCAGTGGCAGCTTGTAGGAGATCGCGGTGAACCGGTGGTACTCGACGAACGCGAGCGCGATCGGGCCCGCGAGCTCGGGCCGGCGATAGCAGAACACGCGGTCCCAGGGGACGAAGACGTCGTCGAAGACGGTGAGCGTCTCGAGCATCTTGTGCTTCGACGAGACCGGGTGCTCCCACGGGTGGCGCGTGCCGCCCGAGTACGGTGACACGTACATCGACAGGCCCTTGGTTGCGGGCGGCACCGCGAACGCGACGGCGAAGTCGGCGTCGTCGGCCTTCATCGCGCGCGTGGGGAGGACGAGCACCTCGTTGGCGTTCGGTGTGAGCGACGTGTGCATCTTGGCGCCGCGCACGACGATGCCTTCGTCGCTGCGGTCGACGACGTGCACGTGCATGTCGGGGTCGTCCTGCTCGTGCGGCGCCTTCGAGCGGTCGCCCTTCACGTCGGTCTGCGCGACCGCGACCGCGAGATCGTTGGTTCGGCAGTGGTGGTAGAACGCCATGAGCCGCTCGAGCTCCTCGCCCTGGAGCACCGTCTGCAGCGCGAACAGCGCGTCGGTCCCGACATCCTTGATCGAGAGCAGCGTGCCGCCGAGTGCGGTCGTCAGCTCGACGAGCCGCATCCGGTCGAGGAGGTCGTCGGTGGAGCGGGGGATCCGGTAATAGGTGCTGTACTCCTCTCCCGTCTCGGGATCGACCGTGACGGCGAGGTCGCGATGCTCGGCCGAGTGACCCACCTCGAAGTCGAGTGACGAGTGCTCGACCGCGATCGCGAGCTCGGGGTCGGTCGTGACGTCGTCGACGCGCGCGCCCCGGTACCAGAGCACGCGCCCGTCGCGGAGCGACTCGCGGTACTCGTCGGCGGTTCGCAGTCCCATCAGGTGCTCCTCATCGGTTTGGGCTCACTCAATCACGTCAGCCGATTGCTTTCACACGGACTCCGAGCGGGAGGCCGACGCGGCCGGTGAGGACCCGGGCGATCCGAGCCGCCATTCCCGAGCGGTTGAGCCAGAGCAGGCGGTTGCCGATCCGGCCGACATCCCGGCGGGGAACGAACGGTTCGTCGGGATCGAGGTCGTAGGGGTGGCAGTAGAGCCACAGCAGCTCGTCGGGCCGTGCCCGCGCGAGCCCGAGGCGCACGGCCGGCCAGGGCAGGACGCGGAAGTAGACGCCGCCGAGGTACGGGTTGGCGAGGTGCCGGCCGAACGACGCGACCGGGCACGGAAGCTCGACGAGCCCGGTCGGCCACCGGTACGGATGCCGGGGTTGCCCCGGCCACCCGAAGAGCGGGCTGCGCGCGGGCAGCACGCTCGACGAATACGTGAAGCCGAGATCGGTGAGCTCGTCGACCGCCCAGCGCGACTCGGGAACGAGCGAGAACGTCGGCGCGCGGTAGCCGGTGACGGCCGCGCCCGCGAGATCTTGCAGCACGTCGCGTCCGCGCGCGGTCTCGGCGCGGAACGTCTCGGGTGACAGCTGCGGGAGGGGCACGTGCCGGTACCCGTGCAGCGCGATCTCGTGGCCCGCGGCCGCGATCGTCTTCACGAGGGCGGGCTCGGCTTCGGCGAACTCTCCGACGATGAAGAACGTGCCCGTCGCCGCCAGCTCCGCGAGCAGCTCGAGCACATGAGGAACGGTCGTGAGCGCGCGCGCCGCGGTGCCGACGGGCGCGTAGTCCTCGACGTCGAGTGTGAACGTGATCGGCGCGGGCGCGCTCATCGGGCCGACCGCATCAGTACGCGTCCATGTCGAGGAACTCGAACGTGTCGAGCCTGAAGGTCGCCGACGGGGCCCAGCGCTCGTCGAGCGACTTGAAGACCAGGTTGAGCGGCGAGGGCTGCAGCCGCCTCGGTGTCCGCAGGCCGCGCACGGAAACGTGCGCGTTGAACCCGGCGTACACACACATGGCCGCGCGGTGGCACCGGCACGCGGCGGCGACCACCGGTGCCGCCGCGACGGGGAGCGTGGCACCCGGACGCGGGAAGACCTTCAGGAGCACCGCGGCGCGAATGCGCAGCGCGGCGTGCGCGAGCACGCTCACGGCGATCGCGTCGGGCGTCACGTGCAGCACGTAGCCGCCGTCGGGACGCGACAACCGCCAGCGGAGGAAGTCGGCGGTCCACGACTGCGTCCAGTCGTTGACCGGCACCCAGTCGAGATCCGCCGCGAGCGCCGCGAACCATGGGCTCGCGAGCACCTCCGCGTCGACGCGGCGCGATTCGACCCCGCGCCCGCGCCCGGGGAACGGGACGCACACCCGCACGGGGAGCGGGCCGAGCGCGCGCCAGCCGAAGCGCTCGACCACGACGATCGTGGAGTTGTCGTTGCCGACGCCGACCATGCCCGGGGCACCGGTCACCCGCGCCCGCTCGTAGAGGCGCTCCGCCATCGCGCGGAAGAGGCCGCCGCGGCGGACGGCGGGGCTGGTGGCCACGTTGCTCGAGAAGATGAACGGTGTGACGCCCGCCGGAGTGCGGTACGCGGTGGGGATCACGGCGTAGTGCCCGATCCGGGTGCCGTGCTCGTCGTCCTCGTTCTCCTCGATCACGTCGCCGCGCGGGTTCTGCCGGTAGAACCACGAGAGGTATCCGGGATGCCCGAAGCGCTCCGCATCGAGCGCGTCGACGAGGAGCCTTTTGGTCCCCTCGTCGGTGTCTGAAGGACGCGTCACCGGTGCAGTGTGACTCAGGAACCGGCCACGCCGACGGTTTGACGGGGCTCGGCCGGAACCGGCGTCGTGGGCGTCGCCTCCGCAACGCCCTTGCCCTTCCACGCGTCGATCGCCGCGAAGACAGCGATCGCGGTGAGCACGGGCATCATCGCGTCGAACGGCGCCCGGTAGCGGGTGATGCCGAACGTCGTCGCGGCCGTGAAGGTGATCACGCCAGCGATCGCGATGAAGGGCAGCGCCGGCCGCTTTCGTCTCCAGAGCACGACGAGACCGGCGATCGCCGGGATGAGCATCGCGAAGTACTGATCGGTCGCGAGCTGCATCTGCCAGACTCCCCGGCCTTCGAGCAGTCCGTCGAAGTCGATGTTCTGCGTGATCCGCTTGGGTGTCCAGGTGTCCCACATCCGGGCGACGCGTGCCGCGGTCACGAGTGGGTAGCGACGCTTGTGGTGCTCGATGTAGTCGAGACCGCGCTTGCGCCACACCACTTCCTGCTGCGACTCGTCCCCCTGCAGCACGTTCAGGCCCCTGGCGCAGTCGAGACTCCAATATCCGAGCAACCGGCCGGAGTACGTCGCGTCGCAGTTCGCGACCATGAGCACGCTCCCGGCGCCGTTCGACATGAGCACCGGCTTCTGGAACCGGTAGATGTTGTACCCGAACCAGGGGGCCATCATCAGGAAGCCGACACCGAACGACAGGCCGACGTGCTTGATCCGCGTGCGCCAATCCGAAGGGCCGCGCACAAACGCGTAGGGCAGCGCGAGCAGCGGAAAGAGCAGTAACGCCTCGGCGCGGGTGAGTGCCGCGAGTGCGATGCCCGCGCCCATCAATGCGGCCCGGCCCGCGGTCGGCCGCTTCCAGAACTTGATCGCCCACAAGACCATGAGTGCGGAGGTGAGCACGTACATGCTCTCCGACATCAGCATCTCGTCGTTGATCCAGAGCTGTGCGTACACCACTGCGCCGGCCGCACCCAGCAGTCCGACGCGTTCGTCGACGAGCTCGCGTCCGACGAGGCCGATGACGAAGATCGCGAGCCCGCCGAGCAGGCACGACGCGAGCCGGTGCGTCAGCTCGCTCTGGCCGATGAAGCGCGACACCGCGGCGAGGTAGAGGAGGTAGACGGGCGGATGGCCCGCACTGGGCGTGATGCGGCCGAACGCTCGGTACTGGGTCGGATCGATGAACCAGAGACCGTGGGCGAGGTCGTTCGCCTGCCAGTGGTAGTAGGCGGCGTCGCCGTTGAGCTTGATGCGGCCCCGCTCCTGGAGCACGTACCCGACCCGGTACGCGAGGCCGGCGAGCGAGATGAACGCCAGACCAGCGTGGAAACCCCGGACCCGCGCGCGCATGGTGCCCGACGCTAGCAGCGGGTGTCCGAGATTCGGCTCACTGCGGGAGCCCGGCGCGCGTTCCACTCGTCGATCGCTGCGAACACCGCGACCGCGGCAAGCACGGGCATCATGGCGTCGATCGCCGCCCGGTAGCGGGTGATGCCGAAGGTCGTCGCCGCCGTCAGGGTGATGGTCGCGGCGATCGCGATGAAGGGCAGCACCGGCTGCTTTCGTCGACGGAGCACCCAGAGCCCTGCGAGCGCCGGGATCAGCAGCGCGAAGTACTGGTCGGTCGCGAGTTGCGACTGCCAAAATCCGCGGCCTTCGAGGTAGCCGTCGAGCCTGATGCCCTGCGATATGCGCGCCGGCGTCCACATGTCCCACATGCGCGCGACACGCGCTGCGGTGACGATCGGATAGCGCGATTCGTGATGGGTGATGTACGTGAGACCCCGTTTGCGCCATACGGCTTCCTGTTGCGACTCGTCACCCGGCAGGTTGAGCAGGCCGGCGGCGCAACCGAAGTACCAGTAGCCGAATAAGTAGCCGTGGTAGGTCTGCTCGCAGTTCGCGACCATGAGCACGCTCCCGGCGCCGTTCGACATGAGCACGGGCTTCTGGAACCGCGTCAGGTTGTATCCGAACCACGGGGCCATCACGAGAAAACCGACACCGAACAACACGCCGATGCGCTTGGTGCGTGTGCGCAAATCGGACGGGCCGCGCGCGAACGCGTAGGGCAGCGCGAGCAACGGAAAGAGGAGCAGCGTCTCGGGCCGGGTGAGCGCAGCGAGTGCGATGCCCGCGCCCAGCACTGCAGCCCGACCGGCCGTGGGTCGCTTCCAGAACTTGATCGCCCAGAGGATCACGAGCGCCGAGATGAGCACGTACATGCTCTCCGACATCAGCATCTCGTCGTTGATCCAGAGATTCGCGTACACGACCGCGCCGGCCGCCGCGAGCAGTCCGACGCGTTCGTCGACGAGCTCGCGGCCGACGAGGCCGATCACGAAGATTGCGAGGCCACCGAGGACGCACGACGCGAGGCGGTGCGTCAGCTCGCTCTGGCCGATGAAGCGCGAGACTGCGGCGAGGTACAGGATGTAGACGGGCGGATGGTCGGCGCTCGAAACGATGCGCCCGAACTCTCGGTACTGGGTCGGATCGATGAACCACCGGCCGTGCGCGATGTCGTTCGCCTGCCAGTGGTAGTACTCCGCGTCGCCGTTGAGCTTGATGCGGCCGCGCTCCTGGAGCACGTACCCGACCCGGTACGCGAGGCCCGCGAGCGAGATGAACGCCAGACCAGCGTGGAAACCCCGGACACGCGCGCGCATGGTCGCGGACGCTAGCCGCGGCGGTCCGAGATTCGGCTCACTGCGTCGGGGGAGCACCACGGGCGCGGCCGTAGTGGTGTGCGAGGCGGATCGCCGGCCGTTCGATGAGATACCAGGAAGCAGCGCCGGCGGCGATCGAGAGTGGTATCGCGGCGAGACTCACCTTGACGAACGACCAGTGCACCGTCGACGGGCACACGTTCAGTGCCGCGGGATTGCACCCGATCCTCCGCACGAGCCACTCGATCACCGCGTAGTGCCAGAGGTAGATGCCGTAGCTGAGCATGCCGATGTACGCGAGCGGTCGCGACCCGATCACCCGCAACGACCAGCTGCGACCGGCCGGCACGATCACGGTCGGCGCGACCACGCACGTTGCGACCACGGTTTGCAGCAGATGCTGGTTCCACTGCTGGGTCGAGGTGATGAAGACGGCCTCGGTCGGCTTGATGCCCAAGTGTTTGCAGATGATCCAGTACGCGAGTGCGGCGACCGCGAACCAGGGCACGGCCGACGCGCCGAGGACGTTCCACCAACGCGGCGGCTCCGGCCGGCGCGCGACGGCTTCGCGTGCGACGACGATCAGCATGCCCGCGCCGAAGATTCCGAGTGACGGCGGGAGGATCCTGAGCAAGTACGGAACCTGGAACGCCGCGTCGCGCGACGAGAAGTAGAAGAACGCCGGCCCGGCGACGACGAGCGCGAGCGCGCCGCCGACCTCGGCACGCAACGCGCCGACGCGGCGGCCGAGCGCACGGATGCCGAACGCGTAGAGCGGGAGGAACGCGTAGAAGCTCACTTCGAGCACGAGGGTCCACGCCTGGCGCAGGCCGATGTTCCCGCCCAGGCCTGCCAACCGGTACGTGTAGACGAGCGCCGGCACCGAGAACCACTGCCACGTCCCCCGCAGCCCGAAGACCGGTGAGATCGGCAGGATCACGAGCAGCGCCACCCAGTAGGCCGGGTAGATGCGCAGGACTCTGCGGATCGTGTAGGTGCCGAGGCCCGGGGGCTGCCGGCCGTCGAGGTGCCGCGCGACGAATGGCGCGTACAGGAGCACCGCCGAGATCACGAAGAAGACGTCGACGCCGACGTTGAGCTCCTGGATCCACGACGCGTGCGAGCCGCGCACCGCGTCGGACCAGTCGCCGACGTGCGTCAGGATGACCGCGATCGCAGCGAGCGCCCGCAGCCCGTCGAGCCGGCGATCACGGCCTCCGATCCGATCGACGCGCGCGGTCGACTCGGTCGTCGCGGTCGTCGTCACAATCGGGTGCGGCGCCGCCGGCGCAGAACGCGATCGCGCAGGCCCCACAGCGTGACGAGCGCCATGGCCTCGACGACGATGCGGCCCGACATCTTCGACGTGCCCCGCTCGCGGTCGAGGAACGTGATGGGCACCTCGGCGACGCGCCCGCCGACCTGCACGAGGCGGTACGTCATCTCGATCTGGAACGTGTAGCCGTTGGCGCGCGTCGACTCGAAGTGCATCTGCTTGAGCGCCGACGCGCGGTACGCGCGATAGCCGGCGGTGGAGTCGGCGACACCGGTGTGGAGCGCCCATCCCGCGTAGACGCAACCCCAGCGCGACAGCGCGAGGCGGTACACCGGCCAGTGCGGGATCGCGCCACCCTCGACGTAGCGCGAGCCAATGACGAGGTCGGCACCGTCCTCGACGGCCCTGAGCATCGACGGGAGTGCCTCGGGCTGATGCGAGAGGTCGGCGTCGATCTGGACCATGACGTCGTATCCGCGTGCAACCCCGATCGCGTGCCCGGCGCGGTACGCGGCTCCGAGCCCCGACTTCCCGGGCCGGCGGAGCACCTCGATGCCACCGAGCTCGACGCCGATCTTCTCGGCGATCTCCGCGGTGCCGTCGGGGCTGCCGTCGTCGACGACGAGGATGTGCGCATCGGGCACGGCCGCGCGCATGCGGCGCAGCAGCTCCTCGATGTTCTCGGCTTCCTTGTAGGTCGGAACGGAGACGAACACGCGCATGGTCATGTCACCTCATCGGACGGAGCCGCGCCGGTTTGATATCCGTCCTCGCACCCGTCCTCACACCCGTCCTCACACCCAATGGGCGGTCGAGGCCCGCGTGCGACGGCGAACAGCACCGGGGTGGTCGTCTCGATGGTCCGCGTGAGGAACAGGTGAGAGGCGTCGAGGCCCGATCCGATGCCCGTGGCCTCGCGGCCGAGCACCCGGTAGACGAGCGGGAGCAGGTGCTCATACGCCCACACGTAGAGGCGGCGCGGCAGGCGGTGGCGCAACTTCAAGACGTCGAGGCGGAGCAGTCGCTCACCGCTCGCGCGGCGTTGCGCGAAGTCGGCGTGCAGCTCGCCGTCGCCCTCGAGGCCGAGCACTTCGACGTCGGCGAAGAACAGCTTCAGGAGCGAGCGCAGGTGCTCGGGCTCGAACAGGTAGACGTGGAACGGGTTCTCGAAGTCGGCCGGCGCGTTGGGAGTGATGACGTATGCGGTACCGTCGGGGGCGAGCACGCGCGCGAGCTCGGCGACGTGCAGTGCGGGGTTCGTGAAGTGCTCGATGATGTGCGACGAGCACGCGTGGTCGACGACACCGGTGCGAAGCCCGAGGCACGCACCTTCCATTGCTGCGAACCGCACCTTCGCGTTGCGGGAGCCCCCTGGTCCCCACTCGGCTGCGGCTTCGAGCGCGGTCTGCGCGCTGTAGTCGACTCCGACGACCATGCGGTCGGGCCCGTCGAGCCGCGCGGTCTCGTCGCCGACGCCGCAGCCGACGTCGAGCACCAACCCGGGCCCCAGGCGGGCGACCACCTCGCGGTAGCCGGCGTCGTGGAGGGCGAGCAGCGAATCGGGTGTCGCACCTTCCATCGGGCGCTCGCCCGTGAGCTTCACCGCGTTTCCCCCATGAAAGACAGCAGGCTAATACCGGACGCCCGAGATTGGTGGCCACGTCAGGAATCCGGAGCGAGCGCAACAACGCCACGGCGTGCAGCACATGACGGCGAAGCGCATGCGGGCG
>JBBSEC010000116.1:0-14092 GCA_038240075.1 Acidimicrobiia bacterium
GCCATCACCGCCAGCCTAAACCCGGCTCGGATCAACCCAGCTGCGCGGGCCGCGTCAGGTCGTCGTCAGGAAGGGAATCGTCGGTGATCGCGGTGACGTCGAGTGAGATCAGCTCGACGGGGTCGCCCGAGGCGGTGAGGACGGCGAGAACGACGTCGGCGGTTCCCTCGACGTCCCCTACCAACCGACACGACATCGAGCGGACGATTCGTCAGTCGCGCACGTCCGTGCGATCGAAGAGCAGTGCGGCTCGGCCTGGCATCATCTCGGAACGGAGGTTGGTCATGCAGACGATCCGGCTCTCGTCGGTCAATGTCGGTACACCCACGGTGCTCGCGGAAGTCAGGGGTGAGCACATCTGGAGCGGCATTCGCAAGCGCACGGTCGACACCTCGGCGGTGCTCTGGTTGTCCGAGGTCAACCTCTCGGGCGACGGTCAGGCTGATCTCTCCGTGCACGGCGGGCCCGACAAGGCCGTCTACGCGTACCCGTCCGAGCATCTCGGTGCGTGGAGCGAAGAGCTCGACGTCGATCTCGGCTCAGCACCGTTCGGCGAGAACCTCAGCACCCTGGGTGCACTCGAGCGCGACGTGCACATCGGTGACGTGTGGACGTGGGGCGACGCGACGCTGCAGGTCTCTCAACCGCGCTGGCCGTGCTTCAAGCTCGCGCTCCATCGGGGGCGCGCCGACATCCAGGCGCGCATGCGTTCGTCGGCCCGCACCGGCTGGTACCTGCGCGTGCTCGAACGCGAAGTGGGCGCGGCGGGACCGGTCGCGGTATCGGCTCTCGATGCGCGCGGCGTCAGCGTCTACGACGCGCACCGTGCCATGAGCGACCACCAACTGATCGAGCCGGTCAACGTACGCGCGGTGGCCGACCATCCTGCGCTGGCCGAGCAGTGGCGCGTCCCTCTGCTCGCACGCCTCGAACGTTGACGCCACCCGCGACACGCACGCGACGGGCAAGTGCCGACGTGTGAGGACATCAGCAACCTACCCGCCGCTCGAGTGGCGTACCCGATTCGCGCGTCATCAAAACGCGTTCGACGTCGCGGCGGCCGCGGACCTCAGCAACGGTTGAGTGCGCCGGCGGCGGGGTAGTGCGCTCCCACCACTGCGGAACTCGTGTTGACCAAACCGCGTCACCCGCGCCCGCAGCTGACAGGTGAGGTTGCATCGCATGTACATCGGAATCGGAACCGTCGTGTTCATCCTGCTCGTCATTCTCATCGTCGGCGCGCTGCGTCGCGCCTGACGCTGAAGGCTCGAATGACATCACTGCGTCTCCACATCGACGAAGCAACGGTGTACGAAGGCCCGCTGGTCGCGGTCCCACGCGTCGGCGACGACATCCAGCACGACGGCCAGATCGTTCGGATCGAGGCCGTCGTCTGGGACTTTGGCCCGACCGACGTCGTGTCGGTCGGGCTGGTCGTCGGCAGTCGCCCGTACACGTTCTAGGCCCCGCCGTTCTCGATCCGGCCTACGCACACCGCGTGCGCAGTGAGGGCACGCCGCGCGACCAGGCATCGAGGAGCCTGCGTGCGGCGTGACCCTCGAGGTGATCGAGCGCGCGGGCGCCGAAGACGATGTCGTCGCTCAGCTTCGGCTCGTCGGCGACCAAAGAACCGACCATCTGCTCGAGCGCGAGCACCTGGTGCCACTCGTCGGCGACGACGTGCGCGGCGTAGAACGGTGTCGCTTCGGGAACACCGAGGCGCTCCAACGCGGTCACGTACCTCTGCATCGGGCGTACCGAGCACATCTCGAAGAGCGCGAGGTGGCCAATGAGCGCGCCGCGCCAGCGACGGTGAAGGCCGAACAGCGAGATCAGGTTCACGGTCGACAGCGTGGAGCCGGGCACGACGTCGAGGTAGGCGCCGTACTCCGCGTCCAGGCCCAGAGCGCGCAGCGTGCCTGCGAACAGCTCGCAGTGCATCGCGTGCTCGTTCCCGCCGCCGTACTCGTCGGACTGGATCTCGACGAGGGCGGCCTTCGCCGGGCCTCGGAGCCGCGGGATCGCCCACGTGTGCGGGTCGGCTTCCTTCAGCTGGTAGATCGATCGGTGCACCGCAAAGTCGCGGACGTGCTCCATCGTGCCGTGTTCGGCCAGAAAGGCGGACACCGACGGCCCGTTACCGGTCGTCAGCGCGCGCAACTCGGACGCCACGTTTGCCGGAGCGATCCGGTCCGATCCGAATCGCGCGTCGATCTCCGCGCGCAGCCGTCGCAGGAACGCGTCTTCGAGTCGCCGGCGCAGTCGCAGTGCGGCGGGATCCCATTCCCATTCGTCGTCGACATCGGCGAAGCCGCGGTAGTGGAGTTCGTAGAGCGTGTAGAGCGCGAGCGGAACGTCGTCGCCGTACAACGGGTCGTCGGTCAGCGGGCAGTCGGCGAGCACGTCGCGCGTCGCACCGACCGGCGCGCGCAGCGAGTCGAAGAGGATGTGTGTCAGCGGGCCGCGCGCGCTCGGCAAGCGGCCCGACCCGATGGTCGCGGGAACGGCACCGAGGTCGAGCATGGTGGAGATCAGCCTCATCGTCAGCGCTCGGGGGGAGCGACGGTGGTTCTCGGTCGGGCAGTGCTTGGACGGCGGGCTCGGCGCCGAAAGCTCGTGGCGCCGTCACCCACCGCACCGCCTGCGATACCCGGCCGGCGTGGGCCCAAACCGCCGCGCGGACATCTCCGAAGTCGGTTTGCGTGCAGGCTCCGCGCGGTATGGCGGCGACCGGCGAGGCATTCGCTTCGCGCGGTTCAATCCGCGACTGGGAAGCGACCCGATGAGCCTCACGGCGTTTGCAGTGAACTGTTCCCTCAAGACGTCCGACGGTGCGTCGAGCACGGAAAAGCTCATCGGCGAGGTGCTCGACGCGCTCTCGACGCACGGCGTCTCGAGCTCGGGCGTGGTGAGGATCGCGGACGAGAATGTGCTGCCGGGCGTGAGCTCGGACGAGGGTGACGGCGACGGATGGCCCGAGATCCGGCGCCGGATCTTGGCGGCCGACATCTTCGTGCTCGGAACGCCGATCTGGATGGGGCATCCGTGCAGCCTTGCGCAGCGGGTGCTCGAACGACTCGACGCGTTCCTCGGTGAAACCGACGACGACGGGCGCATGGTGTCGCTCGACCGGGTCGCGATCGTCGCGGTCGTCGGCAATGAAGACGGCGCGCATCACGTCGCCGCCGAGCTCTTTCAAGGGCTCAGCGACGTCGGGTTCACGGTCCCCGCGAGCGGCATGACGTACTGGGTGGGCGAGGCGATGCACAAGACCGATTACAAAGACCTGCCTCACGGCAGCGCCAAGACCACCCAGGCGACGAAGGTCGCCGCGGCGAACGCCGCGCACCTCGCCGGGCTCCTCAGAACCGCCGGCTATCCGGCGCCATGACCAGACGTGAGCGCTGTCAACGGGGATGTTGACGCTCCGATGGCGCGTGACCCGCGACGAGATCGCCCAGTCGGGTCGACTCGAGGGGCGTGAACGAGCCCGGCATCTCGACGAGATCCGGCTCGAGGACGAAGCACACGTCGTCTCCGCCGTCGTCGTACATCGAGATGCGGTGCGCGGAACGTGCGGTTGGCCGTCGACAGCCACACCGCGTACCGCGGTGGAGCGATGCTGCTCTGGGAGTGAAACCCGACGAGGCAGCCCGCTTGCTCGTCTCCTGCGATTGTGGTGAGCACCACCATGCGTTGCGCGACCACGTTCATGAAGTCGCCGAACGCGGAAGTCTCCTCGGTCTAACGCTTGCGCTTCGACTTCCGGGCCGCAACCGCGTCGCCGAGCTCGACCAGCTCGTCGCGGTCGAGCTTCGACTTGAGCTCGGGGAAGACCTCGGTCTCCTCTTCCTTCACGTGGTGCTTGATGCCGGCCGTCACCATCGCGACCGCGGCACCGTATCCCGGCTCGTCGACGAGCTCGGTCATCTTCGCCAAGCCGTCGCGAGCGAGCCCGTGCTCGATCTCCGCTTCGTGCTCTTCCTCTTTGCCGACGCGCGCGGCGATCAACGGGTAGACGAGGTCTTCCTCGATCGACATGTGCAGCGTCAACGCCGCAACGAGCTTGTCGGTCACCTTGCGTCGGGTGGCGCTCGGCTTGCTGTCGGCCAACTGCTTCAACATGGCCGCGGCCTCGCGATGATCCCGCTTCAAGATCGCGATCGGGTCGTTCATGGTGTCCCCTCCTGTTCGGCTCATGTTGTATTGACCCGGTTCCTACCCGAAGCCCTCCGACGCAAACGAGAGTCCGAAGGGTTTGCCCGGCAGTCGTGCGCGGTAGTGCGCAGAGATGGAACCCGTGGCCCAAGATGCGCAGACCCTGACCACCGCGCTGCAAGCGCTGGAGCGCGCGGGTTACGCGGGACAGTTCAAGGTGCTCGACTTCGCGCGAGTGCAGTGCCTCACGTGCCGCGAGGAGTTCGACGGTCGGGACGCGGCGATCGAGTCGCTGCGTCGCCTCGAAGGCGCGTCGGATCCCGCCGACATGCTCGCGGTCGTCGCGTTGACGTGTCCGAGGTGCGACGCGAAAGGCACCCTCGTCCTCAGCTACGGGCCCGACGCCTCGCTCGAGGAGTCGCAGTTGCTCGTCGCGCTGCCGGACGTCCGCCCGTAACCGCAGCAAGCGAATCGCTCGCGACTGTTACAAGCGCGCACGAAATGGGTACGCCAGGTTCTCCCCCCGACACTGGAAGGAATTGCGATGCAACTCGGACAGGTCGATATCAACAAGCTGCGCGGGCTCGGCGACAAGGGCCTCGGCTTCGCCAAGGAGGTCGTGGGCACCATCGCCAACAGCGACCGCCTGGTGAAGGAGGGCGACGCCCAGCAGTCGCGTGCGGCCGAGGAGCTGCGGGCGCTGCGCAAAGAGGTCGAAGCCCAGCGTGACGAGGCAAAGGCCGACGTCGCCGAGCAGAAGCAGAAGGCCGCGCAGCGGGCCAAAGAGCGCGCCTAGCTGGGGGCGCGATCCCGAGCGCGCACTGATCGAACACCGACGAAAGGGAAGACGATGAGTGGACCGATCGAACAGATCAAGGGTGCCGTCAAGGAGAAGGCCGGCGAGGTGACCGACAACGCGGACCTGCGCCGCGAAGGTTCCGCCCAGCGCGAGAAGGGCAAGGCCGAGACCGAGGCCACCAAGGCCCGTGCCGAAGCGAAGGCGCACGAGGCCAAGGCGAAGGGCCACGAGATCGAGCAGGAAGTCGCGCAGGACGCGAAGGAGAGCTGAAGCAGGCGTCGTGCGCCGGGGTCAGCCCCGGCGCACGCGCAGGCGGGTGATCGTTCCCGTGGGGAACGAGCGGATCTGAACGAGATCGCAGAGCTGGTTGGCGAGCCACAGGCCCCGACCGTGCTGCGCGTCACTCGGAGGCCGGACCCGGCCCAGCATCGGGTCGGTGATGCTCCCGCCGTCGCGCACTTCGCAGACGATGTCGACATCGTCGATCCAGATACGGATCGTGCCCCGGCCGCCACCGTGCTCGACGCTGTTGGCTCCGATCTCGTACGCGGCGAGGAGCAGGTTCGCCTTCTTCTCGTCGTTCAATCCCGCGTGCGACGCGCAGGTCGCGACCAGGTGACGGACGTCGCGCAAGGTCTCGCGCCGGAACGCGAGGGTCACGGTCGCGACCTCCGGCTCCGCAAGGGGCTCGGCGAACGGTGCCGCGACTGCGCGCGCGCCGAGATACTCCGCGCTCGCGATCGACACGTGATCCTGCGAAACCAACGGGTGGGTGCGACGCGCGGCGTCGATGACCGCGGCGTCGAGTGCCCGCGTGTCGTAGGGGCACAGCAGCCAGAAGTCGGGATCGTCGAACGCGACGTTCAGCAGTGCTTCGTGCCGGTGGCACTCGGCGAGCTCGTCGCGCGTGCGTGACGCCCAGATCGGCTCACCGATGCCGCGAACCGCGCGTCCGGGACGCGCGTGCTCGGTGAGGAAGGCCTGCCACGCGGGAATGATGCGCGCGGGATTGCCACCGATCTCGCTCATGTCGACGAACTGCACCGCGTCGGCCCGGTTGGCGAGCTCGTGGCGCAACGCGTCGATGCGAGCCGCGTTCAGCGCGACGAGGACCGGCTCGCCGGCCTCGACACCGTCGCCGATGAACGCGAGCGTCACGTCCATGAATGCGTCATCGTCGGCGTAGAAGAACGCCTCGTGCCGGTAGTGACCGTCGATCGCGTGGTCGAGCGTCGACGTGCTCACGAGCGGAGCCTGAGTCGCGGGCGCCGCCGCGAAGAGGAGGGCACGGGCCCGGTCCGCGGCATCAGATCTCGAGCGGCTCGACCGTGTCTTCGGAGGTTCGGTGCTCGCGGGCGATCGCCTGCTCGCCCGTGCCGAGGACCCGCTCGGTCGATTCCTCGAGGATGACCTCGGCCTGGCGCCGCGGGTCGTCGGAGCCGGCCGCTTCCTCTTCCGGGAGCAGGTTGGCGCGACTCTCGATGGCGTCGGCGCTGGGCTCGGCGTCGTCCGGGGACGCCGCCGACGGCTGGGGAACGGTCATGACAGGCGCCCTACCCACGGACGGCCCCGTTCACACCGTCAGCGCGAAGACAACTCCTCGATCGACTCGCCGATCTTGGCCGTGACCTTCTCGACGCTCGGCACCACGACGTCCTTGGTGACGGCCGTGGCTCTCGCCGCCGCCTTCTTGCCGGCCTTGCGGGCGCGTTTGCCCGCCTTCTTCCCGGCCTTGCGACCGCGTGTGGCCGCGTCACTGCCTGCGCTGCGGACCGCATCGGCCCCGCTGCGGACTGCGGGCTCCGCGTCGCGCAGGAGCTCGCCGATCGCGGCGCGCCGGCGGTCGCGTCGCTTGACTTTCGCGAGCTTCGCGGCGTTGCGCGTCGCCTCCGAGGTCGCGTGCTTCACGCGCTTCTCCGCGACCGCGACGCGAAGCTCGGCTGCCTCGCGGGCGTTGTGCTCGTGCTCGAGCGCGATCTCGGCTTCATGGATCGAGCGGTCGGCGCGGCGCAGCTTCTCCTTCTTGCTGCGGAACGACACGACACCCAGTGTTCCGATCGAGAGCGTCTTTCGGACCATGCCCATGCGGGGCCTCCTCGTTCTGCGTTCCCCCACTCTTACCCATCTCGGGTGCGCGCGACACCGGGGGCCTGGGTTGTGCAATGGCGCACGAGGGTATGCAATGGCTCCCCAGCACGATCTCACACCGAGGAGGACGCAGTGACGACGTCAGACCACACCAGGCCGAATGACAAGACCCGGGCGACCGAGGACGACGACGCGCGCACGCCGGCACGAGCCGACCGCGAGCCGACGGCCGACGAGGAGAAGACGGCCGACGGGCTCGAGCTCGATCCGAAGGTCGCGGAGCACTACGAAGAGATGGCCGAGCGCGGTGCCAACCAGCAAGGCGAAGGGCGTCTGCCCTGACCGAGGCGTGGCAACGCGGGCGTCGGCTCGGAGTGAAGGCCGGACGAGCCGACGCACGTCTGTTCGCGCGCGTGAGCGCCCGGCGTTCGCGCGGGCTCGATGCCGTGATGCCGCGGCTCTCGGCCGCGGCCGATCACTCGGTCCTGTGGATGACGCTGGCCACCGGGCTCGCGGCGCTGGGCGGCCGACGGGGTCGGCGGGCCGCGCTCCGGGGCCTGCTTGCCGTCGGCGGCGCGTCGGCCGTGTCGACCGGGATCCTGAAGCGGCTCTTGCCGCGGCGCCGGCCCGGCCCTGAGCAGTTTCCCTTCGTCGGACTGCGGCGGGTCCACACGTCGTCGTCGATGCCCTCGGGGCACGCGGCGTCGGCCGCGGCCTTCGCGACCGCGGTGGCCATGGAGGCCCCGGCGATCGCGGCGCCGATCGCCGCGCTCGCCGCGGCGGTCGCGTATTCGCGCGTTTACAACGGTGTGCACTATCCGGGAGATGTCGCGTTCGGCGGCGCGATCGGAGTCGGTGTCGCGGTGGCGACGACGCGGATCTGGCCGACGATCGACGACTCGCCCGCCAGCGCGCGGCGCGCGACTCCGGCCGGCCGTCACGCGGGGGAGCGATCGGACCGCGAACGATCAGACGGCTCCGGTATCACAATCGTCGTCAACCCGGGTGCGAAGTCGGGACGGGGCGGCGATCCGACCGACGAGCTGCGGGCCGGGCTTCCTGCCGCCGAGATCGTTGTGCTCGACGACGCCGCCGAGCTCGAAGGTGCCTTGCGCGCGGCGGCAACCGGTGCGCGCGCGATTGGCGTGGTCGGAGGCGACGGTTCGATCAACACGGCGGTTGCGATCGCGCTCGAGCACGACTGCCCGCTCGTGGTGGTGCCCGGCGGGACGTTGAACCACTTCGCACGCGACCTTGGTCTCGACTCGGTCGACGACGCTGTGCGCGCGGTCCAGGACGGCGAGCTCGTCGAGGTCGGCGTCGGCGTCATCGACGGGCGCCCGTTCGTCAACACCGCGAGCCTGGGGAGCTACTCGAAGCTCGTCGAAGCCCGTGAGCAGCTCGAGACCACGATCGGGAAGTGGCCCGCGCTCACGGTTGCGCTCGTGCGGGTCCTGCGCGAGAACGCGCCGTTCGAGATTGTGATCGACGGCCGAACGCGTCGGATCTGGATGATCTTCATCGGCAACGGTGCCTACGACCCACCCGGCTTCGCGCCTGCCACCCGGGCGCGGCTCGACGACGGAGTCCTCGATGTGCGCCTCGTCGAAGGATCGGCGCCGTGGGCGCGCGTCCGGCTGATCGCCGCCGCACTCGCCGGCACGCTGGCGCGTTCGAAGGTGTACAGCCGGTCGCTCGTCACGGATATGAAGGTCAGCATTCGTTCGGACGAAAGCCTGCTGTCGGCCGATGGCGAGGTGTTTCCGGGCGACCGCGACTTCACCGTCTCGAAGCATGCATTGCGCCTGCGGGTGTACGCGCCCGTCTAGCTGCGCGCGTTGCTCGACCGGGCCGTGAGCCAACCGGCCGCGAAGGCCAGCGCGATCGTCGCCAGGGCGAAGAGCCAGTTGGCGGAGACGCACGTGCCTCACCCGTGTCGGTGCTCGTCGTCAGGGCGCGGTCACGGTGAGGCTGAGGTGCATCCCCAGGCTGTAGTGACCCGACAGGTTGCACACGACCGCGTAGTGCCCAGGCTTCAGATTCGCGACGAGCGCGCGCGTCGCGCCCGGATCGATCGCGCTTCCAGTGTCGGCGACGTCGCTCAGTTGCGGTGCGTCCTCGACGACGTCGCCGTCTTTCCCGAGGGGTAGGAGATCGGCGGCGAGGTCGGTCTTGAAGATCACGAACTCATGCGCGATCGAAGCGTCGTTGTGCACGTTGAATCCGACCTTGCCGGCCTTGACGGTCGTCTCGGCGAGATCGATGTGGAAGCTCGACTCGTGGACCTCGATCTTCTCGGCGCCATTGAAGACCGAAAGGTTCGCGTGCCGGCGGGCCAGCCAACCGACGCCGAGCACGATCAGGCTCGCGGCCAGTATCGCCAGTGCCGCGACGACTGTGGGGCCGATGCGGATCGTGGTGTGTTCGTCGTTCGTCATGGCTGAATGTCTACCCAGTCACCCCGCGTCCGATGCCGACCACGTCACGATGGCCGACCGCGCCCCCAGCTTCAGCTCGTCGGGAGCGCCCGACGCGTCGATCGAACAGCGGGCGACGTGCGCGAGCGACACGTCGTCGAGGCCGAGCCGGGCCCGCACGACCTCGTACTCGTCGAGCAGGTTCGGTCCGAAGAGCAGCGGATCGTCGGCGTTGAGGCTGCAGCGGACACCGGCCGCGAGCAGCGCCGGCAGCGGATGGTCCTCGATCGACGCCGCGACGGCGAGCATCACGTTCGACGTCGGGCAGACGTCGAGACACACCGGCGAGTCGGCGAGCCTACGGACGAGGTCGGCATCTTCGATCGCGCGCACACCGTGCTGGATCCGGTCGGCGCCGAGCGCGTCGAGCGCACCGATCACCGATTCGGGACCGGCCAGCTCGCCCGCGTGGGGCACGCTCAGCAGTCCCGCTTCGCGCGCGATCGCGAACGCGGGCGCGAAGGGCTCGGGCGGCCAGCCCGCTTCGTCGTTCGCGAGGCCGAACGCGACGACCCCGCGGTCCGCGTGCGCGCCCGCGAGCTTCGCGAGCTCGACGGTTTCGCTCGGAGCGGCCGTCCGGTCGGCGGCCACGACGATCCCGACACCGATGCCGAGATCGCGCGCGGCGCGCGCGGCCGCGTCGAGCACGATCTCGAGCGTGAGCGCGGTCGGACCGATCCGGTCGCGGTGGCGAGGGAGATAGATCGCCGGCTCCACCCACACCGCGCCGTCAGCCGCCGCGTCTTCCACGACCTCGCGCACCAAACGGGCCATCGCGTCGGGAGTCGTGAGCACCGAGCACGCCGCGACGTACATCCCGGCGAACGCGGTGAAGCTCCCGAACCCGCGGATCGGTGGAACGTCGACGCCGACCGCCTGCGCGAGCTCGCGCAGTGTGCCGGGGCGCATCGAGCCTTCGAGGTGCAGGTGAAGGTGGGCCTTGGGAAGGGCCCGCAGGTCGCGCATCGCCGAGAGCCTCGCGCGACGCGGCGGCGCGCGACCTGCGTGGCGTCACCCGCTGAACGACGGCGCACGCGCCGGGACGTTTCCGTTCCGAGTCGGCTGCGCGGCCGGCTTCGCGTCGGGCCCCGGCGTCGTGAGCAACGCGCTCGTCAGGCGGTCGGCGATGCGGGGGAAGAGGGTTCGGATCGTCGCGCAGTCGCGTCGGCCGACCACGAACAACGTGACGCGCGTGATCGTCTCGACTCGTTCCGCCTCGAAGTCGTCCCATGGCCGGAATGCGCCGAAGCAGCCGCCGTCGCGCAGGGTGCGGCGGCGCCCGTCGTCGGTCGTCGCCACCAGCTCACCGGCGACGATGACGACGATCTGACTCGCCGACTGGCACGAGCGGACCACGAGCTCGCCCGGGCCGCGGACGACCACGGTGCCCAGGCGCTGCAGCGCGTCGAGCTCGCGGTACGAGAGACCGCGGAAGACGGGGGTACGGCCGAGCTCGCGAATGTCGTTCGGAAGTCTGTGCAGCATCTCGTCGCCTCCAAGAGTGGCGGTGTTCGACGAGATTGATCGTGCTGCTTGCCGCTCGACCGAGCCTCGATTCTCGCTCGATCGCGGTGGTACGGGCGGTTGAAAGACAGGGATCAGGACGGATGGGGGCGGGCTTCGTCCCAGGCGAGGTACTCGTCTCCCGTCAGCGCCGGGCGCACGTTCGTCGAGACGCCGATGTTGTAGAGGGCGCAGAGGAAGTCGATGAAGCGGTAGTAGATCCAGTCGTCGGGATCAGGCGCCGCCGCGTGCACGAAGGTCGTGCCGTGCAACTGGAAGCGGACGTAGGTCGGCTGGATTTCGAGGAACGGGCCGGTGTGCACGCAGGCGTCGGCCCACGGCACGGCGACGAACGACTCCGACGCCGCGACGACGTCGCCCTCCTCGAGATCTTCGGGACCCGCGAGCGTGATCGAGAACACGGGGGTCATCGCGTCCGCTCTGTCGTCGGCCGTGAAGCTCGAGCTGAGTCCGGAAATGACGTCGCTCTGCACCCGATTCTTGACCACCACGATGATTGCGGGACTTATCGGCATGATTTCCCCCTCACCGGCTCAGGGCACGTACGGTCGGCCGTCGCGCAGGACGCCGCCTTCCCACTCCGCGGGCGACACGCACACGACCGTGTTGGGATCGGCCGCGCGCCACTGAATCCCGGGCGCCATGACTTGTGCGTGGCGGGTCCCCTCCGTCGAGCACACCACGGTCTTCTCGTAGTCGCCGTGACCGATGACCCACATGCCCTGCGTGAACAGGCGCGCGTCGTCGGGAGGTGGGCTTGCATACTCGCTCGAGGTGTACTTCGGATTGGTCGGATCCACGGGACGGGTGATCTTCGACGTCAACGGATAGCCGTCGGCCGCCGGCGTGGCGATGAGCAGCGTCACGTGGCCCTCGGTCGGGCCGGAACCGGACTGGCGCCACATGACCCAGCACTGAAAATACGGACCTTGGCAGATCCAGTACACGTCGATGGGCCACTGCCGTTCGAGCGCGCTGGGCGCCGGCACGGGGTCTCCAGCGACTCCCGGAGGGAGGTTGAGCGACACTTCGATTGCGCAAATGGTGGCCTTGCGCAAGATGGCGTCGGTATCTCCCTGATATCCCTGCCAGAAGCCGGTCGGGAACGCCGCGGGTTGCTTCGCCCACGCGCCCGACGCGTTGCTCATCCCCAACCAGTCCTCGTTGATGTGGCGGATGCGTTCGTCCGGGCCCTGGTGGTCCCCCCAACCCGGATCGGTCACGATTCCGGCCACCGTGACGGGCGGGGCGCCGAGATTGGTCGAGTCGAGGCCGAGGAGATCGGCGAGAGGGTGGCCGGACCGGAGTTGCTGGAGCCCGGCAACTCGCACCGCGGGATCGTCGAGCAGGCTCTCGATGATCTCGAAGTACGCAGACTTGTGCAACAGGTAGGGCATCGGACCGGGCATACGTCACCCCCGCGAGTGAGTATCCGTGGCAATCGACGGCGCGACGGCTCGACGGGGAAGGTAATAAGGGCTGGGCGAAACTGCAAGGAAAAGGTGAAGAGGCCTCCGCGGGTTTCGTGCTCATTGGCGCGTCGCGCCGGTCACGGCGTAGAGGTCGACGGGCGCGCCCATTCCCTTGAGCTCGTGACGACCACGCGCCGCGAACGCCCACGGCAGCCCGCGCGCCAGGCCCGCGACATCGGACGTGACGAGGACTTCATGCGGCGTTGCGTGATCGAGCACACGAAAGGCAAGCGTCACCGACAGGCCGAGCAGATCGCCGTCGACCAACGCCGGTTCGCCCGCGGAGAGTGCGATCTTCACGCCGAGCGGTTGGTTACCGGCTCCCGCCCACGGCGTCTGGAACTGACGGCAGAGCGCGTCCGCGCAGTCCAACGCGTTGTTGATCGAATAGAACCACGCGGCGATCCCGTCGCCCGTGTGTTTGAACTGCACCCCGTCGGTGCGCGCGAGCTCGTGCCGAACGATGGCGTCGTGCTCGCGGAGAAGCGGGAGATAGTCGCGGTCGCCGAGCGCGGCGTTGAGCGTTGTCGATCCGACCAGGTCGGTGACGAGGACCACCCGCGTCGCGGAGGTGCCGAGCGTTGCGACGTTCGCGTCGACCGGCCGCAGCAGGTCGGAGCCGGGGAGTGAAGGATGGACCGACATCGCGGAGTAGTGGTGACCCGCAAGCGTGAGCAGACGGTCGGCTTCGGTCAGCTCATTCCGGTCGTGCAACACACGGCCGTGGTCGAGGGCGGTCCGGGCGATCTCGGCTTCCGCGTGCCCTGTGCGCGCGGTTTCGAGCGCGCGACCGAACCAGACGTCGGCCTCGGCTTCTCGTCCCGTCGCCGCAAGCCCCCGGGCGATGACGCGAGGAACGAACGCCGGCCAGCCGAGCGTGAAGCGCAGTCCGCGCTCGTAGAGCTGTATCAACGCCTCGAGCGGCGGCGTGACGAGACCGGGAAGACCGAGCAGCGCGCCGAGCTCGGCCTGCGCGGCAATGGCGCCGCTCAAGTAGAGATCGGGTTCGCCGGCTCCGGTGAAGAGTCGGAACGGCGCCGCCTCGAGCGTCTTCGCCGCGGCATCCGTATCGCCGACCATGGCATCGACGAGTGGCCGGTACCGCCGGCTCCGTCGCTCCTGGACGGCATCCCAGTCGTCGAGCGCAGCGTGCGCGCCGGCTCCGTCGCCCCGGTGTGCCCGCGTCGCCGCCAGCGTCGGGAACACGAGTCCGGGCGTGAACCAGAACTCGGCTGCGAGGTACGCGCGTCGCGCGCGAGCGCAATCGTCTTCGACGCGTGCGAAGTGTCCTTGGGCCGCCGCCGTCGCCGCCGCGAGTGCGGCCGCCATCGAGTAGTCGGCGACGTTGTCGGCATCGTGCGCGGCGGCGAGGGCCTCGTCGAGCACCGTCTCCGCGTCAGGGAGCGCCGCGGCCAGGTACGCGACCATCCCCGAGCGCGTCAGGCACCAGATCCGCGGGTTCGGGTCGGCCAGGCCCGTCGCGAGCGCACCCGCACGTGCAAAGGAGTCCCGGGCCTCATCGAGCTCGACCGCGAACAAGTGGAGCAGGCCGCGCGCGAACGTCACCTTCGTCC
>JBBSEC010000117.1:0-13946 GCA_038240075.1 Acidimicrobiia bacterium
GCGCAGGAGTGAGCGCCGGCACACGGTCCACCCACGCGGCGCAGGCGTGAGCGAAGCGAACGTCAAGCTCGCCAGCGAACGCACAAGCCGCCCACCGGTGAAAGCCTCGAACGCGGGGTGAACCGACCGCGGCGCAGGAGTGAGCGCCGGCACACGGTCCACCCACGCGGCGCAGGCGTGAGCGAAGCGAACGTCAAGCTCGCCAGCGAACGCACAAGCCGCCCACCGGTGAAGCCTCGAGCGCGGGGTGAACCGACCGCGGCGCAGGAGTGAGCGCATAAACAAGGACGGGACGCGTGATGGGGGTCACGCGCCCCGTCCTTCCTGGGCGGGTCTGGCTGGGGATGGGGGTCTGGCCGGAGAGTTCCGCTCAGGGAGTCGGTTGCAGGGCCGTGATGGCGCCGAACAGACCGTGGGACTCTTCTTCGGGACCGGCAGTGAAGAGCAGGGTGTTGTGGTCGCCGGTCACGCCGTTGCCGAACTCAAGGGCCCAGAGGCCGTCGATCTTGATCGGGTCGCCGGCCGCGTCGCGGACGCCACCGAGGTACCGGCCGGTGAAGCGGTTGTACGCGTGGATCCGGCCGTCACCGAAGTTGCCGACGAGCAGCGCGCCCGCGAACTGACCGAACCGCGGCGGCGCGATCGCCATTCCCCACGGCGAGTCGAGCTGACCGCGCGACACGAGCCGGCGGTGCAACTTGCCGTTGGTGCCGTAGACGTCGATGAAGCCGTGGTGCTGACCGGAGGTGTCGTCGCCGTCACCGGGCACGTGCAGCGCGTACGAGACGTAGAGCTCGTTGCCGATGGCCGCGATCCCGAACGGTGAGTACGCCTTCGGCAGCGCCGGGTCGACGAACGCGCCGGCCCAGTGCTGCAACGTGAACGTCGAGTCGTAGACGTCGACCGCGTTGTGCGCGAACGCCGTCGCGTACAGGTACGTCGCACCGTTCGAGTCGGCTTCGGCGAGACCCTTGTAGTCGGCGTCGCCGTTGGAGCCCATGATCACCGCGTCGGCTCCCGCGTCACCGGCGCTCCACGCCGTGATGTTCCCGGACTCCGACGAGAAGATGAACGTCGCGGGTGCCGATGCCGACGGCACGGTGAACCCGGTCGTGCCGTTGAACACGATGCCGGTGGGTGCGCCACCGTCGACCGGGACCGTCAACACCGGTCCGACGATCGGGCTGCCCTTCACGTCGCCCGGGTACACGGTGCTCGAGTCGCTGTGGTTGTTGGCGACCCAGATCGGGCTGGTCGGGCCGGCCGCGAGGCCCCAGGCGTTGACGAGGTTGGGGTCGGTGATCTGTGCGACTCCGGGTTGATCACTGACGAGATTGGCGACCGAGTAATGGTTGTTCGCCGCCGCGGGTCCGGCGCTCGCCGGTGTGGCGACCGCCACGGCTCCTCCGATGAGGCCGGCCGTCAACCCGATCGTGGCGAAGGCCTTGCCGACTCCGCGCTTGCTCAACCGCTGCGTCCTACGCATCGATCCCTCCCGGTCGACGGGCGGCGCTGGTACCGCCCTCGGCACGGGACTACGGACCATCGCCGCGCCGGGTTCACCGCCGCGAGCGAGTCGGTAGGGTGCTGCCTCTCATGGGACTCGCGATCGTCGTGCTGGCGGCGGGGCTCGGCACCCGTTACGGGGGCCCGAAGCAGCTCGCACCGCTCGGTCCCGCGGGTGAAGCGCTGCTTGATTACACGCTGCATGATGCGGCGGCCGCGGGCTTCTCGGAAGCGGTGCTCGTGGTCGCGCCCGACATCGCCGCGGCGATGACCGCCCACCTCGACGCGTTCGTTCCCCCGATCCCCACGCGCCTCGTCGAGCAGCACGCGGGCCGGTCACGAGGTGGTCGGCCGTGGGGCACCGCGCACGCGACGCTCGTCGGCGCCACCGACATCACGTCGCCCTTCGCGGTCGCGAACGCCGACGACGCGTACGGCGCCGCCGCGATCGCGGCGATGGCGGCGCACCTGCGGACGCGTGAACGCGAGCCGGGCGCGCGCTTCGGCGCTGTCGTCGGATACTCCGCGACCGCGACGCTGTCGAGCCGCGGTGGCGTGAGCCGCGCCGTCTGCCGCGTCGATGATCACGGCCGGCTGCTCCACATCGAGGAGCACACCGGCGTCCGCCGGGACTCCGACCGGCTCGTCAGCGACATGACCGCGCTCGACGAGACGACGCTGGTCTCGATGAACCTCTGGGGTTTCTCACCCGGGTTCCTCGATCTGCTCCGGCCGGTCGTCGCGCGCTTCGTCGAGGAACACGCGGCCGACGATCGCGAGCTTCGTCTTCCCGATCTCGTCGGCGAGCTCATCGCGGCCGGCGAGCTCGAGGTCGCGGTGCTGCCGACGACGAGCAGTTGGCTCGGCGTCACGCACCCCGAGGACGCGCCGTTGGTACGCGAACGACTCGCCGCGCTTGCAATCGCCGAGCACTTCGCGACGGATGGCCCCGCGCTCGACGCGACACCGCTCGTCCACGGCCACATCCACAACACCTACGTCGTGACGTGCGGGCACCAGAACGCGACAAGCAGAATCATTCTCCAGCGGTTGAACGGGGAGGTGTTCGGCGACGTGGGCGCGCTGGGTGCGAACCTCGCGCGGATCACCGCACATCTGCGCGAGACCGCGGCGCGCCGCGGAACCCCGCCGGTCGTGGCCGAACCGGTCGCAACGCGCGCCGGCGGCTGGACCCATCTCGATTCGAACGGCGGTGTGTGGCGAGCCAGTCGGTTCGCGGAAGGCACCCGCGTGCTCGGTCGTGACGCGACGGTCGACGAGCTGCGCGCGGCGGCCCGGGCCTTCGCCGAGCTCACCCGCGATCTCGACGACCTCGAAGCGCCACCGCTGGCCGAGACGATCCCCCGCTTCCACGATCTCGCGCGTCGGCGCGCCGATCTCACCGCCGCGATCGCACGCGACGCGGCCGATCGGGCGGCGGCGGTCGGCGACCTGATCGACCGGGCCAACGACCTCGGCGACCGCCTCGACCGGGAGCTCGAAGCGGCCGGGGCGAGCGGCTTGCCCCTGCGCATCGTGCACAACGATGCCAAGCTCGACAACGTGCTCGTCGACTCGGCAACCGGTGCAGTGGCGTGCATCGTCGACCTCGACACCGTCATGGCGGGCACGGTCCTCGCCGACTTCGGCGAGCTGGCTCGCACCGCGACCAGCCACGCGGCCGAAGACGAGCCCGACCCCACGCTCATCGAGCTCGACCACGACCGGTTTGCGGCCCTCGCCGACGGCTACCTCGCCGGCGCCCGATCGTTCCTGCTCGACTCGGAGCGCGACTGCCTCGCGTTGGCCGGGTCGCTGCTGAGCCTCGAGAACGGTGTCCGTTTCCTCACCGACCACCTCGACGGCGACGTCTACTTCCGCGTGCACCTGCCCGATCACAACCTCGTGCGCGCCGGGGCCCAGCTCCAACTTGCGCAGCGCATGTTGGAGCAGCTCGACCAACTGCGCGCCGCGGTCACCGAAGCGGCGCTCGCAGCGCGGGCGCCGTCGTGACGCAGCTCGACACGCCGGTACTCGGGCGCGACACGCTCGACGCGGTCGTCGACCTCTGCAATCGATCGTTGTCGCGCCCGCTCGTGCGGGCCGACCTCGACGGCGCGTTGTTCGCGCCCGATCAGCCGACGGTGCTACGCGGCGATCCGTCGGTCGGAGTCGTCGCCGCGGTTCCGGGCGAGCCCGGTGGATCGATCCGTCTGCTCGTCGTCGACCCCGCGCATCGGGGCAACGGTTACGGCCACACGTTGCTCGCGGCCGCGGAGGCCGATCTCGCGTCGAGCACCGTGATCACCGTCGGCGCCGACGCGCCGTACTACCTGTTCCCCGGCGTCGAGACGTCGGAGATCGAGATGCTCTCGCTGCTCGAACGGCACCGCTACCACCGCGAGGAAGCGAACTTCAACATGGAGGTCGACCTCACGCGCCTTCCGCCCGACCCCGGCGGTACCGCGCTCGCCACGACCGCGGAACGCGAAGCAGTCGCGCGCTGGAGCGACGAGCACTGGGCCAACTGGACCGCGGAGGTGTTGCGGGCGCTCGATCACGGATCACTGCTGCTCGCACGTGACGGCTCGGGGATCACCGGCTTCTGCGCGTGGAACGTGAACCGCAGCGGGCTCCTCGGCCCCATCGCGAGCCGACCGGACCTCGTCGGCAAGGGCACCGGTCGGCCGTTGCTCCTCGGCGCGCTCAACCGGATGGCCGCGACCGCGAGGGCCGGTGAGCCCATCGAGATCTCCTGGGTCGGCCCGATCGTCCCCTACGCAGCCATCGGCTGCCGCGTCTCCCGCGTGTTCTTCGTCTACCGAAAGCGACGGAAGTGACCGATCCGATCCTGTTGCCGCAACCGCGGGCCGTGAGCCTGTCCGACGAGACGGTGAACGCGCGCGAGCCGTCCGTGAGCCGCGACCGCACGCTGCCCGCCGAGGGCTACCGCCTCCTGATCGGCAGAAGCATGGTCGATCTCACCGCGGCCGACGACGCCGGCGAGGCCTACGGCCGCGCGACGCTGGCACAGCTCGCGCGCGTCCACGACGGGCAGCTTCCCGTCGGCAAGATCGACGACTGGCCCGATCTCGCGGTGCGCGCCGTGATGCTCGACATCTCCCGCGACAAGGTGCCGACGATCGCAACCCTGCACGCGCTGATCGACCGCCTGGCTGAGTGGAAGGTCAATCAGGTGCAGCTCTACACCGAGCACACCTTCGCGTACCGCGATCACGAAGTCGTCTGGCGAGACGCGAGCCCGTTGACCGCGGAGGAGATCCGCGAGCTCGACGCGTTCTGCGCGACGCGTCACATCGAGCTGGTGCCGAACCAGAACTGTCTCGGTCATGCCGAACGGTGGTTGCGTCACGATCGGTACCGCGACCTCGCGCTCGCACCCGAAGGATTCATGGAGTTCGGTGAGCACCGGTCGCCGTCGACGCTCGATCCGCGCCAGCAGGCGTCACTCGATCTCGTGCAGTCGTGGCTCGCCGAGCTGCTGCCCAACTTCACGAGCCGCACCCTGAACGTCGGTCTCGACGAACCCTGGGAGCTGAAGCCCGACCAGATCGACGACTACCTCACCTGGGTCGACCGGTTGCGCGCGCTCCCCGAAGTCGACGGATACGAGCTGTTGATGTGGGGCGACATTCTCGGCGCGAGCCCGGAGCGCGTGAGCCGCATCCCCGACGGCGTCACGATTTGCGAGTGGGGATACGACGCCGACTTCGACTTCTCCGGCCACGCGGCCGTGCTCGCGGCGGCGGGCCGCCCGTTCTGGTTGTGCCCGGGAACGTCGAGCTGGCTCTCGATTCTCGGCCGGTTCACCAACATGGTCGGCAACTGCTCGGGCGCCGCCGCGGCCGTGGCCGAGCACGGCGGTGCCGGCATGCTCAACACCGATTGGGGCGATCGCGGCCACCTGCAGTACCTCCCGATCAGCGAACCGGGGCTGGCGTACGGCGCGGCGGTGTCATGGTGCCTCGACACCAACCGTGAGCTCGACGTCGCGCGCGCGCTCGACGCGCACTGCTACGACGATCCGTCGGGAGAGCTCGGCACCGCGTTGATCCGCCTCGGCGACTCGCACCTCGAGCTCACGCCTCAGGTCGGCAACGTCGCCAGCTCCGTGCTGCACCTCTACTACCCGCAGCTCCAACTCGGCCGGGGCCCGCTCGCGGGTGTGCGCGCCGAGGAGTACGCGGCGATCGAAGCGACGCTCGACGATATCGACTCCCGGCTCGATCTCGCGCGCCCCGGGCGCTCCGATGGCGCGCTCGTCATCGCGGAGCTGCGCAACGCGATCGCACTCGTCCGGATCCTGTGCCGCGACGCGCAGGCGCGACTCGCGGGCGACGGGTCACTCGCGTCGGTGCCCGAAGCGGGCCGCCAGGCGCTCGCGCGCGATCTCGATGTCGTGATCGCAGAACACGAGACACTCTGGCTGGCACGCAACCGGCCGGGCGGTCTCGTCGACAGCGTTGCCGTGCTCACGCGTCTGCGCGACGCGTACACGAGCGGAACGGTTAGTCGATCGAGAGGCGACTGAAGAGCTCGAGCTTCGTCTCTTCGAACCGCTCGTAGCTGATCGATCCGGCCTCGAAGCGCTTGTGCAGGTCGTCGAGCTGCTGGATCGTGTCCTCAGTGCGGTATTCGGTGACGCGCGGCGCCTCGGGCGCCTCTTCACCTTCTTCGAGCTCGATCACGTCGCCTTCACCGCGGTCGTGTCGCTTCTCGCGCTTCGCGGCCGCCTTGGCCTTCTTGGCCCGCTCGCGTTGCAACTTTGCGAACGTGCTGCGTTGGGTGGTCACGATATGCCTCCGATACAAACGAACAAGCCGCCGGCACGAGTGCCGGCGGCTCGGACGTTGGTGCTTCGATTCAGATCACGCGGACGTTCTGGGCCTCTTCGCCCTTGCGTCCCGGCGCCACGTCGAACTCGACGCGCTGTCCCTCCTCGAGCGACTTGTAGCCAGTTCCCTGAATGTTCGAGAAGTGGACGAAGACGTCGTCACCCTGCTCACGCGAGATGAAGCCGAAGCCCTTGTCCGAGTTGAAGAATTTTACGGTTCCAGTAGCCAACGAATTTCCCTCTGCAATTTCGAGGCAGGCCGAGTGCCTTCCTCGTTCCGATAACCATAGAGGGTGAATGGCCAAACGCAGCACACATGCACCCTGACCTGCGGTCGAGCGGACCGCACGACCACTCAACGCGAGGATGCAAGCACCGTGTCGGTATCGCGCCCGGATCGCAGCAAAGTGCCGGGCAACGCCCCGGTTGGCGCGTCGTCGGCCACCGTTTGCACGCCGTTGACGAACACCGCGACGACGCCGATCGAGCCGGCGGTCAGACGCGGCGTGTCACCCGGGAGATCGTGGACGAGCGTCGCAAGCTCCGAGCCGACCCGCTCAGGATCGATGACGACGACGTCGGCGTGCGCGCCCGGTGTGAGGGTTCCCCGGTCGCGGAGACCGAACAGGCGCGCGGGCGCCTCGGTGATGAGCTGGACGGCCCGCTCGATCGGGAGGAGCCGCCGCCCCCGGAGCATGTCGCCCAAAAACCGGGTCGGATACGGCGCCCCGCACATGCGGTCGAGGTGCGCACCCGCATCGGAGCCGCCGATCATCGCCCGGTCGTCTTCCCACACGTCCTTGCGGAGGGCCCAGCTCGCGTCGTCGCCGTCGGACGGCCGCGGCCACAGGACGGTCCGGAGGTCGTCGGCAATGACGATGTCGAGCAGCGTGTCGAACGGCGCGGTGCCGCGCTCGGCGACGATGTCGGCGACGACGCGGCCCGAGAGGCCCTCGTTCGCGGCGCTGTAGGTGTCGCCGAGCACGTAGTTGCCCCAATCGGCCAGCCGGCGCAGCACCCCCGCCTCGTCACTGTGCGCCCGCTCGTCGAGGAACGCGCGCGTCGCCGGGTCACGCAGGCGCGCGATGCGTTCGGCCACCGGCAACGCCATCACCTCGTCCCATCCCGGCATGAGGAACAACGCGCAGTGCGTGAGGAAGCTCATGTTCATCGGCACGAGCACCGGCATCGTCAGCGCGACGAGGCGGCCGCCTTTCGCCGCGGCCGCGCTTCCCGCGGCGAGTTGCTTCCTGACGCGCTCGGGAACCTGCGAGTCGACGGTGAGCACGTTCCAGTTGAGTGGCCGCTTCGCCGCCACGCTCATCGCGGTGAACAGCTCGATCTCTTCGTCGGAGAACGTGTTGAGGCAACCGTCGGTGATCGCCTCGAGGGTGGTGCCCTCGTGCTCGCCCGTCGCGGTGCAGAGCGCCAGCAGCTCCTCGCGCGTGGCCCAACGCGATGCCACCGGCTTCCCGTCACCGTCGGAATGCGTGTACGAAAGTGTGGTCGAGAAGCCGATTCCCCCCGATTCCAGCGACTCGTGGAGCAGGCCGACCATCTCCGCGAGCTGGTCGGACGATGCCTCTTCACCGATCGCGTCGGTGCCCATCACGTAGCGCCGCAACGCGCAGTGCCCCACGAGAAACGCCGCGTTGACCCCGAGCCGGCCGTCGAGGCGGGCGAGATACTCGCCAAAGCTCTGCCACTTCCAGTCGACACCCTGCTCGAGCGCGGCGAGCGGCATCCCTTCGACCTTCGCCATCATCCGGCGCAGGTAGTCGGCGTCGCCGGCGCGCAACGGAGCGAGCGTGAAGCCGCAGTTTCCTCCGACCACCGTGGTGACACCGTGCACGTTCGACGGCGATGCCGCCGGGTCCCAGAAGAGCTGCGCGTCGTAGTGGGTGTGCGGGTCGACGATGCCCGGGATCACGAGCAGACCGTCGGCGTCGACGACCGTGGTCGCGTCCTCGTCGGTCGAGCCCACGGTGACGACCCGACCGTCGCGGATTCCGACGTCGGCGCGCCGGGCCGCCGCGCCGGTGCCGTCGACCACCGTGCCTCCGCGGATCAACAGGTCGAGCACACGCGTCTCCCTCTCTGACGGACCGTCAGATTACCGATCACGACGAGGGCGACGCCGAGACCGCCCGCAGCCGGTCGAGGGCGTCCCACACCTCGACGAACGAGATCGTCGCCGGAGCCAGCCCCAGCCGGAGGCGGTCGGGGCCACGGAAGTCGCCGGCGACGCCCTCGGCCGCGGCGCGCCGGCACAGGTTCTCGGCGTCCGGATGGGCCAGGGCGACGTGGTTGCCGCGACGGGTCGCCCTGCGCGGCGACGCCAGCCGGAAACCGAGGGGTGCCAACCACTCATCGGCGAGGTCGACCGCGAGCACGCCGAGGGCCATGCCCTTGCTCCTGAGCGCGCCGATACCTGCGCTCGCGAGGAGGCGCACGCCTTCTTCGACACACACGAGGCCGAGGACGGGCGGCGTCCCGGTCGTGAACCGGCCGATGTCGTCGACCGGGTCGTACTCAGGCCCCATCGCGAACTGGTCACGCTGTGAGAACCAGCCCCAGATCGGTTGGCACATCGCGGCCTGGCGCGACGCGCGTACATAAAGGAACGCGGGTGCGCCGGGCCCGCCGCAGAGGTACTTGTAGGTGCAGCCGACCGCGAGGTCGGAGCCGGTGCCCTCGAGATCGACCCGAACCGCGCCGGCCGAGTGGCTGAGGTCCCAGACCATCGGCACATCGGCGCGCCGCGCGATCTCGTTGATCGCCGTCATGTCGGCGAGTGCGCCCGAGCGGTACGCGACGTGAGAGAGGCTGAGCAGCCCGACATCGGGTTGCAGCGCGCTCGCGACGCGTTCGGGGTCGACGCCCTCGACGGGATCCGTCGTCACGTACCGCACCGAGCCACCGCGACTCGCGGCCAGACCCGCGAGGACGTACCGGTCGCTGGGGAAGTTGTCGTCGTCGGTGACGACGACGTTCCTGCCCGCGTCCCCCGCGTCGAGTGCGGCCGCGCCGACCTTGTAGAGATTGACCGAGGTCGAGTCGCACACGACGACCTCGCCGGGCCGCGCGCCGAGGAACTCGCTCGCGAGGAGGTCGCCGACCGAGGAGGGCAGCTGCATCCAGTCGTCCCACGCATCGATGCGGCGCTGCGACCAGTCGTGGGCCAACGCCGCGAGGCGCGCGGCGACCGAGACCGGCGGCCGGCCGAGCGAGTTGCCGTCGAGCGCGATCAACCCCGGCGGCCCGGGCGTGAAGCGGGCGCGCATCCAGGCGAGCGGATCGGCCTCGTCGAGCGCCTCCGCGTCCGCGCGTGTGATCGCCACGACGCGAGTCCACCACACGGAGAAGTAGCGTCCGGCCCGTCGGTGATCCGAGTGCAGCGGGGGCGAGCATGACCGAGATCAAGGGAGTGTGCGACGAGCGCTTCACGGCGGTGAAGGACGCGTTCGCAGGCAACTTCGACCGGGGTCTCGACGTCGGCGCGTCGGTCTGCGTCACCGTCGACGGCGAACCGGTCGTCGACATGTGGGGCGGGACGATCGACGGCTCGCTCGACGTCCCGGGCCAGGTTCCGTGGGAGCGCGACACGATCACCAACGTGTGGTCGACCACCAAGACGATGACCAATCTCTGCGCGCTGATGCTCGCCGATCACGGTCAGATCGACCTCCACGCGCCCGTCGCGCGCTACTGGCCCGAGTTCGCAGCCGGTGGCAAGGAAGGCGTCGAGGTGCGCCACCTCCTCGCACACACTGCGGGCCTCTCCGGGTGGACCGAACCCATGGAGCCGTCCGACCTCTACGACTGGGAGTTGGCGACCGCGCGGCTCGCGCGGCAGGAGCCGTGGTGGGAGCCAGGCTCCGCGTCGGGCTATCACGCGATCACGCAGGGCTACCTCGTCGGTGAGGTCGTCCGCCGCGTCACCGGCACGTCGGTCGGATCGTTCTTCGCGAAGGAGCTCGCCGGGCCGCGCGGCGCCGACTTTCACATCGGCCTCGCGCCCGAGCACGACGCGCGTGTCGCGAAGGTCATCCCTCCCCCGCCGCTTCCGCTCGAGGGCATCGACCCCGAGAGCCTCCCGTTTCGCACGCTGATCAACCCGCCGTTGACGGCCGAGCAGTCGTGGGAAGAGGGATGGCGCCGCGCCGAGATTCCGGCGGCCGGCGGTCACGGCAACGCGCGGTCGGTCGCGGCAGTGCAGAGCGTGCTTGCGTGCGGCGGCGAAGTCGGTGGTCACCGCTTCATGTCGGAGCGCGGCTGCGAGGCCGTGTTCGAGCCGCAGTCGAACAACACCGACCTCGTGCTCGGCGTACCGCTGAGCTTCGGGATGGGTTACGGGCTGATCACCGACGCGACGCCGCTCAGCGACAACCGTCGCACCGTGTTCTGGGGCGGGTGGGGCGGCTCGATCGTCGTCGTCGACCTCGAGAACCGCATGGTCGTCTCGTACGTGATGAACCGCATGGGCGAGGGCACGGTCGGAGACGAACGCGGCGTCAACATCATCTTCGCCGCCTACGGAGCGATCGCAGGCTGACGCCGACCGTCGGCGCCGCTACGCAGGAAGCTCGCTGCGGCCGTCGGTCGCCCACCAGCTCGCCGTGAGCCGCAAGCCTCCGAGGTCGGCGCGCGGTTGCAGCTCCTCGAACGAGCGCTTGTAGCCCGTGAACTTGAACTTCCAACGGCCGTCTTCCTTGACGTACTCGTCGGTGTAGAACGCGGCGCCGCGGATGGTGATGTTCCAGTTCGTCTCGATCACCGTGTCCTCGAGCGCCCACACTCCGGTTGCCGTCGTCGGCGCCGTGAGCTCGATCTCGGGATGATGGATGCGGTGGCTCGAGTGAAAGGTCTCCGCGCCCATGCTCGACCGCAGCCATTCGACGATGTTGTCCGCACCCGTGTGCGTGTAGGCACCGTTGCTGTACGCGACGACCGCGTCGTCGACGAAGAGCGTGCGCAGCTCGGTCCACAACTTCTGGTCGATGCAGCGCATGTACGCGTACTTGAGCCGCTTGATGAGCTCCATCTCGACGAGGTCTTCGGGGGTCATCGGTCTCCTTGGGCGGCAGCGCCGGGAACGGGCGGGTGCTCACGATAGATCCGGCGTGTACCTTCACGCCCGATGACGACGCCCGACGATCCCGGTGCTGTCAGCGCGCTCGTCGCGGCGCTCGACGACGAGTCGCTCTACGCGGGCGACCCGTTCCCGCTCTACGCGCGCCTGCGCCGCGAGGCGCCCGTCGCCTGGAACTCCGACCTGGGTTACTGGGCCGTGAGCCGGCACGCCGATGTGGTCGCGGTGTCGCGCGACTCCGAGCGCTTCTGCTCGGCCAAGGGAATTCTCACGTTCGAGATCGGTGTCGAGTACCCGACTCCGCCGACGATGATGCACACCGACCCTCCCGAGCACACGCGGTACCGCAAGCTCGTGCAGCCGGGCTTCGCACCATCGGTGATCCGTGCGTTGGAGCCCGCGGTCCGCGAGCGAGCGGTCGGACTCGTCGCCGCGCTCGAGCCCGGCGAGGCCGTCGACTTCGTCCCCGCGGTCTCGGTGCCGTTCCCGCTCATGATCATCAGCGAGCTCCTGGGTGTCGGCGACGATTGGCCGCGGTTCTTCGAGTGGTCAGAAGCATCGATCCCCGGTGCATCACCGATGACACGTGAAGAGCGCGCGCAGCTGATGGCCGAGATGCAGGCGTACCTGCTCGAGATGACGCGCGCGCGACGCGGCGATCCGCGCGACGACCTCGTCTCGGTGCTCGCGAACGTCGAGATCGACGGTGAGAACCTCACCGACGCGGAGCTCGTGATGTTCCTCAACCAACTGCTCGTCGCGGGGAACGAGACGACGCGCAACATGGTGTCGGGAGGCATGTGGGCCTTCGCGCAGCACCCCGACCAGTGGAAGCGCCTCGTCGACGACCGCTCGCTCGTGCAATCGACGGTCGAAGAGTGGCTGCGGTGGACCACGTCGGTCATCGCGTTCATGCGCACCGCAACGCAGGACACCGTCGTCGGCGACACCCCGATCGCGGCCGGCGATCCACTGCTGCTGCTCTACGCGTCGGCCAACCGCGACGAGCTCGAGTTCGGGCCGACGGCCGACCGCTTCGACATCGGCCGCCAACCGAACCACCACGTCGCGTTCGGCTTCGGCGCCCACTTCTGCATCGGCGCGGCACTCGCGCGCCTCGAAGGCCGCGCGTTGCTCGACGCGCTCCTCGACCGCTTCACGGTGGTCGAGCCCGCGGGCGAGATCGAGCGGACGCCGTCGTCGATCATCGCGGGCGTGCGCTCGGCGCCCCTGCGCTTCTCGTGAGGCGGCGTTTTCCCGGGTAGTTTCGTCACGTGCTTGGCGACACCGTTCGGCTCAACTGGCGCAAGAGCGAGACGCACGGGCTCCTCGCCGATCCCGAGCCGCGTCCGATCCGGTACACGATCATCTCGGTCGACGACCATCTCGTCGAGCCGCCGGGCATGTTCGAGTGCCGCCTTGCTTCGCAGTTCGCCGACCGCGCGCCGCGCGTGATCGAGACCGAAGAGGGTCACGAGGTCTGGCAGTTCGACGGGCGCGTGTTCTTCCAGGTCGGTCTCAACGCGGTCGTCGGCCGACCGCGCGAAGACTGGGTCGTCGAGCCGACCCGCTTCGACGAGATGCGCCCCGGTTGCTACGAGATCGAAGCGCGCGTTCGCGACATGGACATCAACGGCGTGTGGGCATCGGTCAACTTTCCGTCGCAGATCACCGGCTTCTGCGGCGCGGTCTTCTCGCGCTGTTCGGATCCCGAGCTCGGCCTCGCGGTCACGCAGGCGTGGAACGACTGGTTCTACGACGAGTGGTACTCGCCGCACCCCGACCGGATCGTCCCGATGGGCATCACCTATCTCGCCGACGCCGAGCAGGGCGCGGCCGAGATCCGCCGCAACGCGGCGCGCGGCTTCACCGCGGTGACGCTGCCCGAGCAACCGCACCGCATCGGCATGGAGCCGATCTTCTCCTCGTGGTGGGATCCGATCATGGCCGCGTGCGAGGAGACGGGAACGGTCGTGTGCCTTCACGTCGGCTCCACCGGCGTCGTCGACATGCCTCCCGGCGCGCCGATGGTCGCGCTCGGCGCCACGCTCTTCGGCCAGCTCTCACTCGCCGCGTGCGCGGAGTGGTTGTGGTCGGGTTATCCGGTGAAGTACCCGGACCTCAAGATCGCGATGTCGGAGGGTGGCATCGGCTGGGTCGCGATGCTGCACGACCGGCTCGAGAACATCGTCGACCGTTCGGGATACGGGCGTTACTTCCAGTCGAAGGAGCTGCGCCCGGCCGAGGTGCTGCACCGCAACTTCTGGTTCTGCACGATCGACGACCCGTCGACCATCTCGACGCGGCACACCGTCGGGATCGACCACATCATGTTCGAGACCGACTACCCGCACGGCGACGGCACGTGGCCCGACAGCCAGGCCGTCTTCGACGAGTTCTACGGCTCACTCCCTGCCGACGAGGTCGCGAAGATCAGCCACGAGAACGCCGCCGCGCTCTTCCGCCACCCTCTTCCACCCCCCGGCTCCCCCC
>JBBSEC010000118.1:0-13610 GCA_038240075.1 Acidimicrobiia bacterium
CAGGCCGCGCGCGAACGTCACCTTCGTCCGAACCTCGTCGTCGTCGACGCGCAGCGCCAGGTCCTCGGCGATCGCGACGTGCCGCCGCCCGGTCGCGAGATCGCCGCGACCTCCGTCGAGCTCGGCCTGGACGGCGTGGGCCTCGGCACGGAGCGCGCGCTCGTCTTCTCCGGCCGCGGCGATGAACTCGTCGAGCGCCGCGAGGCTGCGGGCGGTGGACGAGCGCAACTCGCGATCCTCGAGCGACTCTCGGGCGAGGCGGACCACCGCGCGCCCCCACGTGCCGAGGTCGCCGCATGATCGCGCGAGGTCGGCGGCGACGGTCAGGTGCGCGATCGCCGCGTCCCGATCACGCGCGAGGAAGGCCGCGCGTCCCGCGCGCAGCTCCAGCTCTCCCATCGCGTCGACGCTGAGGTCGAGCTCGGAGCCGGCCTGCAGTGCGGCCGAGGCGTACGTCGATGCGTCACGCCAGGCTCCAACGGTCGCCGAATGATCGGCCGCCGCGCCGCAGACGACGAGCACCCGGCTCGCGTCGACCAGCGACCCGGCGCGCGTGATGTGGTGGGCCACGATGACGACGTCGGCGCCGAGCGGCGCCAGGCGGTCGGCGACGGCCAGGTGTCCGGCCGCGCGCTCGTCGCCCGACGCCGAGTAGTACACGAGCTGCCGCAGTTGTGGGTGCTCGAACCAATAGCGCTCGTCGTCGGCGAACAGCACGTGGTGCTCGCTCGCTTCGGCAATCAGATCGTCGCGCGCGTCGGTGCTGATGTCGGCCACCGCGTCGAGCCATGCGAGCGGCGCACCGTCGCCCAGTGTCGCGGCGTGCACGAGCATCTCCATGCACGCTTCGCCGACATCCTCGGTGCGCAGCCAGAGTTCGCGGTCGAGATCGGTCGGGCCCAGGAGGTCCGACAGTGCCGACGCGCTGACGGCACCACCGAGCCCGCGCAGGCGCCCGAGGATCGAGCGAAGGATGAGCGGATTGCCGCCTGTGGCTTCGAGGAGCACGTCGACCGTCGCGGTCGAGGGCCGCTGGTCGAGCCAGTCGGTCGCGAGCTCACGGATCTCCGCGGCGGTCAGTGCACGCATGTCGATGAACCGCGTTCGAGGACCCCGGGTTGCGCGTCGGACGAAGCTCTCGATGACCGCGCCGGCTTCCGGAGGGCGCGACGTCAACACGATGACCAGCCGGGCGCGGTCGCGCGCCGCGGCGTCGGAGCCGACCGAGACGAGGTGACGGAGGAGGCCGACCGTGGCGTCGTCGGCCCAGTGCACGTCCTCGATCACGAGCATGGTGACGCGTTCGGCGGCCGACGCGAGGAGCGCTCGCGTGGTGCCGAGGAACAGGGCGAGGCGGGCGCCGTCGTCGTCGGCGCCTCCGGTGGTCGCGAGCTGTTCCGGAGCGAACGGGTTCGAATCCGCCACGAGGGGGGCCAGCGCGCTGGCCACGGGGAGATACGGGATGCCGTCCTCCTGACAGACGCCGAAGAGCAGTTGCGCACCGCACGCGATTGCCCGAGGGGTGAACTCGTCGAGCATCCGCGACTTGCCGATGCCCGCGTCTCCGACGATGAGGACGACCTGCGGCAGGCCGTTGCTCGCGTCTTCGAGCGCGTCTTCGAGCGCACGGAGCTCGGGTGCCCGGCCGACGAAACGGTCCGTGGCCGGCGACGAGTGCACGGCGTCACGACGACTCGGCGCGCCCGATGCTCTTCGGCGGGTGGGACGCGATGTGATGATCGGCGGTTGCGCTTCCGGCCGCGCGTCGACTGCGGCGTGAACGAAGGCAGCCAGCTCGGTCCACGGTGGCAGTGCCTCTCCGCGCAGGACGGCCGTCTCGACGGCGATGAACCGCGCGCTCGGGTCGATGCCGAGCTCTTCGCCCAAGATGCGCCGCAAGTCGTTGCCGACGCGCAGCGCCTCGGCGGTGCGGCCGGCTTCGACGAGCGCGACCAGCCGCAGCGTCCACAGCGGCTCTCGGAGTGGGTTGCGCCGCGTCCACGTCTCGAGCTCGGAGGCCAATCCCGCGGTCTCTCCGGAACCGATTGCCGTCGCCGCCCACGCCTCGACGACCTCGAGGCGGAGTTGCTCCAACCGGGCCGCCTCCGACCACGCCCACGCCTCCGAGGTGAACTCGGCGTACGCAGGGCCGCGCCACATGTCCAACGCGCCGGCGAGCGCACGCTGAGCGCGGCGTGGTTCATCGGTTGCACCGACCAACGCGAGGCTGACCGCCTGCTCGAACCACCGTGCGTCGACGCGATCGGGCGCGACGTCGAGGACGTAGCCCGAGGGCGTGGTGATCAGCTCCTCGATGCCGTAGCGCCGCCGGAGCTGATACACGAACGTCTGCAAGGTGGTCGCGGCCGACTTCGGCGGCGCGCCCTGCCACAGCTCGTCGGCCAGACGCGAGCTCGAGATGACGTCGCCGGCATTCAGGACGAACAGGGCCAGGAGCGCGCGACGCTTCGGTCCGGTCAGAGGAATTGCCGCCCCGTCGGCGGTGCGGACCTCCAGCGGTCCGAGCACACGGAATTCCACGTTTGTACCGCCTCGCGGCGAGATGGCCCCGGCGGGAGTCTACGAGAGGTCGGCGGAGGGCGATTCGCCGATTTGCTCAGGCGGCGCCGGCGGGAGCGGGCGCGGCGACGATGCGGTCGCGGCCCTGTTCCTTCGCCTGGGCGAGCGCGTGATCGGCGACCTTCAGCACTTCGTTGAAGGCCCGGCCCGAGTCGGAGCGCGCAAGGCCGAAGCTGACGGTGCACGACGGCGACGTCGCGGTCACCTGCGCGCGGGCCAGGTTCTCGCGGACCCGCTCCAAGACCTGTGACGCGTCGCCGATCGAGCACTCCGGGAGCACCACGACGAACTCTTCGCCTCCGTACCGCGCGGGGATGTCGTTGGGCCGCACGCTGTCGCGGAGCACCCGCGCGAACACGCGTAACGCGGCGTCGCCGGCGTCGTGCCCGTAGACGTCGTTGACCTCCTTGAAGTGATCGAGGTCGCCGTACGCGACGGTGTAGGTTTGACCGCTGTCGACGATCCGGTGCACCTCGTCTTCGAGGCTCCGACGGTTGAGCAGACCCGTGAGCTGATCGGTGTGGGCTTCGGTCTCCGACTGGCTGAACGCGCGCAGCATGCCGATGCGGTCGCCGGTCTTGCGGGCAACGATCTCGAGGCGCTCGACCGTTTCGGGACCGGGTGGCGCGCCGGGCGCCGCGGTGACGTGGACGATGCCGATCGACTTGCCGCCGATCGAGAGCGGGATGCACGCGGCCGAGCACGGTCCGCCGGGCCGGTCGTCGAGATACGGGCAGGCGTCGAGCGCGCCGCTGTGTGCGAACACCTGCGTCTGGCCGCGCGCGATCGCGGGGCAGTCGCCGGGGCCTCCCACGGGGCACCCGCCGCCCTCGGTCGCGGCGCCGATCGCAATGACCTGATGCAGTCGCGAGTGACTCGAGCTCGCGAGCAGCAGTTCGCTCGGGCGGCCCGCGGCGACCTCCGCGAGCGCGCGCTGCACGCGTGGGTAGACGGTCTCCTCGGTGTGCACCATCTCCAACGATCGAGCGAGTCGGGTCTCGAGATCGTTGCGTCCCGCTTCCGCAGCGCGGGCGACCTCGATGGAGCGCACCTGACGGTCGCGGCGCCGAACCGACGCGAAGACCGTGCCGAACGCGACGACGAACAGCGCGATCTCGGCGCCGCTTGTCGCGAACAGATCGCGCCGGCTGCGGTCGACCGCCGTCGAGAGCGAGGAGAGCGCGGCCGCCTGCACCGCGACGTACCGCGTGCGCAGTGTGTCGATCGCGTTGAACTGCTCCGCGGCGGACTGCGTGTAGCGCAACACGGTGCCCGCCGCGAGGCGCTTGCCCGAGAGCGCGGGCGCGATCAGCCGGATCTGTTCGGCCTCCGCGTCCTGCGCGACCGCTTGGAGCCGCTTCTCGTCGGCGACTCCCGTTGCGAGGCGCTTGTACGTCGCCCAGGTCTGGTCGGCGATTCTCGTCTTGGTGGTGAGGTCTGTGATCGTGGTCGCGCGCTGGGTCTCGGTGAGCGGCCCGAGTAGCTGACTCGCCTCGGCGAAGTCGCCTTGGTACAGCAACTCGGCCTTCGTCAGCGCCTCGGTGATCGGTGTCTCCTTGCCTGCCACCCGCGCGTTGCGGGCGTGCACCTCGCCGATCCGGACCGCCATCACTGACGTGGTCAGTGCCACGGCTGCGAACGCCACGATGGCCATGACCGCGATCTGCTGGTGCGGCTTGAGTCGGCGACGGGCGCGCGTCGGGCGGCCGCGTGCTTCGACTGGCGTTTCGGGCATATCTGCAATGTCGACACGAACGAACGGCGACCTGAGCGACCCCGGGCAATGTGGATCTGACCGATAGCGTTCGCCACCGGTGCTTCAAGACCTCGATCTCGCGGCGCGGACACCCACGCCCGACGTGCTGAAAGCGCTGGAATCGGGAACGGGTGGGCTCTCGAGCGACGAGGCGCAGCGCCGGCTCACGCGCTACGGCCCCAACGCTCTCCGCAGTCATGGCGCCCGGGCGTGGACGGTGCTCGCCCGTCAACTGCGCAATCCGCTGCTCCTGCTGCTCCTCGGCGCGGCGACGGTGTCGGGCGTCACCGGTGATCCGAGCGACGCGGTGATCATCGGCGTGATCGTCGCGCTCTCGGTCGGTCTCGGTTTCGTGAACGAATACCGGTCCGAGCAGGCGGTCGAGGCACTGCACTCGCAGATCCACCACACCGCGCTGGTGATCCGCGACGGGGTGCCCAAGCGCGTGGACGTCACCGCGCTCGTGCCGGGTGATCTGGTGCAGCTATCGGTCGGCGACATCGTTCCTGCCGACGTGCGCCTCCTCGAGACCGTCGAGCTCGAGTGCGACGAAGCGGTCTTGACCGGCGAAGCCCTCCCCGTCGAGAAGACGGCCGACGCGGTTTCGAGCGGCGACCGGTCGTGCGCGCTGATGGGCACGGTCGTGCGCGAAGGGTCGGCGCGCGGGGTGGTCGTCCGCACGGGGATGCAGACCGGCTTCGGCCGTATCGCCGCCGGTCTCGGAACCCGGCCGGCGGAGACCGCGTTCCAGGTCGGTTTGCGGCAGTTCTCGTTCTTGCTCGTGCGGGTCGCGGGTGTGCTGACGACGGCGATCTTCGTGATCAACCTCCTCCTGCACCGCCCGTTCATCGACGCGCTGCTGTTCTCACTGGCGATCGCCATCGGGCTCACACCGCAGCTGCTCCCCGCGATCGTCACGGTGAGCCTCTCGACGGGCTCCCGCCGGCTCGCGCGGCGCAAGGTGCTCGTGAAGCGACTCGTGAGCATCGAGGATCTCGGCAACATCACACTGCTGTTCACCGACAAGACGGGCACGCTCACCGAGGGTCACATCACCTTCGACCGCGCGCTCGACGCCACCGGCGCGGCCGAACCGCGTGCGCACCTGCTCGGGCTCGTGTGCAACGAGGCGACGCTCGACGGCGTGCACGCGGTGAGCGGCAACGCGCTCGACATGGCGCTGTGGGACGCCGCCGAGGTCGCGATGTCGGCGGAGGCGCTCGGATGGAAGCGGGTCTCGCTGCGTCCGTTCGACCACACCCGACGCCTCTCGACCGTCATTGCCGATGCACCCGACGGAACCCGGCAGCTGCTGGTGAAGGGCGAGCCCGAGACGGTCTTGAAGCACAGCGACGGGGTGCCGGCGAGCGCGGCCGCGACGCTGTCGGCGCTCTACGAGGCGGGCGCACGCGTGATCGCGATCGGCTCGCGCGCCGCGCCCGGGCTGGCGACCGCGTGCGACGCCGACGAGCAGCATCTGCAACTCGTGGGCTTCCTCGTCTTCGTCGACCGGCCCAAGGCCGATGCCGCCGAGTCGCTCGCTCGCCTCGACCGGCTCGGGATCGTCGTCAAGGTCATCACGGGCGACAGCCCGCAGGTCGCCGCGAAGGTCGCGGCCGACATCGGGTTGAACGTGTTGGGCGTGCTCATCGGCGACGAGGCCGACGCGCTCTCCGACGAGGCCCTCGGCGCGGCGATCGAGAAGACGACGATCTTTGCGCGCGTCGGGCCCGAGACCAAGGCCCGCATCGTCCAGGTGCAACGCCTGCACGGCGCCGACGTCGCGTTCATGGGCGACGGTGTGAACGATGCCGTCGCGTTGCACCACGCCGACGTCGGTATCTCGGTCGACACCGGCACCGACGTGGCCAAGGACGCGGCCGACATCATCCTGCTCGACAAGGATCTCGGCGTCCTCGCCGACGGGGTGGTCGAGGGCCGGCGCATCTTCGCCAACACGATCAAGTACGTGCTGATGGCAACGTCGTCGAACTTCGGCAACATGTTCAGCGCCGCGGCGGCGTCGGCGTTCTTGTCGTTCCTGCCGATGCTGCCGACGCAGATTCTCCTGAACAATCTCCTCTACGACGGCAGCCAGATGACGATCCCCACCGACAACGTCGACGAGGAGATGTTGGCGCGACCATCGGCGTGGGACATCGGCTTCATCCGCAGCTTCATGATGTTCTTCGGACCGCTCAGCTCGATCTTCGACTTCGCGACGTTCGCGGTGATGCTCTGGGTGCTGCACGCCCACGCGCCCGAGTTCAGGACCGGCTGGTTCGTCGAGTCGCTCGCGACCCAGACCCTGGTGATCTTCGTCATCCGGACGCGGCGCCATCCGTTCTGGCGCAGCCGGCCCAGCGCGTCGTTGCTCCTCGCGTCGCTCGCGGTCCCGGTGATCGGCGTCGCACTGCCGTACCTGCCGTTCGGACACTCCCTCGGGTTCACGCACCTGCCCCTGCGCTACTACCCGATCCTTGCCGTGCTCGTCGTCGCGTACGTCGTGCTGGTCGAGAGCGTGAAGAGCGTGTTCTACCGTCGTCACATCGTCGGGGCGCCCGTCGCCGAGCACCGCACCGGTCGCATCCGCCGGATCCACCGACGCGCCGAACGATTCAGCCGCCCCCGCCTCGATCGGAGAACACCGTGAGATCGCTCACCGAGACCCCCCTGACCGATCAGGAGCTTGCGCGCATCGACGCGTACTGGCGCGCTGCCAACTACCTGACCGTGGGCCAGATCTACCTCCTCGAGAACTCGTTGTTGGGCCGCCCGCTCGTGCCGGCCGACGTGAAGCCGCGGCTGCTCGGTCACTGGGGGACGAGCCCCGGGCTCAACATGATCTATGCGCACCTCGACCGCGTGATCGCGCGCGACGACCGCGATGTCATCTACGTGACCGGTCCCGGTCACGGCGGCCCCGCGATCCTCGCCAACACCTGGCTCGAAGGCAGCTACACCGAGACGTACCCGTCGGTGACGCGCGACGCCGGCGGCATGGCGCGCCTGTTCAAGCAGTTCTCGTTCCCCGGTGGGGTCCCGAGTCACGTCGCGCCGGAGACCCCGGGCTCGATCCACGAGGGTGGAGAGCTCGGCTACTCACTGAGCCACGCGTTCGGCGCCGCGTTCGACAACCCCGATCTCGTCGTCGCGTGCGTCGTCGGCGACGGCGAGGCCGAGACCGGACCGCTCGCGACGAGCTGGCACTCGAACAAGTTCCTCGATCCCGCGGGCGACGGCGCGGTGCTGCCGATCCTGCACCTGAACGGCTACAAGATCGCGAACCCGACGGTGCTCGCGCGCATCCCGGAAGCCGAGCTCACCGACCTGCTCTCGGGGTGCGGCTGGGAGCCGTACCTCGTCGCAGGCGACGACCCGGTGCACGTGCACCAGCAGCTGGCAGCGACGCTCGACCATGTGCTCGCCGAGATCGACGCGATTCACCACCGTGCGCGTGTCGAGCACGACCCGTCGGTGACGCGCTGGCCGATGATCGTGCTGCGCACCCCGAAGGGCTGGACCGGACCGAAGACGGTCGACGGCCTGCCGGTCGAGGGCACGTGGCGCGCGCACCAGGTGCCGCTCATGAACGTGCGCGAGAAGCCCGAGCGGCTCGCGGCGTTGGAATCGTGGATGCGCTCGTACCGCCCGGAGGAGCTCTTCGACGACGAGGGTCGTCCCCGGACCGAAGTGATCGACTGGCTGCCGCGAGCGGCGCGACGCATGGGCGCGAACCCGAACGCCAACGGCGGGCGGCTGCTGCGCGACCTCGAGCTGCCCGAGTTCCGCGACTACGCCGTCGACGTGCCGAGCCCCGGCGCGTTGGATTCGGAGCCCACGCGCGTGCTCGGCCAGTACCTGCGTGACGTGTTCCGGCTGAACGTCGCAGCCCGTTCCTTCCGGCTCTTCGGACCGGACGAGACCGCGTCGAACCGGCTCGATGCCGTCTACGAGGCGACGTCGAAGACGTGGGAGGCCGCGACGCTGCCGGTCGACGTCGCCCTCGCGCGCGACGGCCGGGTCATGGAGATCCTCTCGGAAACGACGTGTCAGGGATGGCTGGAGGGCTACCTGCTCACCGGCCGTCACGGCCTGTTCTCATGCTACGAGGCGTTCGCCCACATCGTTGACTCGATGTTCAACCAGCACGCGAAGTGGTTGAAGGTGTCGCGCCGGCTGCCGTGGCGCCAACCGATCGCGTCGCTCAACTACCTCTTGACGTCGCACGTGTGGCGCCAGGACAACAACGGCTTCACGCATCAGGATCCCGGTTTCATCGACCTCGTGGTCAACAAGAAGGCCGAGGTCGTTCGCGTGTACCTGCCGCCCGACACGAACACGTTGCTCAGCACGGTCGACCATTGCCTCCGCAGCCGCAACTACGTGAACGTGATCGTGGCGGGCAAGCAGCCGCAACCGTCGTGGCTGACGATGGAGGAAGCCGACCTGCACTGCACGCGCGGCATCGGCATCTTCGACTGGGCGAGCAACGACGGCGGTGGTGAGCCCGACGTGGTGATGGCGTGCGCGGGCGACGTTCCCACGCTCGAGATCCTGGCCGCGGTGTCGCTCCTGCGCACGCACCTGCCCGACCTCAAGATTCGCGTCGTGAACGTGGTCGATCTCATGCGACTCGAGCCGGACACCGATCATCCGCACGGGCTGTCGGATCGCGATTACGACGCGCTGTTCACCGCCGACAAGCCGGTGATCTTCGCCTATCACGGGTATCCGTGGCTGATACACCGCCTGACCTATCGACGCCACGGGCACGACCAGCTCCACGTGCGGGGCTACAAGGAGGAAGGCACGGTGACCACGCCGTTCGACATGGTCGTGCTCAACGACATGGACCGCTTCCATCTCGTGATGGACGTGATCGACCGCGTGCCGGGCCTTGGCACGAAGGCCTCGATGGTGCGCCAGCACATGGTCGACGCGCGCACCCGGCACGTCGAGTACACCCACGAGTTCGGCGAAGACATGCCCGAAGTACGGGACTGGAAGTGGCCCGCCCGGTGAGCTCGGGACGCGTGCTCGTCGTCAACGCCGGGTCGAGCAGCCTGAAGCTGCGTGTGCTCGGCGCGGGCGACGAGATCGAGGCCGAGCACGACATCGAGCAGTGGAGCTCCGCCGACGAGGAGCACGACCTCGCGACGGTGCTCGACGGGATGCCCGCGTGCGACGCGGTCGGGCACCGGGTCGTTCACGGTGGCAACCAGTTTCGCGACGCGGTGCGCATCGACGCCGGAGTCGAAGCGGCGTTGCTCGCGCTCTCGTCGCTCGCGCCGCTGCACCAGCCGCGCGCGGTTGCCGGCATCCGCATCATGGCGCGGCTCCGTCCCGGCCTGCCGCAGGTTGCGTGCTTCGACACCGCGTTTCATGCCTCGATGCCGGCGGCGGCGGCCACCTACGCGCTTCCGAAGGCGTGGCGCGAGCAGTGGGGCCTGCGGCGTTTCGGGTTCCATGGCCTCTCGCACGCGTACGCGTCGAGGCGCGCGGCGCAGCTGCTCGGGCGGACCGACGACCGCGAGCTGAGAGTCGTGACCTGTCATCTCGGATCCGGAGCGTCGCTCTGCGCGACGCGCGGCGGGCATTCCGTCGACACGACGATGGGTTGGACTCCGCTCGAAGGTCTGGTGATGGCCACGCGTTCGGGGACGATCGACCCAGGGCTCGTGCTCTGGTTGCTGCAGTACGGCGGCCTGGCCGTCGACGAGGTCGCGCGGGCGCTCGAGACCGACTCGGGCCTCGCCGGGCTCTCGGGGATCTCGCAGGGCGACCTCCGCGCGGTGCTCGCGGCGCGCGCCGCCGGTGATGACGCGGCCGCGTTGGCATTCGATGTCTACGGGCACCGCCTCCGCCGCGAGCTCGGCGCCATGGTCGCGGTGCTCGGGGGTGTCGACGCGCTCGTCTTCACGGGCGGCGTGGGGGAGCACGCTCCCGAGGTACGCGCCGGCGCCTGCGCGGCACTGGCCTTCGCCGGGGTCGGCCTCGACGACGATCGCAACCGGGCCTTGACGGGTGAGGGTGAGATCGGTTGTCCGACTGCTGCCGTCCGCACGTTCGTGGTGACCGCGCGGGAAGACATCGAGATCGCCCGCCAGGTACGAGAGCTGCGTGGTACGGCGGAGGCGACCGCGTCGCCGTAGCGTGGCTCCGTGCCCGAGTATCCGAAGCGGTGGGAAAGCGATGTGGTCCTGACCGACGGCGGGACGCTGCGGGTGCGTCCTGTGCGCGCGAGCGACGAGCCCGCGGTGCTCGCGCTCTACGAGCGGCTCAGCGACGAGTCGGTGTACCTCCGTTTCTTCTCGCCGGTGCCGCGGCCGACCGCGGTGCAGCTCGAGCAGGTGACAGCCGTCGACTACTACGACCGGATGGTGATGGTCGCGGAGCTCGGTGACGAGATCCTCGCGATCGCGCGCTACGACCGCACGGCTCCGGGCACCGCCGACGTTGCCTTCGCCGTCGCCGACGATCAACAGGGTCGCGGCATCGCGACGCTGCTGCTCGAGCACCTCGCTGTGGTCGCGCGCGAGAACGGCATCCACGAGTTCGCAGCCGACACCTTGGCCGGCAACACCAAGATGCTCGGGGTCTTCGCGGCGGCCGGGTGGATCAGCGAGCGCCACTTCGACCACGGCACCATCCGGGTGACGTTCAACATCGACGCGACCGCCGCGTCGATCGACGCGGTCGAAGGCCGGGAGCGCCATGCGGAGATGGCGTCGATCGCGCGGCTGCTCGCGCCGCGCTCGATCGCAGTGATCGGCGCGAGCCGCCATCCCGGGACGATCGGCTACGAGATCTTCCGCAACCTGCTCTCGTTCGGCTTCGAGGGCCCGGTGTACCCCGTCAATCCGACGACCACATCGGTCGCGGGCGTCCGCGCGTATCCCACGTTGCTCGACGTTCCCGACACGGTGGATCTCGCAGTCGTGGTGGTGCCGGCCGCGGTGGTTCCGGGCGTGGTGCTCGACTGCGCGGCGAAACAAGTGCGCGGCATGGTGATCATCTCGGCCGGCTTCGCGGAGGCGGGATCGGAAGGAAAGGCGGTCGAGCGCGAGCTGGTCGCAGTGGCGCGTCGCAACGGGATGCGCGTGATCGGTCCGAACTGCCTCGGAATCGTGAGCACGGCCGCGGGGGTGCGGATGAACGCGACGTTCGCGCCCGACGCGCCGGTCGCGGGCAACGTCGCGTTCATGTCGCAGTCGGGCGGCCTCGGCATCGAGCTGATGAGCCAGGCGGGAAACCTCGGAGTGGGCATCTCCGACTTCGTCTCCGTCGGCAACAAGGCCGACGTGAGCGGGAACGACCTGCTGCAGTACTGGGCCGACGACCCGCACACCGACGTGATCCTGATGTACCTCGAGTCGTTCGGGAACCCGCGCAAGTTCGCGCGTCTCGCGCGCCGCATCGCGCGCACGAAGCCGATCGTCGCGGTGAAGAGCGGCCGCTCGGCCGCGGGGAGCCGCGCGGCTTCGTCGCACACGGCCGCGCTGGCGTCTCCCGATGTCGCGGTCGACGCACTCTTCCGGCAGGCGGGTGTCATCCGCGTCGACACGCTCGACGAGCTCCTCGCGACGGCCATGTTGCTGGCCCATCAACCGGTACCCGGCGGCCGGCGGGTCGCGATCGTGAGCAACGCCGGGGGCCTGGGCGTCCTCGCGGCCGATGCGTGCGCAGGCGCCCGGCTCGAGGTGCCGGAGCTGGGTGCGTCGACCCAGGACGCGCTGCGTTCCCTCGTCGCACGCGACGCGACCGTGCGGAACCCGATCGACCTGGTCGCGGGCGCCACGGCCGAGCAGTTCGGTGCGGCGATGCGCACGGTCTTGCTCGACGACTCGATTGACGCGCTCCTCGCGATCTTCGTTCCGCCCCTCGTGACCCGCGCCGAAGACGTGGCCCGCGCGATGGCGGGCGCGGCCGAGAGCGCGGGCGAGAAACCGGTCGTGGCCTGTTTCCTCGGCCAGGCGGGAGTCCCCGCCGAGCTGCGCGGCGACGAGATGCACCGCACGATTCCGTCGTTCGCGTTCCCCGAGGCCGCCGCGCACGCGCTCGGGCGCGTTGCCGACCTCGCCGACTGGCGGCGCCGGCCGGCGGGTCACGTTCCCGAGTTCACCGACGTCGATCTCGACGGCGCCCGCGCGATCGTGGCCAAGGCGCTCGCTGCGGTGACCGGTGTGGCGGAAGCCGGCGAGCCCGCTCCTGACCAACCGCTTGGCGCATGGCTCGATCAAGAGGACGCCGGCGCGCTCCTGTCGTGCTTCGGGATCCCCGTCGTGGGCTTCTCGGTCGCGAGGAGCCCGGAGGCGGCGGCCGACGCGGCCGCCGCGCTCGGGTTCCCCGTCGCACTCAAGGCGGCTGCGCCCGAGATGGTCCACAAGAGCGACCGCGGTGGGGTGGCGCTCGGTCTGGCCGACGCGGCCGCGGTGAAGGCCGCGTTCACGACGATGGCGGAGTCGCTCGGAGACGCGATGGGCGGCGCGATCGTGCAGAAGATGGTGCCGCCCGGCGTCGAGACGATCGTCGGCGTCACCCACGATCTGTCGTTCGGCCCGCTCGTGCTGTTCGGGCTGGGCGGGGTGACGGCCGAGCTGCTGGCCGATCGGGCGCTGCGCATCGTGCCGATCACCGACCAGGATGCCGCCGACCTCGTCCGCTCGCTCCGCGGCTCGCCGCTGCTCTTCGGCTACCGCGGCACTCCTGCAGTCGACGTCGACGCGCTCGAAGCGATGCTGCTCCGCGTCGGCTACCTCGCCGACGAGATCTCCGAGATCGCGGAGATGGACTTGAACCCGGTGATCGTCGGTCCGGATGGCGTGGTGGCGGTCGACGTGAAGATCCACGTCGCCCATGCGCCGACCCGGCTCCCCGCCGACTTGCGCCGTATGCGCCTCTGAAGCGGCGAAATCGACACGTCCCCCTGCAGCCGCCGTTCCCGGGCGTCGATGTCTAGGCCGATACAGGCATGGCGCGACCCGGCGGACCGGGTCCGTAGGCTGACTGGTCGCATCCGCACGTGAAGGACGTTTGAGCATGGACGCACGCCCAACGAACCGAATTCTCGAACGGATGGCGCGGCCGTTGACGGCGGTGTTCGCGGCGGCGCTCGTCGTCGCGTTCGCAAGTGTGCCCGCGCAGGCGGCGCCATCGGCCGCGGCGCCGGCGCCGGCGCCCGTGCCGCACGCGACCTCGTTCACGATCGCCGGCGATCCCGCGGCCGCGGTCGTGCGCCACACGGCGACGCCGCGCGCGCCTCACGCCGCGC
>JBBSEC010000119.1:0-13256 GCA_038240075.1 Acidimicrobiia bacterium
CACGGTCGGAGAGTTGCTGCGCGATGAGATTCGGGTCGGGCGGGTACAACGAGGTCGCCGGGCACGGCGAGATGGTGATCCGCCTACCTCGTGTGCGTGCCCATCGTGTGCGCGATCACCTGGATCGTGTTCGAGAACGTCGCGAAGCTCCTGCCCGCGACCCTCTGACGCGCCGTCGTCGCACGGTTCACCCGCGCCCGAAGACGCGCAACGACCGAGCCCCGAGCGTGAAGGACGTCGGTGCCGCACGGTTCAGCCGCGCCCGAACGCGGCCGTCGATATCGTCACGGATCGCGCGCACGACATCGATCGGTTGTCCGGCCGGGTCGTCGACCTGCCAGTCGAGGTACCGCTTGCCCGGGTACAGCGGGCACGCGTCACCGCAACCCATCGTGACGATCGGAGGCGCGGTGTGGCAACACGACCGCTTCGGCGACATCGGAGAGGCCCGGATAGAGCGCGATCACGCACGCACATCCGAGCGCGCCACCGATCAGCTGCGCTCCGATGAAGTCGGGCGCGGAGCTCGGCGCGATTCCGGCGAAGGTGTTCGAGAGTGTGCGCGCGAGCGTGACCGCGGGGTTGGCGAAGCTCGTGGAGCTCGTGAACCAGTACGCGGATGCGATGTACGCCGCCACCGCGAACGGAGCGGCCGAGGTTCGTCCCGACCGCACGACCCCAAACACGACGATCACCAGTCCGAAGGTCGCGACGACCTCGCCCAGCAGATGCGCACCCGTGGCGCGGTGATGGGTCGACCACGTCACGGCCGCGTCGCCGAACATCACGTTGGCGACGATCGCACCGATCGCACCGCCCGCAATCTGCGAGCCCACGTATACAGCGACCTCACGATTGTCGAGCCCGCCCAGGACGCGATCCACGAGCGTGACGACCGGATTCAAGTGCGCTCCCGAAACCGTGCCGAGCGCGAGGATGATCGCGACGAGCGCGGCCGCGGTTGCCGTGGTGTTCTCGAAGAGCTGGAGCCCCACGTCGCTCGGGGACAGGCGCTGCGCCGCGATGCCCGAGCCAATGACGGCGGCAACGAGCAGCGCGGTTCCGATGAGCTCAGCCAGCGACTTGCGCGCGAGCGGGCTCATATCGAGCAGCACGCGCCTCGAGCGGCAGACACCGCAGGCGCCCAACCCGCGAGATCCGGCCGCGTGTCACAGCAGGCAGCCCCGCTCGCGGGGTCGACGGTGCGCAACTCACCGGGAACCATCTCGACGTCGGACAGCACGGTGTAGATCTCCCAAGGTGCGCCGCTCGGGTCGTCGACCCAGACCTTGTCCTGGACCGCGTAGCAACACGCGACTTCGTCTTCGACGGCTGTCGCGAGGCCCTCGGACGCGAGGCGGCGCTGCGCGTCGGCAACCGCTTCGGACGTCTCCACCTCGACACCGAGGTGGTTGAGGGTTCCGGGCACACCGGCGCCCTCGATGAGCACCAGCTTGAGGGGCGGCTCGGCGATCGCGAAGTTGGCGTAGCCGGACCGCACCTTTGCCGGTTCGACACCGAAGAGCTTCGTGTAGAACGCGACCGCCTGGTCGAGATCGGCGACGTTGAGGGCCAGCTGCACTCGGGACACGGGGTCCACCTCCGGTGTTAGATTGACGCTTATCGATTCGATGAGACTGGACCATACATCGATGAATGTCAATAGGAGATCGGTGTGACCCCGCCGAAGCCCGTCTCGACCATCGCCGCGACCGACGGCCTGTGCTGCTCGTCCCTCGTCGCATCGCCCCTCGGCGAAGTGGAGGCGACCGAGCTCGCCGACGTGCTCGCCGCGCTCGCCGACCCGGTGCGGCTGCGCCTCTTCTCGCTGGTGGCCGCGGAGGGCGAGGTGTGCTCGTGCGCGCTCGAGGAACCCCTCGGGAAGAGTCAGCCCACGATCAGCCACCACACGCGCGTGCTCGCGGAAGCCGGGCTGATCACGGGCGAGAAACGCGGCCGATGGATGTGGTGGTCGATCGCGCCCGACCGGCTGGCCGCCGTTCGGCGCGCCCTCGGAGGCGCGTCGTAGCCGAGCCGTCCGATCAGCGGGTGCGCGCCGAGACCTTCACCGACACGCCGTCGACCGTGCGGGCACCGGCGGCCCGCCATCGACGGCCGTGGAGTCGGGCCCGATGACATTGCGGAGAAACGCGGTCACGACCTGATCGATCACCGTCCACGCCTGCGTGACGTCGATGTCGGGCGGCGCGCAACCGTCGGTCACGACCGTGCGCAACGAGGGTGAGGACAACGAGCCGATCCCGGCCTTCTCGGCGAACGCCACCAGCCCACCTTGTTGCTTCGCGACGATGCAGAGATCGGTGAACGCGTTGTGGCCCGCGCCGCCGATCACCCACACGTAGCTCGGCGCCGGCGCGTGGAGAGCGAGCGCGGCCGTGTCGCCCGCCGGCGCGACACGATCCTTGGCTCCCGCGACGGACAATGACGGCTTGTTCGGCAGGGTCGCCGACGAACCGTCGTGCGCCGCGAGCACGACGTACCCGTCGACGCGGGGATCGGCCGCGACCGTCACCGCGGCGCCCGCACCCTCGTCGTAGCCCACGATCGCGATCTTCGACAGGTCGACGCGGTCAGCCAACGGGGCACCGGGCGCGTTCGCGTGTTGCAGGAGATCGATCGTCGCCCGCACGTCATCGACGTCGGTCGGCACGGGGCCGGCAGTCGGTGAGATCGCGTGCGCCAGATCGTGCGACGGATGCTCGGGGGCGGCAACGATCATCCCCCACGACGCGAGTCGCGTCGTGAGAAAGGTCGACTCCTTGCGGAAACCGGCGTCTCCGTGACTGAAGATCACGACCGGAAACTTCTCCCCGGGCGCGCCGACCACGACGTTGCGATTCGCGATCGTGCTGACGTAGATGTGACGCTTCGTCTACCCGACCGGGACGCGGTCGAGGTCGTTCGCGATGAGGATCGTGCCGTCGAACTCAGCCGCGGCCAGCGCGCGCCACTCGTGCTCCGTGCCCGGCGTCACCGCGGGGACGCAGTGCGTCAGGACCAGTGTCGCGACACCCGCGCGCTTCGCAGTGTCGGCGGCCTGCGCGACCGTCGAGTGGTAGTCGCACACGTCGAGCAGGCGCGGGAGCCCGATCGCACGCAAGAGGTCGTCACGAATGACCGTGGCGACGAGAACGTCGGCACCCGCGCAGAGTTGATCGAGACCGGCACACGGCACCGTGTCGCCCGCGCAGACGACCGAGTGCCCTTCGTGCTCGATGCGGTAGCCCACCGTCGGTTGTACGGGCCGGTGGTCGGTCGGCGCCGCGACGACACGGACCCCGTCGGCTTCGAACGCGCTGCCTTCGGTGAGCTCGGTCACCTCGACCGGCGGTTCCCAGTTGAGGTCGTCGTGGTGCGCGAGGCGGTACTGCACGTCGAGTCGGAGCGACGCACGAATGCCGTCGACCACCTCGCCGGTGTTCGGCGGCCCGATCACCGAGAGCGGAGTCGGCGCGAACGTCGTGACCCAGCGCGTCGTGATGACGTCGTTGAGATCGGTGATGTGATCACTGTGCAGGTGCGTGAGCAACACGGCCGACAACTGGTTCGCACCGGCTCCAGCGGCCGCGCAACGCATGAGCACGCCGCGCCCGCAGTCGATGAGGAAGCGGTGTGGACCCGCCTGCACGAACGTCGACGGTCCGGCCCGCGACGCATCGGGAATCGGGCTGCCGGTTCCGAGGACCACCACTTCGATCGCGTTGGGCATGGGCGCAGTCTCGGCACAATCACCGCCCGCGCGCAATCAGTTCCGAACGCTCAGGGTCCGAACGCTCAGGGTCCGAACGCTCATGGTCCGAACGCTCAGGGTCCGAACGCTCATGGTCCGAACGCTCAGGGTCCGAACGCTCATGGTCCGATCGCCCAGCGCCCGAACGCCGGCCGTCAGCGGGCGTGAATCGCGACGAACCGGCCGCAGTGCTCGCGCGTGCCGTTGAGCTCGGCCAGCATGCGATCGACGATCGGTCGGGCCACGCCGGCATCGGGAACGACGAGCACGAGATAGTGGCCGCCGCGGTCGAGCGCGCGCGCTTCCGCAACGAGGCGATCCGCCGAACCGTGCAGCTCGAGCGGGTACACCCAGTCGACCGAGAACGGGTTCGCCAGCTTCATCACCGGATAGACGATCGCCGGCCCCGGGAGCACCGCCGTCCAGTGCTCCGGATAGCGCGCGCGGCAGGTGGCTACGTCGTGGATCAGCGCGGCCGTGTTCGCATCAGTGCGCAGACCGCGCAGATCGGGCGCCACCCGCCCGAGCGTCGCATCGCGACTCGAGCCAACCGCGTGCAACGCGACGCGCTCGTGAACCGTTGTCGTGACGACCGCCGCCGACGCCACAACCGAGAGCGCCACGACCAGCCGCCCGCCGATCATCAGCCACCGCTCCGACAGCTTCGGCGCGTCGCGCCACAGCCGGTGAACGATCACGAGCGCGATCGACCCGGCCACGAGCCGCGGCGTGGGATAGCCCCACGACAGCGCGCTCATCCACGCGACGCCGATCATCACCAGGCCGAACGGATCGGCCCGGTTCTGCGTCGTCCGCTCCCAGACGACGACCACCACGAGGACGAGCAGGAGCGTTCTTCCCCTCGGGTTGTTGCCGGTGACGAGGAGGACACCGAGCACGAGTGCCGACAGCCCCACACGCGCCGACCAACGCGCCACCGTGCGCGCCGGGCCCTCGCGGCCGCCGCGCGCGTCGACCCAACACATGAGCGCCGCGCACCCGACCAGAACCGGAGCCGCAGCGCGACCGCGCCAGAGGATCGTGATCAGCGACGAACCGAATGTCGGTTGCGCGTTGATCATCTGCGAGACCATCGCCCCCAGTCCTCCGGCGAGCGTCACCATGACGCAATAGGCCGCGCCCGGGATCGCGGCCACACCGAACGAACGCAGCACGGTCATCGACCGGTCGGTCGAGTCGCGTTGGTGCGCCCACACCATCGCGATCCCGATGATCGGAGCCGCGGCGAAGCTCTGCTTCACGACGACCGCGCAACCCAGCAGCACGAGGCCCGCCCACACCCGCCGGCGGCGGTCGCGCTCCAGGCCGTCGCGGAGCGCCACGAGTCCGACCGCGACGAAGAACAACCCGTCGATCGTGTGCCACGCCATCAACGGGAAGCTGTGCAGGTTGACGAACACCGCGGCCGCCGCCCCCGCGATCTGCACCGTCGACCACGAGCGGAGCGGCTTGCGGTACGTGAGCCGCGCGAACGCGAGCGTGTAGGCCACGACCTCGATCGCCGACACCAGACGCGATGCCTGCAGCAACGGGAGCGGGATCAGGAAGTCGATGGTGTGGAGCAGGGCCGAGCCCGCGGGCCGCGGCGAGATGAAGTCACGGTGCGGGATCTGACCGGCGAGGATGCGACGGCTCTGCGCCAGGATGAATCCGTCGTCAGGGCTCGACAGGCCCGTCCCGCCGACCCACGCGTAGACGGACGCGACGAGCAGCGCCGGCCACGCACACACCCATGCCCCATCGATCACCCGCCGCGATCGCCTTCGAACGGGTTGCGCAATCGACTCGTACACCGTCGCGTCGCCGGCCCGCTCGAGGACGAGTGCGGTCACCCGCCGTCCTCATCCATCCCGGATTCGTCGGAATTTCGCCCCGATGACTTGAGAAATCGCGCGCTGCCTGCCGATGAAACCGTCGTTCCCGGTCGACCGGGCGGGTCGCCGCGTCTCAGCGTTCGGTGAGACGTTCCCAGCCCGCCGGCGGCGGCGCGAGACGCCAGTGCTGCTCGGGGACGCGGCCGTCGAGGCGCGCGCCGAGTCCGTGGTCGCGCTCGAGCGGCGCGATCTGCGATACGTACCGGTAGATCGCCTCGCGCTTGCGGGCGTGATCGTCCTCCACCGGCACGATCGCGGGCGTCGGCCACAGTCCCGCATGGAAGAGCTTGCCGACGCGCCACGCGAGCATCCCGGGGATGTGCTTGTAGCCGTGATCCTCGTACGCGAACCAGCACACGTCGGTCCGGACCGGCGCGAGCAGCGCGGCCGCATCCTGGGTCAACTCGTGATCGGGATTGGCCAGGCCCATCGGCGCGAATACTGCGGTCGGGCGCCGCTCGTCGATCACCGATGCGAGCGCGTCGGCGATCTCGTCGGGACGCGCGCGCTGCCGCTTCTCGAGGTACTGATGGTCGACGAAGTCGAGCCACACCGTGTCGGCCCCGAGCACCGACATCGCCGCGAGATCCTCGTCCCTGCGCATCGCGACGACGTCGTCACCCGCGCGGAAGCCTCCGAGCGCGTCCCACTCGCTCGGAGGATCGGGGTACGCAGGCGGACGTCCCGCACAGACGGTCACGACCGTCGATCCCGGGTAGCTGCACAACAGATGCGCGGTACCGAGCGCGGCGTCGTCGAAATGAGGTGACACCACCATGATCCGGTCGAGTGCGCCGTCGGGCAGCGCGCCCCACATCGACGGCACATTCGCCTGCGTTTCGCCCTCGCGATCGCTCATCGGACGATCCTACGGGCGCGGGCCGGAGAGAAATCTGGCGCACACCCGTCGGAACCGCGCTCCCCGAACGATGATGAGGGCGTGAGCAGCCCCGAAGCCGCACCCGCGACCGCCGCGTTGCTGCTGGCGATGTACGAGCGGGCGCTGCCACAGGTGTACGGCTACCTCAGCACCCGCACGCCGAGCGCCTCCGTCGCCGAAGACCTCACGTCGGAGACGTTCCTGGCTGCGGCCGACGCGGTCAAGCGCGACGCGGTGCCCGACCTCACGGTCGCGTGGCTGATCACCGTCGCCCGCAACAAACTCGTCGACCACTGGCGTCGCGAAGAGCGCGACGAGCGCCGGCGGTTTCAGCTGATCGAGTCTCCCGACACGGCCGCGACCGACACCGACGACGAGAACGAGGAACGGTTCATGCGAGCACGCGTGCACGCGGTGCTCACCGAGCTCGGCGCGCACCACCGTGCGGCGTTGACCCTACGCTACCTCGACGGCCTGTCGGTGCCCGAGGTCGCCGATCATCTCGGCCGTACGGTGCACGCCACCGAGGCGCTGCTCGTGCGCGCCCGACGCGCGTTTCGCGCCCGTTATCACGAAGGATCCTGCGATGACGACTGACCCCTTCGAGTCGCTCGCGGAACCGCCGGTGCCGCTCGCACCGCGTCCGACCTTCGCCGCCGACCTCCGCCGGCGCGTCGTGACGGCGCTCGGCTTCACACCACCCGACAACCAGCGCCCCGCCAAAGGAGCTCCCGTGCTCGAAGTCCGCGAATACACACCCGCGCGCCTGCACTCCCTGACGCCGTACCTCTCGTGTCTCGATGCGGCGGCCGCGATTGCCTGGTACCAGGACGTGTTCGACGCGCAAGTCCTCGGCGAGCCGATCATCATGGACGACGGACGCGTCGGACACGCCGAGCTGCGCGCCGGCGACAGCGTGTTCATGCTGGCCGGCGAGTTCCCCGAGGAGAACCACCTCAGCCCCGAGACGCTCGGCGGCAGCACGGTGAGCCTGATGCTCCATGTGCCCGACTGCGACGCGACGTTTGCCCTCGCCATCGAGCGCGGCGCCACGCAACTACGCGCGCTGTCCGTTGCCTACGGCGCCCGCCGCGGAACCCTGCGGGATCCGTTCGGGCACCGTTGGTTCATCGCCACCGCGACCGAGGCCGACGACGTTCCGATCGAGGACATTCCCGGCCGGCGCTACGGCGACATCGGCTACATGACCCTCGAGGTTCCCGACGGCGAGCGGGCCCGCACCTTCTACGAGAAGGTCTTCGGCTGGCACGCGCTGCCGAGCGGTGCACCGGGCTCCTTCCACGTCGACTCGATCACGCCGCCGTCGGGCATCCACGGCCGGCCGGGCGACCCGGAGTTCCGCCTCTACTTCCGCGTCGACGACATCGAGGCGGCGGTCGACCGCATTCGCGAGGCCGGCGGCGAGGTGATGTCGACCGCGATCCACGACTCCGGTGGCAACGCCCAGTGCCGCGACGACCAGGGCCTGCGCTTCGACCTCTTCCGCCCCCGCGCCGGCTACTGAGCAGCCGCAGCGACCGCAACCAGTGACGCACACGCAGGCGAAGCGCACGCGGATGCGACCGGGGAAATCGATCAGATGAGTGGCATCACGCGGTGGAGGAAGAACCAGGCCGCGACGACGATCAGGGAGATGCCGAAGGCACTGCGCAGACGTGCGACGGGCAGGTGGGTCGCCGCCCGGGCACCGATCAGCGCGCCGGGGACGAGGCCGAGCCCGAAGATCAGCGCGATGGCCCAGTTCACGTCGCCGGCCAAACCGTGGACGATCAGCGCCGGCACCGAGAGCGCGGTGGCGACGACGAGGCTCGTGCCCGCGGCGCGGTTCATGTCGAGCCCGAACCACACGAGGAACAGCGGCACGAGCAGGAAGCCACCGCCGTTCGCGAGCAGCCCGGCCAGCGTGCCAATGACGAACGCGGTTCCCACGACAAGCGCGCGACGCTCGCGGCGCGCGCTTGCGCGCACCGGTGAGGCCTCACCCGGAACGATGACCCGCAGCCCGACGAGGAGCAGCGCGACCGCCGAGAACACGAGCATGATCGGGCCGCCGACGAAGTGGGTGAGCTCGGCGCCGATCACGGTTCCCGGTACGCCCCCGAGGGCGGCCCGCCGCGCGGTCTTCCAGTCGACCCGGTCACGCCGCGCGTAGCCCCAGGCTCCGGCAAACGAACCGGGCATGATCCCGGGCAGTGGCGCGGTCACCGCGATGATCCCGGGAACGCCCATCAACGCCAGCAGCGGGGTCGCGAAGGCCGATCCGACGCCGAACAGGCCGTAGAGGAGGCCGACGACGGCCCCACCAATGAGGAGGATCGGTATCGGAGGCACGAACGAATTGTCGACCCGGATGATCCAGAAGTCCAAGACGCACATTGAATGATATCGATAGGCTATGGCTATGGATCTCCGACAGGTCGGCTACGTCCTGGCCGTCGTCGACGAGGGGGGCTTCACGCGCGGGGCCCGCGCCGCGCACGTGGCGCAGCCCTCACTGTCGCAATCCGTGCGGGCGCTCGAACGCGAGCTCGGCGTCGAGCTCTTCCAGCGGGCCGGGCGCCAGGTTCGCCTCACCGCCGCGGGCACCGCGTTCGTCGAAGTCGCCCGCGCGGTCATGCGCGACGTCGCGACCCTCCACGCCGCCGTCGACGCGGTGCGAGGCGTCATCACCGGCACGCTCGACCTCGTCGCGCTGCCGACGCTCGCGGTCGATCCGCTCGCGGCACTCATCGGGCGGTACCGGCGTAAGCATCCGGGCGTCACCGTGCACGTCGCGCAACCGGAAGATGCGGCAACCACCACCGACCTCGTGCGCCGGGGCGACTGCGAGGTCGCGCTCGCCGAGCTGCCCGTGCTCCCGCCCCTGGTGAGCCATCCGCTGGAGGTGCAGGAGCTCGTGGTGGTGCTCCCACCCGGTGATCCCCTCGGACGTGCGCGTGGGCCGCTGCCCATCGAGCGCCTCGCCGGAGTCGCGCTCGTCGCGACGCCGGTCGGCACGTCGACGCGCACGATCATCGACCAGGCGTTCGGCGCGCTCGCGGTGAAGCCCGAGGTGCGCGTCGAGATCGACCAGCGGGAGGCGATCCTGCCGCTCGTGCTGAACGGTGCGGGCGCCGCGATCCTGCCGCGCCGGCTCGTTGACGCCGCCGAGCACCGCGGCGCGACCGTGCGCCGGCTGCGACCGGCGCTCGTCCGCCACATCGGGTTGGCGCATCGCGCGGGTGTGCTCTCGCCGGCGGCACGTGCGTTCGTCGATCTCGCGCTCGCGCCGGCGGGCGCGGGTCAGCGCGACTCGGACGCTCGCGATGCCTCGCCGTAGACGAACGCCCACGTCGTCTCGCCAACCCGCGCGTCCCACCCGGCCGCGCCGAGGTCGGCCGCGAGCTGCGTCGGCTCCCAGTAGCGCTTGACGACGTTGTAGGTGCTGCCGTCACGCAACCGGCGCTCGGTCACATCGCTCGTCGCGCGGGCGTCGGCGCCTTCGGCCGACTTCGATTCGCGCCACCCCGCGGGCCCGTTCGCGGCGGCGTGCCCGGGGCGCGCGCTGTCGAGGAAGAAGACGCGGCCACCGGGAGCGAGGGCGCGCTCGACGAGCGACCAGAACGCGAGCCAGCGCTCCACCGGCACGTGCGAGATCCAGAAGGAGAAGAAGACGACGTCGAACCGGCGCGGCGGCACGAACGCGAAGAGGTCCGCGCGCACGTGGTCGACGCGGTCGGAACCGTGCTTGCCCCGGTTGATCGCGAGCGTCTCGTCCGAAGCGTCGATCGCGGTGACCCGATCAGCGAACCGGAGGAGCTCGCCCGTCCAGATGCCGGTGCCCGCGGCCAACTCGAGCACATCGCCGCGCGGTGCGAACGCATCGAAGACGCCGCGGAGCTCGTCGACGTCGCGCCACCACGCTTCCGCGAAGTCGGAGCCGAAGTCGTACTCGCGGCGGCGGTACCACCAGTCGTCGTACTCCGCGGCACGGGCCCGGTAGTACGCGGCCTGCTCAACGAGAAGTGCGTCGTCCATCGCTCAGGAATCTAAGCGAGGAACGACGCACCGCTCGTGAACAAACGCAGGCTCGTGATTGGCTTCAGGGACCGCGCCGGCCGCCACGGAGGTGACGACGAAGACGGCTCCGGCGGGCATCTTCGATGGCCCGGTCTTGACGCTCGCGTCCGATGAGCGCGAGCAGGTAAGGGTTGGTGTACATGGTGGTTCCTCTCTGACGTGACGCGCGACACGCGCGCCGAAATGGATCGAGTCGACCGTCGCGAGCTGGAAGTGAGCTCAGCCCGCGACGGTGAGGGGACCGAGACTCGTGCGACCGGCGACCACGGCCGGATTCGAGATCGAACGCATCAGCAGCATGGTCACCCCCTTCGCAACGTCGTCGGACCGCCGGGCAGCTTGTCGCGTCGCGTCGCGCTCCGCCAGCGAATTACGGCTTCGCGCGCCGCGCGCGGCGGTGCTCATCACGGCTCTCGTCACGGCTCTCATCACGTTCTCACGGGCGCGCGGCTCTCATCGGGTTCCCAGAGCTCTCATGTAGCGTGCCGTTGGTGATCAGCTACTTCCAGGCGATCGTGATCGGGTTGCTGCAAGGAGTCACGGAGCTCTTCCCGATCTCGAGCCTCGGTCACTCGGTGCTCGTTCCTGCATGGCTCGGCTGGCACACGATCACGAAGGACCAGTCGACCGAGTCGCCGTACCTCGCGTTCCTCGTCGTGCTGCACGTCGCCACCGCGCTCGCGCTGCTCGTGTACTTCCGCGCCGACTGGGCGCGCATCATCCGCGCGTTCTTCCGCACGTTGAAGACGCGCAGCCTCCAGACCTCCGACGAGCGCATGGCCTGGTTGCTCATCGTCGCAAGCCTTCCGGCGGGCCTGATCGGTGTCGTGTTCGAGCACAAGCTCCGCACCGTGTTCGCGAAGCCGCTCGCGGCTGCGATCTTCCTCACGATCAACGGTGTGATCCTCTTGTTCGGCGACTGGGTTCGCCGACAGGCCGCGGTCGAGAAGCTCGTCGCGACCCACGAGACCTCACGGAGCGAGTCGGAAGAAGGCCGGCGCACCGACACGCTCGATTTCAAGGAAGCCGTCGTCGTCGGCGTCGCCCAGATCGGCTCGCTCTTCGCGGGCATCAGTCGATCGGGCATCACGATGGTCGCGGGCCTCGCGCGTGGCCTCGACCACGAGGACGCGGCGCGGTTCTCGTTCCTGCTCGCGACGCCGATCATCCTCGCGGCCGGGATCTACAAGATCCCCGACCTCACCGGCCACCTCGGCAACGGTGTCCGGGGGCAGGCGCTGGTCGGCGGCGCGTTCGCAGCCGTCGCCGCGTTCGTGTCGGTGCACTTCCTCGTGCGGTTCTTCCAGACCCGCAACCTGTTGCCGTTCGCGATCTACTGCCTCGTTGCGGGCGGGATCTCGATCATCCGCTTCGCGTAGCCGCGCCGATCCGGGGCGCGCCGCGTCAACGCGATTCTTCGATCAACCGCTCGAGGATGGGGACCGCGCGCTCGACGATCGCGATGTCTTCGGCATCGAGGTGCTCGAGCAACGTCGCGAGGAACGCGTCCTTGCGGGTCCGCGACCGTGCGAGCAGGCGTGAGCCTTCGGCCGTGATCGTCACGCGCGCGACGCGGCGGTCGGCGGTGTCGATGTCGCGGCGCACGAGGCCGGTCTCCTCGAGGCCCGCGACGATGCGCGTCATGGTCGGCGGCCGCACCCGCTCGTGGCCGGCGAGGTCGCCGAGGGTGATCGGGCCGTGGCGTTCGACCGTCGCGAGCGCGGCGAGCTGCGACGGGGTCGCACCCGCGTTGGCCTCTTGGCGCAGCCGCCGCGACAGCCGGGCGACAACCATGCGCAGCCGCGAGGTCATCTCGTCGGCCGGTTGCGTCGGTTGATTGACGCCCGCCGGCTGGTGGGTCACGACGGGATTCGTCGGCATGATCATTAGCCTAGCGAACTAATGGCGCGGCGCGAAAGGGGGGTGGATCGGCTTGAAGTGCGTCGGCGCACGATCAAAATGAATGGGGTTCAGACCGTGGTGCGTGCTGGCGCTGGTGGTTGCGGCAGCGACATTTGTCACGCTCGGGACAACGAGTCCTCGCACGGTCCCGCGCCTGGCGTTCCTGCCAGCACCGGCTCCGAAAATGCTGACCGTCGGCTGCGAGTTCTGGCAACGCCACGGCCTTGTGGCGTGCTCTGTACGGCTTTCCCTGCAACTAGTCGAGTAGCACCGCTGAAGTCGTAGCGCATGAAGTGCGGGCTCACCGCGCGAGCTTGGTTGTCGACCTTCGCGGAGAACCGGTCGGTCGGTCGCGCGAAGCAGCACGGTTCCAATCGCCGCCCAATCGGGCCTGTCGTTATTGGGTTTTCTGCTTGTGGTCGAACGTGTGTTCGTATATCATTGCGTCATGTCCGCAGCCCTCATAACCGTGGTCGACGAGCTTGTCGATGTCGACGCGAGCGGGTTGTGCGACGGGGAATTGCGCGCGCGTTTCATCGAGGCGCGCCGCGAGATCGACCGGCTCGAAAGCCACGCAGCCACGATGCTCGTCGCGTTGCACCGCCGTGGCGTTCCCAAGGGTGAGGGTGCGAGCACGACCCCGATGTGGGTGCAGTTCCAGACCGGACAACGGGTCCGCGACGCGCGTGTGTCGCTCGCCACCGCGAAAGCACAGGAAACACTGCCGCTCGTCGCGAAAGCATGGGCG
>JBBSEC010000120.1:0-13054 GCA_038240075.1 Acidimicrobiia bacterium
GAAAGGTCCCGCACCCCCGCAGCGCCGCGCGGGGCCCCGCCCCCGCGCCGGGGGGCGCGCCCGGGTGGGCCCAGCCCCCCCCCCCCCCCGCGGTGGTCCCCCCCCCGGCCCCCGCGGCGCGCGCCGCGGGCGCCGACGCGCTGAACCTGCGCGTGCACGTTCCCGGTGTCGGCCCTGCCGATGCGCGCGACCAGATCGAACGGGTCGGCTCCGAAGTCGTCCCCCGCGTCCGCGGCGCACTCGCGACCGCAGGCGCACGATGACGGTCGGCGCCGCCGTCGTCGGCACCGGGTTCGGCTGCCTCACCCACGTGCGCACGCTGCGGGCCGCGGGCTTCGACGTGCACGCGCTCGTGGGGCGCGACGCCGAGAAGACCGCGGACCGAGCCCGAAGGTTCGAGGTTCCGCACGCGTACACCTCGCTCGCCGAGGCGCTCGCACTCGACGGCGTCGACGCGGTCACGATCGCAACTCCGCCGTATACGCACGCCGCCATTGCGCGCGAAGCGATCGCCGCGGGCAAGCACGTCTTGTGCGAGAAGCCGTTCACGCGCGACGCGGCGGAAGCGCGCGCGCTGCTCGCCGCCGCGGAGCGGGCCGGCATCGTGCACCTCCTCGGCGCCGAGATGCGGTTCAACCCCGGTCAGGCCCTGCTCACCCGGGTCGTACGCGACGGCACGATCGGCGACGCGCGCCTGGCCACGTTCGTCATGCACATCCCGCTGCTGGCCGACGCCGCCGCCGAGGTGCCCGACTGGTGGTCCGACGCCGCGGCCGGCGGCGGCTGGCTCGGCGCGCACGCGCCCCACGTGATCGACCAGGTGCGCACGACAGTGGGCGAGATCGCGGGCGTCAGCGCCAGCCTGCCCCGGATCGTCGAGCGCGCGTGGACCGCAGAAGACTCCTACCTCGTGTCGTTTCGCACCGTCGAGGGCGCGGCGGGCGTGATCGAATCGGTCGCGTCGGATCGCGGCCCGATGCTCTTCACCACCCGCGGCGTCGGCACGCTCGGCACCGCGTGGGGGGAGGGCGACCGGATCCAGGTCGCCGACGCCGACGGCACGCACGCGATCGCGATGCCCGATGAGCTGCGTGTCGCGCCGCCGGAACCGCCACCGGCCGACCTGCTCGTGACGGCGTACGACCTGCTGCACTCGTTTGGTATCGACTACGGCCCGTACGTGCGCCTCTGCGAGCACTTCCTCACGCGCATCGAAGGCCGCACGCCTCCCGCCGGTGCGGTGGCCGCCACGTTCGCCGACGGAGTCGCGAACATGGCGGTCATCGACGCGATCCGAGCCTCCGCTGCGGGCGGCGGCACGTTCACGGCCGTTGCATCGTCCACATCGACGGAGAGCCGCTGACCCTCAGCTCCTCCACGACCTCGAACCCGAAGCGGTGGTACCACGGCACGTTCTCTTCCTTCTGCGTCTCCAGGTAGGCCGGCATGCCCTCGGTATCGCAGCGTTCGAGGATCGGCGCGACCAGCGCGGTGCCCGCACCCGACCGTTGGAACGCGGGGTCGGCGCCGAGCAACGAGAGATACCAGTGCGGCTCCTTCACGCGGTGATGCGCGCGCTGCAGCTCGTTTTGCAGCCGGACGGCAACGGGGAGCCGTGATCCGAGCCGCGGCACCGAACGCATGTCGCGCAGGATCCCGAGCGTCTCGCGCCACACCCCGCGCGGGTACGCGCCGGGGGGCAGCCACACCGCGACACCGGCAACCTTCGAACCCGCCTTCGCGACCCACACCTCGCCGAAGCCGCGCGCGTCGACAACCAACGGCTGGAGGAGGGTGATGTTGGCGCGGGCCTGCCGCAGCGGATCGGGCACCAGGAAGTTGAAGAGCGGGTCGTCATGGAACGCGCGCGCGAGCGTCGCAACCGCGGCACGCTGCTCGCCCGGTTGCAGGCGCGTGATCTCGAACCGGTGCACGGCCGGTGACAGTAACCAATGGCTCGAGACGCGTCAGGTGACGGGTGTCGGGTACTGCCGCCTCGGCTCGACCACCAGTGAATCTCCACCCGGCGAGTAGTTGGGCTTGCCGTCGACCGTCACCCACACGATGTCGTTCTGGAGGAGCGTGGCCTGGTGCGCGCTCCCCGCAGGCACCGTCGCGAGCGCGTAGCGCGGGCCCGACGCGCCGAACGCGACGGCGACGCGCTGACCCGGCGGCGGGTGCGATCGCTCGTCGCGGAACGAGACGCGGTACACGCCCGCCTTGATCGTGGTCGCCGAGAGCCGCAGGCCGCCGTCGTTCAGCACCACGTCGAGCTTCGGAGGCGACGACGGGGTCGTGCCGGGATCACGGATGGTCTTGGGGTGCCCGCTGCTGCTGCACCCCACACCGAGCAGCGCGCCGACCGCGAACGTCATTGCCACCACCGCCCGCACCCAACGAGACCTCGACATGTGCACACCCCCCCCGGGTTCGGCCCCACTGGCCTCGGGAGTTCGACGGCGCCGGCATCGAATCGGTTCCCGCCGGCGGCGATTCGGCCCGCGGGGCGGATTGGCACCGATCGGCTCGAGCGGTCACGATCGCGCGGATGTCGCTGGCCGATGATCTCCTCGCTCGCAACCGCCAGTACGCGGAGCGCTCGTTCGACGGTCCGCGGCCGCTCCGCCCCCTCCGGGCACTGGCCGTGGTGGCCTGCATGGACAGCCGCATGGACATGTTCGGCCTCCTCGGCCTCGACAACGGCGACGCGCACGTGCTGCGCAACGCCGGGGGCGTCGTCACCGACGACGTGATCCGCTCGCTGGCCATCTCCCAGCGGCTGCTCGGCACGCGCGGGATCGTGCTGGTCCACCACACCGATTGCGGCATGCAGAAGCTGACCGACGACGAGTTCCGCGACGAGCTCGAAGCGGCCACGGGCATGCGCCCTTCGTTCGCGATCGAATCGTTCCGCGATCCGTACGACCACGTCCGGCAGTCGATCGCCCGCCTGCAGCACTCCCCGTTCATCGCCGTGAAGGACGAGATCGTCGGGTTCGTCTACGACGTCGACACCGGGCTGATCCATCTCGTCGAACCCGCGTAGTCACACGGCTCCGTCCGACGCCACCAGGCGCCGCGCTTCGGTGTCTGACTGTGGCTACTCGTTGACTGCCGCGGCCGCGCTACTGATCCGCGGGAGCGCGGTCGCCGGAGGCTGTGGGCACGCCGCGAGTTGACCCGGATCGATCACCGCGGTGGGCAGCGACGGCGGTGTCGCGAAGTGCGGCGTCGAGAAGTCGAACATGTCGAGCATCGGATCCGCGTTGACATCGCGGTTGGTCATCGCCTTCATACCGAACCTGAGCTCGATGAACCGCAGGATCGATGTGTGATCGTCGACGACGTGCGAGACGTAGTGCGACTTGGAGTACGGCGACACCACGACGACCGGCACTCTGAACCCGTACCGGTCGAACGCTCCCGCCGTGTCGCCCGCGTGGAGGTTCGGCGGAACGTTGTCGGGCACCGGTGCCGCGGGCGGGGCCGCGTGGTCGTAGAAGCCTCCGTTCTCGTCGTAGGTCAGAAACAGCGCCGACGAGCTCCAGTTCGGGCTCGTCGTCAGACCGTTGATCACGTCGGAGACGAACTTCTGACCGACCTGGATGTTCGACGGAGGATGCTCGTCGCTCTCGACGGTCGGCGTGTCGAGGAAGCGCGGGTCGACGAACGACACGTTCGGCAGGCTCCCGGCTGCGGCGTCGGTGTAGTACTGGCTCATCGGGAATACGTGCTGCGCCGCATGGTCTCGCACGTACTTGAACAAGATGGTTCCGAATGACAGCGGATACTGGTCGCTGTAGATCTTCCAGCTCACCGCGTTCTGGTCGAGCTCGTTGAACACCGAGGTGTGCGTGCTGTTGAACGAATCGTTCCGAATGACGCCGAACGAAGTCCCCGCGTAGAGGTACAGGCGGTTCGGGAAGGTCTGCGAGAGCACCGACTGGAAGTAGTGGTCGTTCGTGGCGAACGTGTTGTACAGCCCGTAGTAGAAGGGCAGATCGGTCGAGTCGTAGTGGCCCATGGTGCGAGCGCCACTCGGGTCGGTCGGGTCGGCGTTCGCCGAGCTGCTGTCGTTGGCCGCCGTGAACCCGTCCATGGCTCCGTTGTCGAACGCCTGATGCTCGCCGTTCCAGGAGTGGTTGAGGTCGCTGCTCTCGCAGTACTGCGTCTCGTGGAACGGAACGATCGCAGGCCCGGTCGGGTTCAACGGATCCGGGTTGCCCGTCGTGGGCTCGGCCGCGTAGTCGGGCTGGATCGCGTTCAGCGCCGCGAGGTAGTTGTCGGCCGAGCGGTTCTCCTGCATCAGGACGACGATGTGGTCGATCGGCAGGTTGTGCGGGTTCTTCGGGACACAGGCGGCCAAGCCCGCCGACAACAGTGCCGCCGCCAGCAGCGCAACAAGAAGACGTCTCATCGTGGCCCCCCGACCTCGCCCGGTTTCATGAGAAGTTAGCCAATGGTTTGGCTACCGTCCACCAACGTGCATGTGCATCCGACCGGCAACCCCTCGCGGCGAAGGGCCCTGATCGCGGTGGCGCTCGTGGGCGCCGCGGTCATGACCGGGTGCCGCGGAGGACACACCGCCGTCGTCCGCCACCCGGGCCGCGTCGCAGGCCTGCAGGTCACGGGCGCCGGGTACGTGGTTCCGAAGGGTCTGCCCACAGGCGCACCCGGCACGCTGATCTCCGAGCGCGACGCGCCGACGCAGGCGCGTCTGCTTGGCGCGGCGCACGCGTGGCAGGTTCTGTACCACTCGACGAACCTCGCCGGACGCGACATCGTCGTGAGCGGGCTGGTCCTCGTTCCGCCCGGCCGACCTCCTGCCCGCGGATGGCCGCTCGTCGCGTGGGCGCACGGCACGAGCGGGCTCGCCGATCAGTGCGCGCCGTCGATCGCCAAGAATCTCGGCAACGACGGGAGCGCGGTCCGTGAAGTGACGGCCCTCCTCGCGCAGAAGTTGGCCGTCGTGGCGAGCGACTACCCGGGCCTCGGCACGCCCGGTGTGCACCCGTACCTCATCGGTCAGGCCAACGCGCGCGCGGTGATCGACAGTGTGACCGCGACTCACGCGTTGCTCCGGGAGCAGGTGTCGGAGTCATGGATCACGGTCGGGCATTCAGAGGGTGGCCAGACCGTGCTCTTCGTCGCGCAGGACGCCGACGCGCTCGCCCCGCAATGGAAGTTCCTCGGCACCGTCGCGCTCGCGCCCGCGTCGCAGCTCAACCTGCTCGTCCCGCTCGCGCAGGCGGGCAGCGATCCGGTCGAGCAGGCGTACCTGGTCTACGCACTCGAGGGCCTCACGACGGTCGACCCGAACCTGCACATCGACACGCTCCTCGCACCGGCGGCGCGTGCGCTGCTGCCCGACACCACGACCGGCTGCATCGACGACATCACCAACGACTTCGCGCGGCGTCCCGTCGCGCACCTGCTCGCCGCCGACGCCGCGACCCAGGCTCGGCTCGGCACCCTGCTCGGCCGCTACGACAATCCCGACCACGCCCGCGCCGCGGAGCCGATCCTGATCACCCAGGGCGATGTCGACAGCGACGTGCCCGAAGCGGCGACGAACGCGCTCGTGTCGCAGCTGTGCGCGCGCGGCGACCACGTCGACTACCGCACGTATCCCGGCCTCGACCACAACAATCTCGTCGCCGGCTCACAGGTCGTCATGCGCGCGTGGATCACCCAGCGGTTCGCGCACGGCGCGGCTCCCGACAACTGCGCCTCGAACCCGTAACTACGCTGACCCGACGCGACGGAAGGGACGAATGGCAACGCCTCGGGTGGATCGGCGCCTCCGGATCGCGTTCGTGGTGTCGACCCTCGAGGTCGGCGGGCTGCAGCGGGCCATCGCGACGATCGCGCGCAACCTCGACCGCGATCGAGCGGAGATGGAAGTCATCGCGCTGCGGCGCGACCGCGGCGGCTCGACCGTGATGTACGACGCGCTCGACCGCGCCGGAGTCACCGTGCACGACCTCGGAATCGCGGGCCGAGCGGAGCGCGACCCCCGGGCGCTGGCGGCCGCGGTGACGAAGCTCCGCCGGTTGTTCGCCGGGCGCCGCTACGACATCGTCGACAGCGCCGTCCTCGAAGCCGACCTCACCAGCCGTCTCGCCACGGTCGGGTTGCCCGTCCGCCACGTCACGCACCTGATCAACCTCACCTACGACCCGCGCGCGCAGCATCACGCGCGGGCCCGGCACCGCTGGAGCCCCGCCGCGGCCCGCGCGATCGACCGGCTCTCCGGTCATCTCACCGCGCACTTCGTCGCGATCACCCACGCGGTCGCGCGCTCGGCCGAGCAGACGCTCGGCATTCCGGCCGCGAAGATCACCGTCGTCGAACGCGGTGTCGACGCGAACCGGTTTCGCTTCCACGAGCTCGAGCGCGGGCCGGTCTTGCGCGTGCTGTCCGTCGGCCGTCTGGAACCGGCGAAGGATCACATCACGGCCGTGCGCGCGATCGCCGAGCTGCGACGGCGCGGCGTCGAGTGCACCCTCGCGATCGCCGGCCATGGAGCCCTGCGCGCCGACATCGAGCGCAGCATCGCCGAGCACGATCTGCGCGAACGCGTCAGCATCATCGAGCCGGTGACCGCCGTCGAAGATCTCTACGCCGCGGCCGACGTCATGCTGTTCCCGTCGCGTTGGGAGGGTCTCGGCAACGCCGCGATCGAGGCCATGGCCTGCGGCCGTCCGGTCGTCGCCACCGATCTCGACGTGCTACAGGAGGTGCTCGGCCCGCTGGGTCGCTTCGCCCCGGCCGGCGACGCGGTGAAGTTCGCGGACGCGCTCTCGGGCGTGGGCGACATGCCGGCCGATGAGCTGGCGAGCCTCTCGCGTGCGCTGCGGCAACGCGCGATCGAGCGCTTCGATCCCGCCGAGACCACGGCGCGCCTGCTCGACGTCTACGAGCGCGTCGTCCGCACGAAGGCGTCGCGGCGATGATGACGCCGCTCGTCTCGGTCGTCATCCCGACCCGCGACCGGAACGTCGAGGTGCGCCGGGCCATCGCGAGCGCGCTCCGCCAGACGCTGAGCGACCTCGAGGTCATCATCGTCGACGACGGTTCGACCGTCCCGGCTCGCGAAGCGGTGAGTGCCGACACCACGGACAGCAGGCTCGTCTTCCACCGCAACGAATCCGCGACCGGGCCCTCGGCGGCGCGCAACACGGGCACGGAGATGGCGAGGGGCGCGTTCGTCGCCTACCTCGACTCCGACGACGAATGGCATGCGACGAAGCTCGAACGTCAGGTGGGCGCGCTCCGACGTCCGGGATGCACCGCCGGGTTGAGCCTGTGCGGCTACGAGGTCGTCAGCGGTGCGCGCCGGAGAACGCGCGTGCCCAAGGACGTCGGCGCGGGCGACACGATCGCGCTCCTCGACACCCGCCACGAGCCGACCGTGACGTCGTGCTTCGTGCTGCCGACCGCGCTGGCCCAGAGCCACGGCTTCGACGGCGGCCTCCCCGCCTACGAAGACCTCGACCTCGCGGCCCGGATCGCCTCGAAGCACGCCGTCGCGACCACGCGTTCGATCCTCGTCCGGAAGCACGTGAGCGCCGAGCGACAGTTCTCCGGCCCACGCATCGTCGACGCGCGGCGGGCGCTCCTCGCCAAGTACGACGACCTGCTGCGTGCGCATCCGGCGGTGCTCGCCCGCAACCAGATCACGATGGCGGCCGAGCTCGCGCGCATCGGACGGACCGACGATGCGCGTGCGCTGCTGGCCGCGATCGACGCCCGAGCCCTGTCGCCGTGGCTCGGCATCGTCCGCCGCATCGAGCCCCGAGCGCCCCGACGGCTCGGCCCGCTGCTCGAGGGCGTGCGCCGGATCGAGCGGTTCTCCGTGAGCGGCGCGGCCTGGCGCATTCGAACGAGCCGGTTGCGATGGCCAGGCTGAGACGCCGCCGCCCACCCCGGCGGAGCGACACCGCACACCCGATCGTCTGCATGTTCGGTCACTTCTCGCCGAGCTACGTCCGGAACCGGCAGGTCCACGAGTCGCTCGCCTCCCTCGGATACCTCGTGGTGCCGGTGCAGAGCGAGGGGCCCCTGCTGCGCCGGTGGCCCCGGCTCGCGCGTGGCGCGCGAGCCCATACGTTCGACGCACTCTGGGTGGCGTTCCTGGGCTATTCCGACGTCCCGCTGGCCTGGTTCCTGAGCCGTTGGCGACGGGTTCCGCTCGTCTTCGACGCGTTTGTCCTCCTCCACGACACGTTCGTGACCGATCGAGAGACTGTGCCTCGACGTTCGCTGAAAGCGCTCTACCTCCGGGCGCTCGAGATCACGGCCTGCCACCTGGCCGATGTGGTCGTGATCGACACCGTCGAGCACGCCGAACGGCTCGCGCAGCGGACGCACCTCGATCCTCACAAGGTGCGGGTGCTGCACGTCGGCTCGCAGTACGACGAGGCGTGCACCGACCCGGCGCCGGAGATGCCGTTCACGGCCGTGTTCTTCGGGTCGTTCATGCCCCTGCACGGTGTCGACGTCATCGTGCGTGCGGCCGCATTGCTGCGGCACGACCCGACCATCCGGTTCCTGCTCGTCGGCGACGGGCAGACCAAGCCCGAGGCCGTCGCGTTGGCAACGGCGCTCGGATGCGAGAACGTGACGTTCCTCGACCCGCTCCACGACGACGCGTTGCGCGCCGTGCTCTGCGAAGCCAACGTGTTGCTCGGCGTGTTCGGTACGTCAGTGAAGGCGCGGGTCGTCGTGCCGAACAAAGTTGTCGACGGGCTCGCGATCGGCAGACCCGTCATCACCGCGGCGACGCCCGCGATCGACCGGATGCTCGACACGGCGCAGATCCGAACCGTGCCGCCGAATGATCCCGAGGCCCTTGCCGGCGCGATCGACGCGCTGCACTCGGACCCGCTCGTTCGTGAACGTCTCGCGCGCGCCGGCCGGCTCGCGTACGAAGAGCACTTCGCGCCCGCGGCCCGGCGGCTCGAGATGGCCGCGATCCTGCAATCGGCGCAGTAATGAAGACGGAGTCGCGCGCGGTCCACGCGCGTTCGGGTCGGCGGTTGCTCGCGCTCGCGCTCATCGCGCTGGCGGCGGGCAGCCTGATCCTGCTCGCAACGCGCGACGGCGTCTCGGTCGGACCCGACGACGCGGTGTACGCCGGCGTCGCAAGGAGCATCGCGGCCGGCCACGGTCCGAACGTCCCGTTCCACATGTATCCCCTCGGCGACGTCTCGATCGGCACTCCGCCACCCGGCCAGTCGACGCCGAAGCCGACGCCCCTGGTGATCTACGCGCCGCTCCAGCCCCACGTGCTCGCGATCGGAGGCGATCACCCGGTCGGCACCGCTCAGGTCGAGGCCGTGATCTTCGCCATCTTCACGTCGTTGCTCGTCGGCGTGATCGTCCTGTCGGCCACCGGTGAGCTGTGGGCAGCCGCCGCGGCGCAGCTGATCATCGCGTTCGCGTTGGCGACCGGCCCGGTCTCCGGACCGGGCACCGAGGCGTTCTCCCTCGTGCTCACGCTCGGCGCGTTTGCCGCGCTGCTCCGCCACCTCGACCGACCCCGCCGGCTGTTCCTCCTGACCGCGGCGGCGCTGATCGGCGTTGCAACCATGCAGCGCTTCGCCAATGGCGGCCTCATCGTGTGGGCCGTCATCGCGCTCCGGCACCGCCGCCGCGACGCGGCCCTGCTCCTCGCCGTGAGCAGCGCGCCGCTCGCGGCCTGGTTCACTTACGAACGACTCACTGGAGCCAGCACGGGGCACTCGTTCGGCCTTCACGTCGTGACCAACACCGCGCGCGCGGCGGGACGAGCGATCGCCAGCTGGGTCATGCCTTCCGATACGCCGCTGCCGATCGCCATCCTGGGCGCGTGTGCGGTCGTGATCGTCGTCGGGCTCGTCGTCGGCCGTAGCCGGCTCCCGGCCGCGCGCGTGCTCCTGCTGTTCGCGATCGTCCAGATCGTGATCCTCGAGATCGCGGTGACGTTCGTCGACGCCGGGGTCAACCTCGAGCCGCGCGAGCTCATCCCGGTCTTCGTCGCCGTGGTGCTCGCCATGGCGTGTGCCGTCGGGCAGTATCCGGCCGCGAGAACGGTGACGCTCGTCGCCACGTCGCTGTTCGTGCTCGGCGGCGTGGTCACACTCGTCAACCCCGCGCACATCTACGCGAAGGCGTCTTGGAAGCACGATCGGGTACTGGCCGACGTGCGCGCCATGCCGAAGAACACGGTGATCTACACCAACGCGCCCGACGCGGTGTATCTGCTCGCGCACCGCGCGGTGTCGAGCGTTCCCGAGACGCGCGACTTCTCGACGCTCGAGGCCAACAAGCAGTTCACGGCGCAAATCGAGGAGATCCGCTCGACGCTGGAGACCCGCGGCGGCTACCTCGTCTACATCCGCGGTCTGCACCGCGATGACTTCCTGCCGACGGAAGCGCGCCTCGAGGAACTGCTCCCGCTCCATCTCGTGCGCAACGAGCCCGACGGCGCGATCTACTCGATCGAGGGCGCCAACTGAGCCGAACGGCTCATGGTGCCGGAACGCCGGGCATGGTCTACTGCCCTTGGACGATGCTCCCGGGAGGCGGGCGTCGGATCAGATCACACCTCGGGGAGGCGCTGATCCGCAGGCGATCCTTGGTCGCAACAGCCTGCGGGGAGCCAAATGCGAAACCGGCCCCAGCTCTTCGGAGCTTGATTTCCGCCGTTTCGCATCGAGGTTCCCATGCTCACGTCCTCCCACCGGGCCCACCGGACCACCGCCGCACTCGCGGTCGGCATCGTCGCCGCCTTCGGTTTCTCCGCGGCGGCCGTCGCGTCGGCCTCGGCCCCGGCACGACCGACCGTGCCGGCCACACGGACCCGCGCCGTCGTCCATGTCACCGCGACCACGGTGGCACCGGTCGCGACCACCGTTTCGCCCACCACTGTTTCCCCCACCACCGTTTCCCCCACCACCGTTGCGGCGGCCCCGAAGCCCGCGAGCCCGAGCCCCGCGGCGCGCGTGTTCGCATCCGGGAACGCACGGCTCGACGCCCTGCTGAGCACACTGCCGGCCGTGTTGTTCGAAGGTCACGCGACCGTGCACTTCGGCTACAACCCGATCGATTGCTGCCATGCCGGCGGGTACAACCCGGTGCCGAACGACGTGTGGGTCAGCGAACGCGCGCTCACCACCGACGACCGGCTCGTCTATGTGACCGCGCACGAGCTCGGTCACAGCCTCCACCTCCACTCGTCGCGCGGCGCGGCGCTCACGGCCGCCGTCGCCGGCGCGCCCGTGGTCAGGGCCGGGAGCCCGTGGGACGTCTCCGAGAAGGTCGCCGACTGCGTCGCGTGGGTGCTCTTCCCCGCGCAGACGGCCGCGAGCGGGCTCACCTACTGGAGCTGCCCCGACCCGTGGCGCGCCCAGGTGCGCGCCGCGCTCGCGTAGCCCCACCGCGCCGACCGCGGGGTTCGACTCACGGGTCGATACGGAGCAACGGTTCCGGGGCGCCCGTCACCGCAACGGGATGGAGATGCAACTCCGCGAACGCGCGCGTCCACGCGTCGGCCTCGCCGCCGAGGACGTGCGTCCGCACGATCCAGATCCGCCCGTGACCTCCGAGCGCGCGCCGTTGCGCGAGCGCCGTCTCGAGTGTCGCGCGCACGTCGACCGGGCTCCGGCCCGCCGCGAACACGGCCTCGATCCCGTCGACTCGCGCGAGGTATGCCGACGCGACGGTGTCGTGCGAGGTGAACACTCTCGTTCCCCCGCCGGACCAGTAGTAGGTGAACCCCCAGTTCGCGAGCAGGTTCACGACGATGGTGTCGCCCGCGGCGCGATGGTGCGCGACGTACACCGTCTGCGTCCGGGGATCCTCGTACGGGAAGGCGAACGCGCGCACCTGGTGACGAACGCCAACGGCCAACGCCGCGATCGTCACGACGACGACGAGAGGGAGCAGCACGGCTCGCACACGACCGAGCGCGTTCGCGACCTCGGAGAAACCGATCGCGGCGATCACCACGGTCACGATCAGGAGAAAGTGCGACGTGCGGGTGTCGAGGAACGGGTAGCGGTCGGCGACGCCCAGAACGACCATCTCCGACCAGAGCAGCACGGCCGCCAGTGCCGTCGCGGTGTTGCGCCGGACGACGAGCGCCACGAGCCCGACCGCGACCAGCACGAGCACGAACTTGGGCGCGAGGCCGAACGACGGTCCCAACGCAAGGAACCGGTGCCCAGCCGTCGAGACGATGTGCGCCGGCGAACCGTCGAGGTAGAACGGTCGCCAGTAGTTGCGCAGGCTTCGGTTCTGGTGGGGCAGGACGACGAGCAGCACGTAGGCGCCGATCGCGACGCCGGCGCCGATGCCGGCCAACAGGATCTCTCGCGCGCGCTGCCAGCGCCGTTCGATCGCCGCGGCACCGAGCAGACCTCCGAAGGCAGCGGCCGCGACGAACGCCACCGCGCTGCTGAACGGCACGGCGAGCGCGCTCACGACCGCCAACTTCACGAGCGCGCCCCGTCCCGGTCGTTGCTCGGCGTCGCGAGCGAGGAGCAGTACGAGGAGCGCCAGCGCCGCGTCGGCGCTGTACTGCTTGAGATCGCTCTGCTGCAGCGAGGCCGGCGCCAGCACGACGGCCGCCGCGGCGACAACCCCCGCGGCACGCGCTTCGCTCACCGATCGCCAGTTGAGCCCCCGGGCCAGCAGGTAGGCCACGACGACACCGGCCATGGAGAAGACGAGCGGGACCGCGCGCAATCGTTCGGGCGCGTTGCCGGGAACGAGGCGCAGGAACAGCGCCCACCCGACCGGAGTGCTCGACGAGAGCGCAAGCTGACGCGACAGCGGAATCTTCACGAGGTCGGCGACCCACGCCTCGTCGACCCAGAACGGCCGCCGGAACATCAGACCGATCGGAGCAACGAGCGCGAAGGCGAGCACCGACGCGGCGATGAGCCCGAGATCGATCGAATCACAACGACCCGACGACGACCCCGCGTCTCGCGCCACGGTGCGAATGTACCGGTCCGCGCCCGGCAGTGGCCGCGTCAGGGGCCGCGTCAGGGGCCGCGTCAGGGGC
>JBBSEC010000121.1:0-12944 GCA_038240075.1 Acidimicrobiia bacterium
AGCACGGTGTTCCAGTTCCTCACGGTCGTCGGAACCTTGAGCTGACGGCCCAGGAAGTCGGGCAGCTTGCTCCGGCCCATGCCGTTCGGAAGGAAGAGATAGAGCTCGGCGCCGTGGACTGCGAACTCCTCGGGCTCGAACCGCGCGGCATCGATCTTCTCGACGGCGCCGGCCGCGGGCTTCTGGGCAATGAAGCCGACGTGCACCTTCGACAGGTCCTGACTCGCGAACGGGTTCACCTTCACGACCTTCGCGAGCTCGGCCGCCGTGCACAGCACGACCGTGATGTCGAGCCCGAACTCGGCTTTGATCGCAGCCTCGAAGCTCGGCGCGGCGACGGCCTTCGCACTCGTGAAGACGACGTTGCCGCTCTGGATATAGGTGGTCACGTCGGTGTGACCCAACGACTCGATCAGTGCGCGCAGATCGGCCATCGGCAGCTTGTTCTTGCCGCCCACGTTGATACCGCGCAGCAACGCGATGGAAGTGGGCACTGCGCGCGCTACTCGCCGAACGCGAGGGGCAGGTACGACGGGCCTGCGATGCCGGTGCCGGCGCGCCAGACCGGCTCACCGTCGAGCCGCAGGTTCGGGAGCCGACGCGGGAGAATGCGCAGCGCCTCTTCCATCTCCGCGCGCGCAAGGTGCACGCCGAGGCAATAGTGCGGCCCGCCGCCGAACGTCAGCTGCGCCTCGCGCTCGGCCGTGATGTCGAACTCGAGCGAGTCGTCGAAGGCCGTCTCGTCGCGGTTGGCCGACGCGACCGAAAGGAACACGAGCGTGCCGGCCGGGATCACCCAACCGTCGATCTCGAGATCCTCCATCGCGACACGCGGCACGCTTCCGACCGCACCCTCGAGGCGCATCACCTCGTCGACCGCCTTCGGCGCGAGATCGGGCTGCTCGGCCAGCAGCTTCCACTGTTCGGGGTACTCGCAGAACTTCGCCATCGCCGCGCCGAGCTGGTTGCGCGTGGTGTCGTAGCCGGCGAAGAGGATGCCGCCGATCATCGAGAACAGCTCGAGCTCCGACAGGCGGTCGCCGTCTTCGGAGGCCTGCACGAGGCTCGTGACGAGATCGTCGCGGGGCTCCCGCTGCCGGTCGTGGATGAGCTTCTCGACGTAGCCCTGGAGACCGGCCACCGCCTCCTGGACCTCGCCGAGACGCGCGCCCAGCTCGAGGGAGAGCACGAACGTGATCGACTCGCCCCAGCGCGCGAAGTTGTCGTGATCTTCGCGGGGAACACCCAGCACCTCGCAGATCACCTCGACGGGATAGTGGTCGGCAAAGTCGGCGACGAACTCGCATCGACCCGAGTCGGCGAACCCGTCGACGAGCTCGTTCACGAGATCACGCATCGCGGGCCGGTGGCGGGCCGCGGCCGACGGCGTGAACGAGCGGCTGACGAGCCGCCGCAGCCGCACGTGATCGGGGCCGTCGATCGCGATGACCGACGCGGCGACCATGTCGTACAGCGGGCCGTCGTTGACGCCCTGGATCCGGACCAGTGCCGGAATCGAGCTGATCAGCCGCGGATCGGACAGAAGCTGCCGTACTTCTTCGCGGCGGATGACGGTGGCGCCGAGCGGCGTGCGCGCGACCGCCGTCTGCTTGCGCAGGCCGACCAGCAGCGGCTCGGGGTTGGCGACGACGTCGGGGTCGAACCAGTCGACGAGCGGAGCTTCTTCGAGGGTCGGCATGCGGTCATCCTCTCACCGGCGTCGACGCGGACACCGGCTCAGGCGCCGGCGACGGTCTGGTGAATGATCCGGGCCGTCGTCTCCACGAGCGCAGCCCGGTCGATGCCGAGCGGCTCGAGATCGCGGTGGAACGCGGCCATGCGTTCGAGGAGGGCGACCAACGCCGCGCCCGCGGCGGCCGCCGAGAGCTCCGGCGCGACGTGCCCGGCCCGTTGCGCAGCCCGCACGTGCCCGGCCAACCCTTCCGTGAACGGTTCGAGCGCGCGGTTGCGGACGTCGCGGAAGCGGCGATCACCTTCCTGCGCCGCGAGGTTGCGGGTGCGCAGCACGGCCCGGTTGAGATCCCAGAAGTCGACGAAGCCCTCGACGAGCGCGCGGGCAGAATCGAGCGCACCCGCAGCGTCCCAGGATCCGGCGAGCACGGCCAGCAACGGCGCGGTCGATTCGCCGACCTCGCCCGCGAGCGCGAGGACGGCATCCTCGACATCGCGGAAGTACTGGTAGAAGGTCGCGGGTGACGTCTCGACGTGACGCGCGATGTCGACGACGCGCAGGTCGCGGATCCCGTGCGTCTCGAGGAGCACCGCCGTCGCGTCGAGCAGGCGCCGTCGGGTCCGGACACCACGCGCGCCCAGCGGCCGCCCGTCGATCGCGACCGGCGCCGGGTTCACAGCTCGGCGAAGTCGACGAACCCGAGCTCGTCAGAAGCGGCGCGGAAGGTCGCGCGGACCCGCATCCCGACTCGCGCCACTTCCGGTGACACGGTCGGCATGGCGGCGAGCACGCGCGCGCCGGCCTCGTCGAGATCGACGGCCGCGACCACGAACGGCACCCGTTCGTTGAACGGCGGCACACCGTTCTGCCTGATCACCGTGAACGAGTACACGGTGCCGAGGCCGGTCGCCGTCACCCACTCGAGGTTCGTCGTGCCGCAGTGGATGCAGAGGCACCGCGCGTAGTGCTGGTGCAGACCACAGCTCACGCAGCGCTGGATGCGGAGCTCGCCCCGGTGGGCGCCCGTCCAGAACTCGCCGTCTTCCTCGTTGGGCTCCGGCACGAGGTACTTCGGTGTCTCGGTCCAGCCTGTGCTCATGGTCGCGCTCGCTCGGTTTCGTGATCGGCACGCAGAGCGTTGTGGCGCTCGCCGCTCCGGTCGCGCACTGTCATCGGACCGGCTCGGTTCCGAGCACCACGGTGCCCTGGGTCGACAGCCAGCCGCCGCTCCCGCTGCACACCGCGATCTCGGCGCCCGCGACCTGGCTGTCGCCGGCCTCGCCGCGGAGCTGCCGCGTGCCTTCGCACAGCAAGTAGAGGCCCCGCATCCCGGGATGGGTCGACGACAGGCCGCCGCCGTCGGTGTTGGTGGGGAGGCGGCCGCCGAGCCGCAGGTTGCCGTCGGCGACGAACGCACCGCCTTCACCCTTGGGCGCGAAGCCGAGATCCTCGAGCACGACGAGCACCGTGTAGGTGAACGAGTCGTACATCTGGAACACGTCGACATCGGCGGGCGTGATGCCGGCCTCGGCGAACGCCTTCGGCCCCGCGACCGCCGCGGCCGTCGTGGTCATGTCGGCCATGGCCTGGATCGAGTGGTGTGTCGCGCCGCCCGCGGCGCCGCGCACGTACACGGGACGGTGCTCGAGGTCGCGCGCGCGCTCTTCGGTCGTCAGGATGATGCAGCAGCCGCCGTCGGAGATCACGCAGCAGTCGAGCTTGTGCAACGGGTCGGCGACGAGCTTCGAGCTCAAGACGTCGTCGACGGTGATCGGGTCGCGGTACATCGCCGTGGGGTTCCGGCCCGCGTGCTCGCGCATCTGCACCGCGATCGACGCGAGCTGCTCGGGTGTCGTGCCGTACTGGTACATGTGGCGCTGCGCGGCCATCGCGTACGCGCCGACGAGCGTGAGCCCGGTCGGGAACTCGTAGCGCATCGGCGCGGGCATCATGCCGCGGCCTCCGCCGCCGCCGCCCGTGCCGAGAGTGCGGCCGCTCGACGACAGCTGGTTGCTGCCGTAACAGATCGCGACGGTGTCGACATCGCCGGCCTCGATGGCCCGGTACGCGCGGTGCGCGTGGAACTCGAACGACGAACCGCCGACCGATGTCGATTCGAGCCAGTGCGGTGTCATGCCGAAGTACTCGGCCAGCATCACCTCGTGCATGCCGCCGTAGCCGGCCGACGCGAGCCCGTCGACCTCGCTCTTCTCGAGGCCGGCGTCCTCGAGCGCGCGCACGAATGCCTGCGCGGTCAACATGGTCGACGACATACCCGGTGCGACCGGGCCGTCGGTAAGACCGACGCCGACCACGCAGACCCGTCTCATGGCGCGGGACACTATCGGTGGCCTTCGCGACGCAGCCAGACGGCTCTGCTACCCCTCGGGCAACGAGATGTGCAGGACGGTTCCCGCGCCCGCGTAGCCGATCCGGGCGTAGAGGCGCTCGGTGTAGTCGTGCTCGGGCGTCAAGAACGCGAGGTTCACGCCCCGATCGAACACGGCACGGGTCAGCAGGGACGCGACCGCGCCCGCGATCCCCCGCCGGCCGAACCGCTCGCGAACGGCAACGCCGGCAACCTCGGTGATGCCGTCGCGCGGCACGCTGCACGTCGCCGCGCCCGCGGCCTCGCCGCTCGCCAGGTCGCGCGCGAGCACCGCGATCACGCCGGCGCCCACCCCGCCTGCGAGTCGCCGGCCATCGGACGCGGTCGCGGGCGGATCGCCGTACGCCTCGTGCTGCACGCTGACGACCGCCATGAGGTCGGCCTCCGAGACCGGCAGCGTCAGCGCAACTCCTTTCGGCGCACCGAGATCGACGAGCGTCTCGGGCCGGCACTGCATGAGCGGCAACCGGCCGTCGACGCGGAAGCCGCCGGCGACGAGCGCGGCTTCGACCGCGGGTGCGCAGCTCGGCAGGTACTCGAGGCGAGGACGCCGATCATGTTGCCGGTAGGCGTCGATGAGCGCGCCGACGTCGGCCGGTGCGGGCTGCGCGCCGTCGTCGGGGATCGCGTAGCTCAGATACGGATTGCGGCTGGACTCCGTGAACGTGGCGAGAAACGGCCCGACCCGTGTCGTCTGCCGCCCTCGGCTCGCGGCCCGGCGAACATACGCCTGGATTGGTGGTTCCGACTGCAGGTCTGGCGTCACGCGGGCGCGACCGTACGTGGTGGCGGTACCGTCGGGCGTCGCGGCCTGCTCCGGGTGACGACGTCTGGACCGCGGGGGGACTGCGCGCCATGGCCGACACTGTGAACGAGGTCGTCGTCGACGCCGACGGGCACCTCTGCGAGCCGGCAGACCTGTGGGAGCGCGAGCTTCCGGTCGGCATGCGCGACCGCGGCATCCGGCTGCGTTGGAACGAAGCGACCGGCTACGACGAGTGCTGGGTCGAGGACCGCATGGCGACCGACCGCGGACTCGTCGGCCTCGGCAACGCGGGCGAGAGCTTCGACGACTTCGGCCGCGGCCGTCACTACGAGAGCATCAACCGCGCGGGGTTCGACGCGAACGAGCGCGTGAAGGTGCTCGACTCCGAAGGCATCGACATCGCGGTCATGTACCCGGGCCTCGGCCTGAAGCTCGGTGCGATCCTCGATCCCGACCTCGCGGTCGCGTCGTGTCAGGTCTACAACGACTGGGTTGCCGAGTGGTGCTCCGCCGCACCGACGCGGCTCATCGGAACCGGCGCGTTGCCGTTGCAGGATCCGAAGCGCGCGGCCGACGAGGCGCACCGCATCGCGGGCATGGGGCTCAAGGCCGGCTTCGCCCGGCCCAACGCGTACAACGACCGGCCGCTGCACCATCCGGTGTACACGCCCGTGTGGGAGGCACTCGAGGAGACGGGCCTGCCGATCGCGTTCCATCCTGCGGGGCTCGCCGACATGCCGGGTGCGTCGCGGCAGATGGGCCACTTGATGGCGCCGGGCACGCACCACGCGCTGATCCTGCTCTTCGACCAGGAGATGACGCTCTCGAATCTCGTCTACGGCGGCGTGCTCGAACGCCACCCCGCGCTCCAGGTGGTCGTGCTCGAGTGCGGCGGCGGATGGATCGCGCACTGGATGGACCGGCTCGACGAGTTCCTCGAGAGCTACGGCTGGGCCACGCCGCACCTCTCGCTCACGCCGCGCGAGTACTTCAAGCGCCAATGCTGGATCAGCTTCGACCCGGGCGAGCGCACCGCGTCGCTGCTCGCCGAGCTCGCCGGTGGCGACCGGTTCGTATGGGCATCCGACTTCCCCCACAGCGACGCGAAGTACCCGGGCGTCGTCGACGAGCTGCGCGAACGAACCGAAGGGATGGAAGCGAACGCCCGCACGGGGCTGTTCGGCACGAACGCGTTGGCGATGTACGGCATCGCATGAACGCGCCGCCCCTCGATCTCCTGATCCGCGGCGGCAGCGTCGTCGACGGCACCGGCGCACCCGCGCGCACCGCCGACGTCGGCGTGCGGGACGGAACGATCACCGCGATCGGCCGCATCGACGACGGCGCGACCGAGGTCATCGACGCCGACGGCCTCACCGTGACCCCCGGGTTCATCGACGTGCACACGCACTACGACGCGCAGCTGCACTGGGACCCGACCGCGTCGCCGGCATCGTGGCACGGCGTGACCACCTTGTTCACCGGCAACTGCGGCTTTACCCTCGCTCCGTCGCGCCCCGAAGACGTCGGATGGCTGATGCTCATGCTCAGCCGCGTCGAGGGCATGTCGGCCGACGCGCTCGCCGCGGGCGTCGACTTCGCCGGGGGCTCGCTCGGCGACTTCCTCGACGGCCTCGAGGGGCGCGTCGGCGTGAACGTGGCCGCGAACGTCGGCCACTGCGCACTGCGGCGCTACGTGATGGGCGACGACGCGTCGGAACGCCACGCGACCCCGCACGAGATCTCCGCCATGCAGGCGTTACTGCGCCAGGCCCTCGACGACGGCGCGTACGGGTTCACGTCGTCGCAGCTCGAGCTGCACGTCGCGCACGACGGCCGCGGAGTGCCGTCGAACTACGCGGCGCCGCTGGAGCTGGTCGCGCTCGCGTCGGTGATGCACGAGTACGAACGCGGTGCGATCGAGTTCATCCCCCGCACGTTCCTCACCGGCTACGACCACGACGACCGGCTGCTGATCCTCGACATGGCCCGCACCTCGGGTCGCCCGGTGCACCTGAACACCTTGACGCAGATGCCGCACGCGCCGGACGGGTGGTCGCGCAGCCTCGAGTTCGCGCGCGAGGCCGCAGCCGAAGGCCTGTCGATCCACCCGATGTTCGCATCGAACCGGCAGGGTGCCCACTTCTCGCTCGACAACACGTTCCTGTTCGACGAGATGCCGAGCTTCCGCGACACGCTCACCCTTCCGGAGCCCGCGCGTTCGGAACGCCTGCGCGACCCGGCGCTCCGCGACCGCATGCGCGCCGAGATCGCCGATCCGCGCGGCCGCAGCTTCGTCTTCGTGTGGCAGGTGCTGCGCGTGGAGACCGTCACGCGCGCCGAGCACGAGCAATATCTCAACCAATCGGTGAGCGAGATCGCGGAGCAATGGGGCGCCGATCCGCTCGACGCGTTCCTCGACCTCTCACTCGCCGAGGACCTCGCCATCCAATTCGTGCTCGCCGCTCCGCCCAACGCCACGCGGCGCGCCGCGACCGAGGAGATCGTCGCCGACCCCCTCGTGATGGCGGGGAGCAGCGACGGCGGCGCGCACCTGCTCTCGTTCTGCGGAGCCGACTTCACGACCCGCCTCCTGACCGAGTGGGTGCCCGGTCTGCTCAGCTTCGAGGCGGCCGTGGCCCGGCTCACCTCGGCGCCCGCGGCGACGCAGGGCCTGACCGACCGCGGCACCCTCGCCCCGGGCCGGGCCGCCGACGTGCTGGTAATCGACCGCGAGCACCTCGGAACTCCCGACACGCCCCGGTACGTGCGTGATTTCCCGGCGAACTCCGGCCGCTACGTCTGCGACGCCACCGGCTACACCGCGGTCATCGTCAACGGCGAGGTGCTCCTGCGCGACGGGGTCCACACGGGCGCCACGCCGGGACGCATCCTGCGCGGCGCGTAGCATCGCCGCATGGAAATCGACGACATGATCCTGGTGAGCGTCGATGACCACGTCGTCGAGCCACCCGACCTGTTCGCGCGGCACCTTCCGGCCAAGTACCGCGACATCGCGCCGCACGTCGTGCACGAAGCCGACGGCACCGACGTGTGGCACTTCCTCGACTTCGAGATCCCGAACGTGGGGTTGAACGCCGTCGCCGGAAGGCCGCAGGAGGAGTACGGCATCGACCCGACGTCGTTCGACGAGCTTCGGCCCGGCTGCTACGACGTTGCCGCACGCGTCCTCGACATGGACGCCAACGGTCTGCTCGGTTCGCTCAACTTCCCGTCGCTGCCCGGCTTCGCGGGCCGCCTCTTCGCGGCGATGGACGACAAGGACGCCGCGCTCGCGCTGAACCAGGCGTACAACGACTGGCACATCGAAGACTGGTGCGGCGCCGCGCCCGGCCGTTTCATCCCGCTCGCGATTCCCCCCATCTGGGACCCGGAGGCGCTCGCCGCGGAGGTGCACCGCGTCGCGAAGAAGGGCTGCCGAGCGATCACGTTCCCCGAGAACCCGGTGCCGCTCGGATTGCCGAGCCTCCACGACGCGCACTGGGACCCGGTGTGGAAGGCCTGCTCCGACGAGAGCACGGTCGTGTGCATGCACATCGGCTCGTCGTCGAAGCTCGTCATCACCGCACCCGACGCGCCGATCGACGTGATGATCGCGTTGCAGCCGATGAACATCGTGCAGGCCGCCGCGGATCTCATTCACTCCCCCGTCTTCAAGAAGTTCCCCGCCGTCACCGTCGCGCTCTCCGAGGGCGGAATCGGGTGGATCCCCTACTTCCTCGAGCGCCTCGATCACTCCTATCTCATCCACAAGGCGTGGACCGGCGCCGACTTCGGATCGAAGCTGCCGAGTGAGGTCTTCATGGACCACGTGATTCTCTGCTTCATCGAGGACGAGTTCGGTGCGCGCCACGCGCGCGAGATCGGCGTCGACCGCATCTGCATCGAGACCGACTACCCGCACTCCGACGCGATCTGGCCGAACGCGCCCGAAGTGCTCGCCCGGCACTTCGCGCGCACCGACCTCACGGATGCCGAGATCGACAGGATGACGCACCGCAACGCGATCGACTTCTTCCACTACGACCCGTTCGCAGTCCGCCCGCGCGAGCAGTGCACGGTCGGCGCGCTGCGCGCCGAAGCCGCGGGCCACGACGTGTCGGTGCAGAGCAAGGGCCGCCGCGTCGAGCACCACGGCACGGTCAGCGTCTCCGAGCTCACACCGACCGCCTGAGGCCGGCGCACGGATGCGGGTCAGCCTCGAGTTCGATCCGTACTCGTACGAGATTCACGATGACCCGTATCCCGTCTACCGGCGGCTGCGCGACGAGGCACCCGCGTACTTCAACGCGCGGCGCAACTTCTGGGCGCTGTCTCGGTACGACGACGTTCGGGCGGCACTGAACGACTGGCGCACGTACACGTCGACCGAGGGCATCACCATCGAGCCCCGCCGGCGCGGCACCGAGCCGCACATCATCGAGATGGATCCGCCTCGACACACGGAGCTGCGCGCGATCGTGAGCCGCGCGTTCACGCCGAGCCGGATCGCCGGCCTCAAGCGGCCAATTCGCGCCCGCACGCGGGCACTCCTCGCGCCGGTCGTCGCAGCCGGCGCCATCGATCTGATCACCGACTTCGCCGCGCTCCTCCCGATGGCCGTGATCAGCGAGATGCTCGGTGTGCCCGACGCCGATCAGGATCGTCTGCGCCACGCGGCCGACGCGCTGCTCCACCGCGAGCCCGATTCCGACAACATCACTCCGGCCGGCCTCGAAGGCGCGGCCACGCTGTACGCCTACTTCGACGCCCTGATCCGTGAGCGCCGGAACCAGCCGGCCGACGACCTGCTCAGCCTGCTCATGACCGCCGAGGAGGAGGGCGACGTGCTCTCGGCGTCGGAGCTGCTCGGCTTCTGCTTCCTCCTGATCATCGCGGGCAACGAGACGACGACGAAGTTGATCGGGAACGCGGTGTACTGGCTCGGAGAGCACCCCGACCAGCGCGCGGTGATCGCGGAGGATCCCGGGCTGATCCCGGGCGCGGTCGAGGAGACCCTGCGCTACGACGGGTCGACCCAGGCGATGGCGCGCTGCCTCACGCGCGACGTCGACCTGCACGGCGAGACGATGCGGGCCGGAACCAAGGTCCTCCTGCTGCTCGGTTCCGCCGATCGCGACGAGGCCCGCTGGCCCGCGGCCGATCAGTTCGACATCTTCCGCGACACCGCGGGGCACGTCGCCCTCGGTCACGGCATCCACCACTGCCTCGGCGCCGCGCTCGCCCGGCTCGAGACGCGCGTCGCACTCGAGGAGCTGCTTCCGGTGCTCGGCGACTACGTCGTCGAGAAGGAGCGCACCCGCCGCGTGCACTCGGGCAACGTGCGCGGCTTCGCTTCGCTCCCGTTGCGCATGCGCTGAGGCCGCGACTGCGGTGGGCGCGACGACGTCAGGCGGCCAGGCGCGGCGCGGCCGGCACCGCGACCGGCTGCTGCGGCGGCGCGGGTGGTGCGACGTCGACGAACGCGTCCGACGCGCGCTCACCGACCAGCGTGTCGAGCACGAACAGCAGACCGAACGGCACCGCAAGCGTCAGGAAGATCACGAGCGACACCAACGCGTAGACGACCGCCCACACGGCGACGCCCACGAGTCCGACGGCAATCTCGCACCGGCGCATCGTTCACTCCCGTAACCCCGAAGCACTCCCCGACTTCGCGAGGGAGCGTACCGCGTTGGGCAAAATATGCTCGCGCGCATGAGCAGCGAGTTGCGCAACCGACGCTTCTGGGACAAGGACGCCGACGCGTACCAACGCGTGCACGGAACGCCGTTACGTGATGTCGCGCGCGCGTGGGGTGTGTGGCGCATTCCCGAGTCGGAGTTGTGCGTGCTCGGTGCCGTCGACGGTGCCGACGCACTCGAGCTCGGATGTGGCGCCGCACAGTGGTCGGTCGCGCTCGCCGAGTCGGGAGCACGACTCGTCGCGGTCGATCAGTCGCGCGAACAGCTCAAGCACGCGCGCCGCGGGGTCGCGGAGGCCGACGTCGGCGCACACGTCGCACTCGTGCTCGCGAGTGCGACCGCGGTGCCCGTCGCCGACGCGTCGTTCGACATCGTCTTCTGCGACCACGGCGCCATGAGCTTCTGCGACCCCGTGCAGTCGGTGCCTGAGGTCGCACGGCTGCTCCGCCCGGGCGGCCTCCTCGCGTTCTGCGCCTCCTCGCCGCTCCTCTACTTCACCTACGACCCGCGACGCGATCGTCAGACCCGACGACTGCGCCACCGCGCGTTCGGGCGCCGGCGCTGGCAGTTCGGCGACGGCACCTCCGACTACTGCGTCCCGACCGGCGAATGGCTGCGCCTCTTCGCCGCCAACGGCCTGGTGGCCGAGGACCTCGTGGAGCTGCGGGCGCCGAAGGGGGCCACCACCACCTTCACCGACTTCGCGCCCTACCGCTGGGCCCGCCGCTGGCCCGCCGAGCAGGTCTGGAAGGTACGGAAACGATGACGAACCGAGCGAGCGCGCCCGCGATTACCTTCGCTCGAAGGTGACGCCGGCGGCCTCACGGTCCCACGTACCCGCCGTCACACCTTCCGCGCGCAGCTCGTACTTCAGCACCCGCCCGACCGGGTTCCGTGGGAGGTCGTCACGGAACTCGATGAAGCGCGGGATCGCGAAGTACGGCACCCGCTCGGCGGCCCAGCGACAGAGATCCTCCGCGCTGAGCTCGGCTCCCGGCTGCAGCACGGCGGTGACCTTCACCTCGTCCTCGCCCATCTCGCTCGGCGCCGCGTGCACGGCGACGTCTTTGATCGACGGGTGCGCGAAGAAGGTCTTCTCCATCTCGAAGCTCGAGATGTTCTCGCCGCGCCGGCGCAACGAGTCCTTCTTGCGGTCGACGAAATAGAGGAAGCCGTCGTCGTCGAGGCGCGCGAGGTCGCCGGTGTGAAACCACAGATTGCGGAAGACGGCGAGGCTGTCGGCGGCGCGGTTCCAGTAGCCCGCGAACATCGAGTCCGGAATGAGCGGGCGGCAGCAGATCTCACCGGCGTCGCCCGTCGCGACCGGCGTGTCGTCGTCGTCGAGGAGCGCGATCTCGAGCTCGGTCGCGTTGACCTTCCCCGCGGCGCCGGGCCGGTTCTCTTCGCCGGGCGGAAGCGCGGCGATGAGCGACGCCTCGGTCAAACCGAAACCGCCGCTGAACGTGGTGCAACCGAGGCGCTCGCGCCAGATGCGGTCGATGTCGGGAGGCATCGGCGCGGCCGCACAGAGACGGAGGCGGTGACCGGCCTGGTCGGGATGGTCCTCGGCGTTGGCGACGAGGATCGCCAGTGAGCCGAGCATCGATGCGATCGTCGCGCGGCTGCGCTGGATCTCCGGCCAGAACCCGGAGACCGAGAAGCGACGCGCGATGCTGGCGGAGCCTCCGATCGACAACGTCCCGACGACGGCGATCGAGATCGCGTTGAGATGGAAGAGGGGCAGCGGCGTCCACACGATGTCGTCGGCGGTGCGCTGCCACGCGCGCGCGATCTGGCCGGCCATGCACACGACGTAGTTGTGGCTGAGCATGCAGCCCTTCGACGGGCCGGTCGTGCCGGCCGTGTAGATGAGGCACGCAAGGTCCGACGGCGCGACATCGATCGGCTCGACCGTCGCGCGTGCACCCGCGAGGAGCTTCTCGTAGTCGTGGTACGCGAACGCATCGATCTCGACATCGGGCGCACCCACGACCACGACGGCTTCGAGCGACGGGACGACTCCGGAGATCTCGGTCACGCGGCTCGCGAACTCGCCTTGGACGAGCAGCACGCGCGCCTCGCAGTCGGCGAGCTGGTGGCGGAGAAACTCGCCTTTGTACGCGGTGTTCACCGGCACCGCGATCGCGCCAAGGCGCAGTGTCGCGAAGAACACCAGCACCTGCTCGGGCCCGTTCTCGAGCAGGCTCGCGACGCGATCGCCGCGGCGGACGCCGAGCGCGGCCAGCGCGGCCGCGAGCCTACCGGCCTGCTCGTCGATACGGCGCGCCGAGTACGCGTCGCCCATGAAGTCGAGGTACGCACCGTCGGGATCAGACGCGAGCCGTGCGGCGAGCGCCGCGTTGATCGTCGTTCGCCCCGGTCCCGTCGTCA
>JBBSEC010000122.1:0-12257 GCA_038240075.1 Acidimicrobiia bacterium
CCTACGATGCCACTCGTTTGTGGGTTTGCCGAACCCGCTGCGCCTGAACCCACCCCGGAGGTCGGATGCCCCTCGCCACCGCCCATCGCGCCCTCATCGACGAACGGCGCCCGCTCACACGCGCCGAGGTCGACGCCGTGGCCGCGCTGCCACTCGACGAGCTGCCGTCACTCGTCGCACTCGCGCACCAGGTGCGGCTCTCGTACATGGGAGCCGCGGTCGAGCTCGAGAGCCTGATCAACGCGAAGTCGGGCGCGTGCCCCGAAGACTGCGCGTTCTGCTCACAGTCGGTGCGGTTCGACACCGCGGTCGACGTCTACCCGTTCCTCGACCTCGACGAGGTGCTCGCGGCGGCACGGGCGACGCGAGACGCGGGCGCCACCCAGTTCTGCATCGTCGTCGCGGTGCGCGGGCCCGAAGAGCGCCTGCTGCGTAAGGTGATCGATGCCGTGCGAACGGTGCACGACGAGACCGGGCTCGAAGTCGCGTGCTCGCTCGGGCTGCTCACCGACGAGCAGGCGGCCCGGCTCGCCGCCGCGGGTGTGCGGCGCTACAACCACAATCTCGAAGCGTGCCGCGCGGTGTTCCCGTCGATCTGCACGACCCACTCGTACGACGACCGCGTCGCAACTGCGCGCCGTGCGATCGACGCGGGAATGGAGCTCTGCTGCGGCGGGATCCTCGGCATGGGCGAGACCCTCGCGCAGCGCATCGACTTCGCCTTCGAGCTGGCCGAGCTCGAGCCGTGCGAGGTGCCGATCAACCTGCTCGACCCGCGGCCCGGCACTCCCCTCGAAGGCTCGACCGTGCTGTCGCCTCGCGAGGCCCTGCAGGCGATCGCGCTGTTCCGCCTCGTGCTCCCCGGCGCATGGTTGCGCCTCGCGGGCGGCCGCGAGCGCGTGTTGGGCGAGCTGCAGGCCCTCGGCCTGCTGGCCGGCGCCAACGCGCTCATCGTGGGGAACTACCTGACGACCTCCGGCCGCCCCGCGTCCGACGACCTCGCCCTGCTCGAGGCGCTCGGCATGCCCGTCGCCGACGGCCCGGGCGAAGGCCGCGTCATCATCGACTCGACCGGCAGCACGGCGCTTCCCGCCCGCCGCCACATCCCGCTGACGGTGACGTGACTCGGCTCACGACCACGCACGCGCGACCAATTTCTCGGGGACTGAGGCGTCAGGAGCGGCGAGCGGACACCGGGAACGTCGGTGCAGCTTCGCAACGAGATCAGCGAGCGCGACCAGAAACAAGATGCGCGGTTTCGTTGTAGGTCGCGAGGTAGGCCGGGCCGTTGGCGCGCCGGCCGATGCGCGACACCGACGCGACGTCGAGCTGCATCCGCCAGGTCGCGCCGTCGTCGACGCCGAGCGACCACGCGACCGCAGCCTTGATCGGTGACACATGGCTCACTGCGACGATGGTCGTCTCGGCGAGCAGGCGCTCCCCGCAGAAGTCGGCCACGCGCGCGGCGACCGACGCGAGGCTCTCGCCACCCGGAGGCGCGAACGACGGGTCGTCGCGCCACGCGGCCCATTGCGCCGCGTCGACGGTGTCGAGGCGCTGTCCGTCCCATTCGCCGTAGTCGACCTCGACCAGACGCTCGTCGATCTCCAACGGCACTCCGAGCACCGACGAGATCTCCCGCGCGGTGTCGGCGGCGCGTTGCAGGGGGCTCGTCCACACCGCGATCGCGCCGCTCCCGTCGAGCGCCGACGCGCAACGCCGCGCCTGCTCGCGCCCGAGGTCGGTGAGCGCGGCGTCGAGCCGGCCCTGGAAGCGACCTTCGCGGTTGGCCGAGGTCTGCCCGTGCCGGACGAAGATGATCAGGTCGCCACCAGCACCAGACGGCCCCGGCGCAGCAGCGCGCGCCGGCGCGACCGATCGCGCAACCCGAACCGGGTCCAGATCCACGCCGTCGCCGCGACACCGAGCAGCTCCTCGATGACGACGACGGGAACGGCCGGGAGCAGCGCGACGTGGCCGAAGCTCCGGCCGAAGCCGGGCCACCAGAACACCCGCTGCGACGCGAACGCGCCCGAGAGCGCCAGCCCGCAGAACCAGCCGATCGGCAGGCCGATCCACCGGCGCCGCAGGAGCTTGCGACCGCGGCCACTCGTCACGAGCATCACCAGCGCGAGCGCGGCCACGGGTGCGACCAGCGCATGCGCGTAGGCCTGGTGATGCGAAGGGAGATCGATCGCGAGCGGAAGCAGCGCGCCGATCGCGACCGCGCGGAAGTCGAGGCCCGCGCTCTGGAAGACGTTCCACACCGCGAACACCGACCCCGCCGCGTACCAGAGCAGCACGATCGTCAGCTCACGACGACGGCACGAGGATCGCGCCGCAGTTGTCGCAGGTCGCGATGCCCGCTTCAGGATCGTGACGGATGCGGTCGGCCTCGATCGCCGGAATCGAGAGCCGGCATCCCTGGCACGTCGTTCCGACGAGGAGCGCGACGCCGGCGCCGTGGTTCTGCGAACGGATGCGTTCGAAGTCGGCGATGAGATCGGCGCCGACCGCGTTCGCCTCCTCCGCGCGCGCCGATGCTTCGACCGCGATCTCCGCGTCGAGCTCCGCTTCGGCCGCGTGCAGCGTCGACTCCAACTCTGCGAGCTCGCCGCGCACACCCGCCAGCTCGGTCTCGAGCGCGGTCAGCTCGGTGTCGAGCGTCTCGCGCCGTTCCATGACCTCGAGCTCCTGCTCCTCGATCACCGCGCGATGGCGGTCGAGCTGATCGATGTCGGCCTGCATGTCGAGCAGCTCGCGAGGCGACGAGATCGTTCCCGAGTACAACTTGCCGTCGACTTCCTTCGCCTTGCGCGCGAGCGTCTGGGCCTCGTCGTCGAGCCGCTTCTCCTCGACCTGCGTCGCATCACGAGCTGTGCGCGTCGCGCCGGCGCGGTCCGCCAGGTCGGTCTCGAGCGCGCGGCGTTCACTGATCGCGGCGCGCTCGGGAAGCGAGCTGCGCCGGTACCGCAGCCGGTCGAGCCCGGTGTCGCGTTCCTGCACCCGCAGGAGTGCCGCGAGGTCGGGACGGGTCATGGTCCTCCAGGTTTGGTCGTGGTCGGCGTACCCGGCTTCTTCGTGGTCGGTGTCGTCGGCTTCGTCTTCTTGGGCTTGACGGTCGTGGGTGTCGGCAACGTGGTCGTCGTCGGCGGAGGCGGCGGCGAACCCTTGCCGCGGCCATCGACGCTGATGTAGCGCGACGACGGCCAGAGCGCCGGATCGGGAGGGGTGAAGTCGACAGTCGGCAGGCTCGCGAGGGCCTGACTCATGAAGTCGTTCCAGATGCGAGCGGGGATGGTGCCACCGTTGACCGCCCCGACGTTGAAGAACGGGTTCATCGAGACCTTGTCGCTGGCCGGATCACCCATCCAGACCGCGGTCGTCAGCTGCGGTGAGAAACCGACGAACCAGGCATCGACGTTCTTGTCGGTCGTGCCGGTCTTGCCGGCGATCGGGCGGGGGAAGTTTCCCAACGTGCGCTCGGCCGTGCCCGAGCGCACGGGCCCGAACAACATCTGGGTCTCGGTGCGCGCGATGTTGACCGGCATCACCTGCGCGGGCGAATGACCCGACGGCGGTTCCTCGAACACGGTCTTGCCGTCGGGTCCCTGCACCTTCGTGTAGAAGAGCGGAGGCCGGTGCACACCGTCGTTCGCGAGGGTCGAGTACGCGGAGGCCATGTCGAGGGGCGACACCCCTTCGGTGCCGAGGGTGAGCGACGTGTACGGCAGCAGGTTCGACGTGACACCCATCTCCTTCGCGACGTCGATCACCTTCTGCGGCCCGGCCGCCGCGCGCGCGGCACTGCGGAGATCGGGGTTGTTCGGATCGGCACCGAGGGCGACGATGAGGCGGACGAACGCGCAGTTGATCGATTTCGTGATCGCGGTCTGCAACGTCATGACCCCGCCGCCTTCACCGCCGGGCGAGTACGGCTTGTCGGTGGTCGCGAGGCCCGGTTCGATGTGGCAGCCCGAGCCGCCGTCGATCGTGTCGTTGGGCGAGAAGCCGTTCTCGAGCGCGGTGGCGAGGGTGAACACCTTGAACGACGAACCGACCTGACGGTTCTTCCCCGTCGCGTAGTTGAACTGCTGCGCGAGGAAACCGGCGCCGCTCGCCGGGCCACTTCCACTCACCATCGCGCGCACCGCGCCGTTCGAGTTGTCGATCGACACGAGCGCGCCCGTCACTGGGATCGTCGGCGTGCGCGCGGCCGCCGCAATCTGGGTCCGCACCGCAGCTTCGGCCTCTTTCTGCAGCGTCGGATCGTAGGTGGTGGTGATACGCAGGCCGCCGTGGTAGATCAGGTTGCGGCGCGTGGGGACGTCGGTGCCGAGACGCGGATCCTCCAGCAGCTTCTGCACGACCGTGGAGACGAAGTAGCTCGTCGGCGCGATCGTCGCAATGTTGTACGCCTTCGTGGGCAGCGCGTAGCGGTCGTACGCGGTCACCGACTTCTGACTGATGACGCCGGTCTCGCGCATCGCGACCAGCACCTGGTCGCGCCGGTGGTGCGCGGCCGCGGGGTGCAGGATCGGGTCGTACGCCGAGGGCGCCGAGATCATCCCCGCGAGCATCGCGGCCTGCGGGACCGTGAGAGAGCTCGGCTGCTCGTCGAAGTAGCGCTCGGAGGCGGCACGGATCCCGTACGCGTCGCGACCGAAGTACACGGTGTTGAGGTAACGCTCGAGGATCTCGTTCTTGGTGTAGATCTGCTCGAGGCGCATTGCGAGCACGGCCTCGCGCACCTTGCGCTTGATGTCACGCTTCGGGTTCTCGATGAGCGTGTTCTTGACGAGCTGCTGGGTGATCGTCGATCCACCTTGCTGCACGATGCCCGACTTCACGTCGGCGCGGATCGCGCGCAGGACCGACTTCGGATCGACACCGCGGTGCGAGAAGAACGTGCGGTCTTCGATCGAGATGACGGCGGCGATGGTGCCCGACGACACCTCGTTGAGGCTGACCGGGGCCCGATCCTCGGTGGCGTAGAGCGTGGCCATCACAGCGCCATGGCGATCGAGGATCACCGACCGCTGGTCGAGGGCCTGCAGGACCGGTGTGATCGCGTCACTGCTCGTGGTCCCGAACGTGAGCGCCCGCGTCGCGGGCACGGCGAACGCCAGTGTCACTGCCAGGGCGCTGCCGCCAAATCCGATGATCGCGACGAAGGCGACGAAGTGCTTGAGGGTCCGATTCACGGCCCACACAGCTTCGCACACCGCTTTCCCGCCGCCGTGACGCGGGCCGAAGGGCGCTGCGCGGGGACATAAGGTCCAGCTCTTGGCCGATATCCGGTTCGCGGCGGTGGGTGGGGTCGTGGGGCCCGTGGCGTTCGTGGGGGCGTGGTCGCTCGCAGGGCTCTCGGCCGACCACTACTCGGCGGTTCACAACGCCATCAGCGAGCTGGCGGAGATCGGGGCGCCGACCCGGGCGGCCATGACCGCGGGCTTCGTCGTCTTCGGCCTCGCCGTGCCGGTCTACTCACAGGCGTTACGGGCGGCGCTCGGCGGCCCGGCATGGATCGCGGCCTTGGCCACCGGCGTCGCGACGCTCGGAGTCGCCGCGGTTCCGCTCCGCCCGCCGGGCACCGTTCCTCTTCACGCCGTGCTCGCGGGGTTCGGCTACGCGACGTTGGCGGCGACACCGCTCCTCGCGTCACTCCGCTTCGCACGCGGCGAACGCCGCGCGTGGGCGAACGCGTCACGCATCGCGGGTGTCGCGTCGGGCGCATGCCTCGTTGCCACGATCGCAGGACCCGCGCACGGCCTGTTCCAGCGCCTCGGCCTGGGCATCGGCGACGTCTGGATCGTCGCCACCGCGATCGAGATGATCCGGACGGGGACTCTCACCCTCTCTTCATCTTCCATTCCTTAGGGTCGTCGTCGGCGGGACGAGTGGCGGAACCCCACCGTCGCCACTCCCCCGCCCCTTCTTCTTCTCCTGCTTCTGGCACACGGCGCCCTTCTGACAAGATGGCCGCAATGCCCTTGCAGCCGACGTGGCGTTGGCGCGCGCTCGTCACCCGATTCGTCGCCGCCCTCGCGATCGTGACGATCTCCTCGGCCGGCGGGATCGGGTACTCGTACTGGTTCGCGAACGATCTCGTTCAACGCACCAAGAAGGCGCCGGGGCTGACGCACATCCTCACCCCGGTGAAATCCACCGATCCTGCGAACTACCTCATCGTCGGGTCCGACAGCCGCGCGTTCGTCAAGGACAAGGTCGCGGCCGACCACTTCGGAACTCAGAAGACCAATCCGGAGAACCTCGCCGACGTGATCATGATCGCCCACGTCGATCCGAAGTCGAAGGGCAAGGGCTTCCTCGTTTCGATCCCGCGCGATACGTGGGTGCCGATCACCGGTCACCACACCGCGAAGATCAACTCCGCGTTCAACTACGGCGCGGCGACGCTCATCAAGACCATCGAAAACAACTTCGGCTTCAAGATCAATCACTACATGAAGCTCGACTTCGCCACCTTCACCGACGTCGTGAACGCGATCGGTCACGTGCACATCTTCTTCCCGGCCGCCGCGTACGACCACGAGACCGGGCTCTTGATCAAGAACCCGGGTTGCGTCGCGCTCAACGGGCTCGACGCCCTCGCGTACGCGCGGTCGCGCTACTACCAGTACCAGACCGCCTCGAGTGGGTCCGACCCGAAGCACTGGCCGACCGAGCAGGACTACGACCTGGGGCGGATCCGCCGGCAGCAGTACTTCATCCGCACGCTCGCAAAAGAGGCGATCAACGCCGGTGCCCGGAATCTGCTCACCGCACGCGCGCTCCTCAAGAAGATCCTGCCCAACCTCGAGGTCGACGACGGCATGGGCCTCCAGGATTTCCTCGGCCTCGTGCGCGCGTTCGGAACGGTCGACCCCGGTTCAGTGCAGATGGTGACCGTGCCCACGAAGACCCAGATGATCAGCGGCCAGAGCGCGCAAGTGTTGATCCCCGAACAGGCGAACCCGATCTTCGAGCTGCTCGGCAGCTTCACGCGATCGACGACGGTCAGAAAGATTGCGCCCGCGCAGATTCGCGTGCAGGCGCTCAACGGCGAAGCGCTCAAAGGCATCGCGGCGTCGGCGACGACCGCATTGCGATCGGCCGGCTTCGCGAACGGTGGCGCGCCCACCGACGCCGATCAGCACGACTACCAGTACACGTTGGTGCGTTACTCGGGCGCCAACATCGACAAGGCCAAGGTCGTCGCGTCGTACCTCGGCGGCGTCGGCCTGCTGACGCGCGTCGCCGCCACGGGTACCGCGGATGTCGTCGTCGTCATCGGCCACGACTTCCGCGGCGTCGTCACACCCGGCGGCCACCCCGTGACCGCGACGACGGCGCCGGATGCGACGACCACGACATCACTGCCGAACCCGGGAACGACTCCTGGCGTCACGCTTCCCAAGGACGCGCACACGCCGCTCGTCGGGTGCGGCTGAGCCGTCGGTCGTCGACACTCAGCCCGGGAGCCAACCCCAGATCTGCAGCGCCTTCAGCACGTGCACCGCGTAGTACTCGCGACCGACAGGCCTCAGGTGGTAGCCGTCGGTGTAGAAGTACGTGGGCTGCGGGTTGAGCAGGCTGCCGATCTCGTTCCAGTTGAAGACCCGCGCGTTCTTGTACTTGGCGACGTCGGCCGCGAGCTCGGCGTTGTCGGGGTCCTGCCACGAGCGCGGCACCTTGAGGTTGATGAACATCACGTGCCGCTTCGGGCCCGCGATCTGCATCACCTGATCGACGAACCCGACACCGAGCGCGCCGTTGTTGCCGCAGTGCACGATCACGAGCGGTGCGAGCAGCGACTTGGCCGCGAACGCCTGGAGCACCTGCAGGCACGTGCCCGCGTGCCGGCTCACGGCCGCGTTGATGAGCACACCGCCGCCCGCGGGTCCGGTGAGCGTGTGTTCCACGTCGGTCGACGCGCCGAGCAGCACGGAGTCGCCGACGCCGGAGACCTTCCACCCGCCCGCGGGCACCGCGGGCGTGGTCGTCTTCGTCGGATTCGTCGTCTTGCTCCCGCTGGTCGTCGTGTGGCTGCCCGACGGCACCGATGTCTCGGTGGGAGCGGTCGGGAACGCGCACTTGCCGGTGACGACACAGTCGCCCCCACCGACCTGCGTGTGCCCACCGGTGATCTGCAGGTTGTCCGGCGGCTTCGCGGCGTACGCGGCCGCGCCGACGCCGACGGCGACCACGAGCACGACCGCGCCGATCACCTGCCACCGTTGTTGCAGCGCACGCCGGCGCTCTCCCGTGGCCGCGCGCAGCTCGTTCCATGCGGCGGCGAACGACCCGTTGCGCACGGGTGTCTCGATGAATCGGAACGAGATCTCGACGACCGCGGCCACGAGCACGATCCGCACGACGAGCGCGAGCACCGGCGAGCCATGGATGTCGAGGCTCGGCCGCGTGAACTCGAAGATCGCGATACCCCAGAGATAGATGCCGTACGAACGCAGGCCGATCCAACGCAGCGGGCCTGATCCGAGGAGGCTCCCGACACTCGCCGTCGGGCTCACGATCACGGTGATGAGCACGACCGTGAACAGATCGGTCAGCAGGAACCCGCAGACGTAGAGCCAGTTGCTCGTCTGGCTCGCGGTGATGAAGAGCACGGCCAGGCCCACGAGCGCGGCGACCGCCGCGCCGTCGAGGATCGCGGCCGCGCTCGGTCCCGCCTTCACCCGTCGCCGTTTCGGGGGGTAGACGAACGCGAGAAGCGCGCCGACGAGCGGGCCCGACGCGCGCGTCTCGGTGCCGAGGTACGCGTGGTTCTGGTTGCCGTGCAGCGCGAACCACACCATCGCGATCCACGACAGGATCACGAGCGCCATCGTGATCAGCCGCAGGCGCGGCCGACCCAACCACATGCCGAACGTGAAGACCAGCGGCCACACGACGTAGAACTGCTCCTCCACCGCGAGCGACCACAGATGTTGGAACGGCTCGCGACGCCCCGCATCGGCCGCGACGTCGACGTACGAGACGCCGTGGAGGATGTGCCACCAGTTCTCGCCGTAGAAACCGAACGCAACATCGCCGCGCAGACGTCCGAGGTCCTCGTGGTAGAAGACCGCGACGAGCAGGGCCGTGATCAGCATCATCGCGATGAGCGCGGGCCACAGGCGCCGGATCCGCCGGTTCCAGAAGTGACGCAGGTCGACGCGCTGGCGCGCCTGCGTCTCGGCGAGCAGCAGGCTCGTGATGAGGTACCCGCTGATGACGAAGAACACCTCGACACCGAGGAACCCGCCGCGCAGCAACGAGCGGTCGCCCCGGTAGTGGTAGAGCAGCACCGCGGCAACGGAGATCGCGCGCAGTCCGTCGAGGCCGGGAAGGTACGGCAGGCGGGCTCCGGGTGCGCGTCGCGACCGGGCCGGTCGAATGTCGCCGGTGTCGGTGTTCACTTCAGCGAGCGCGGCGTCCTGGCGACTGAACACTCTCCACTTTACGGCTCGAACGCGGCTCGAGTGCGACGTCGACGCGTGCTGCTCGTCGTCGATCAGCTCGCGACCGACACGATCGGTGCGGCCAGCGGCTTGCCCGCGAGCGAGCCGAGGAACGGTTTGTCGGAGAAGTCGAAGATCCCGCCGTCGGACCCGACCATGAGGTAACCGCTTCCATACCGGACCATCCCGACCACCGGCTTGTTCAGCCGCGTCCCGCCCATCGATCCGCGGAAGCTCGCATCACCGAACGCGAAGATCCCGCCGTCGGATGCGACCATCCAGTACCCGTGGTTCGTCGGCGTCGGCACGAGCCCGTTGACCGGCTGGTTCAAGTGGATGCCTCCGGTCGAGCCGTGGAAGGTCGCGTCGCCGAACGCGAAGATCCCGCCATCGGCCGCGACCATGTAGTACCCGTGGCCGGTCGGGGTGGCGACCGACCCGATGACCGGTTGGTTCAGCGCGAGGGCCGAGAGGTCGCCGAAGAACGCCGCGTCGCCGAACCGCAGCGCCCGGCCGCGGCTCGTGAAGAGCCAGTAACCGTGGCCCGTCGGGGTCGACGACAGGCTCGACACGCTCTCACCCGCGACGAGCCCCGAGGCGTTCCCGAGTTTGGGAGCGTCGCCGAACGCGAAGACCTGCCCGGCGCGGTTGACGATCCAGTATCCGTGGCGCGAGGGAGTGGGCTCGAGGTGGGTCACGCCGCTCGTGTGCGCGTTCCCGGCCGACTTCGACGAACCGAATCCGTAGACGTCGCCGGTCGCGCCGACCATCCAGTACCCGGACCCGGGCGGGGGCGGCGGCGGCGGGGGCGGCGCATTGACCCGCTCGAAGATGGTGTTGCTCGGGCTGCCGGAGAGCGTGGCGTTGCCCGTGTACGAGGCCTGGACGCGGAACGAGCCCGGTTGGTTCAACGGCGTCGTGCAGTGCGCGACTCCCGACGCCGGCGCGACCGAAGAACAGCCGCTGATGCTGACACCGTCGATTCGGAACGCGACGGTTCCGCTCGACGGCGTGGGCGACACGGTCGCGTTGAACGCGACCGTGTGACCCGAGACGACCGGGTTCGACGACGCGACGAGCGTCGTCGTCGTCGGAGTCGCGTTGATGTACTGCGCGACGAGATTCGCGAGGTTGGGTGAGCCCCAGCCTGTGACCTCGTCCCATCCGGTGCCGGCCGAGTGCCCACCCGACGCGCCGCTCGTCACGTCGTGGAAGTCGTCGGTGTACACCGACGGGTTGTTGCCGATTGCGTAGAGCGCGGGCGTGACGAGGCCGACATCGGGCTTGCCTGCCTGCGTGAGCGCCTCGTTCCAGATCGCGGTCATGCCCGCCCACAGCGGCGTCGACAGGCTGGTGCCGCCGACCTGCTGATGCCCGCCGCCGTAGAACACGTACGCGCCGGTGGCCGGGGCGCCCGCGGCCGCGACGTCGGGCTCGGCCCGCCCGCTGCAGGTCGCGGCCCCGACACCGATCTGCCACGACGGGCGGGCGAACAGGGTCGTGCAGCCCGTTCCGGACCCGCTCCACGTCTGCTCCGAGACGTAGTTGAAGGTCGTGGTGGCGAGGTTCAGCACGGTACCGCCGACCGAGACGACGTACGGGCTCGTCGCGGGATAGCTGACGTTCGACGTGTCGTCGGACGAGAAGTAGAACGTCTTCCCGACCGCCGCGGCGTGCTGCAGCGACGTGTCCATCGTCGGATCGTCGACATCGGCGTTGAAGCCCCAGCTGTTGGAGACGACGCTCACGGTCGAGTCGTTCGCCGCCGCGCTCACGGCATTCTCGACCGCGGCGAAGTCGGGTTCGTCGATCACGTCATGCGGTGGATTCGGATCGGTCACCGGCGTCGTGCTGGCGAGCCAGTACTTGAGGTGGCTGCCGGGCGCGACACCGTGCGCGGACTCCACGTCGAGCGCGGTCTCGTCCCAGGCCTGCTGAGAACTGTCCGGGCCGACCGCGGTGCAGGTCGACGTGGAGCACGGGATGAAGTTGATGCCGTCCTGTCCGGCTCCGCCCACGGTGATCAGCTGCGAGCTCGTGTTGGTCGCAAAGTTCGTGAGGTCGCTCTGCACGAGCGGCGCGCCCCAGAGGGTGAAGCCGATCGATTGTGCGTTGGCGCGGTGGGGCGTGGTGAGCGGCACACCGTTGACGTTGTAGCCCTGCTGGAAGTCACTCGGCCGGTAGCCACCACTCGGCACGGCCGCGGGCGCGACCTGAGCGAAGCTCTTCGGGACGACCGAGTCGTTGAGGCCCGAGATCCAGTGCACATTCAGGCCGGCGGGCACCGACGGCGCGACATCGTTCGAGAAGAACGTACGTGTCGCGGTCCGGTAGTCGTTCACGGTCACGGCGAACGCGCGCTCGACCGTGGCGGTCGACGCCTCGGCGCTCACGATCAGATTGTCGGGCGACACTCCCGTCACGTGCAGGCCGGCGCCCGTGAGCCAGCTCCGCACCGCGGTGACGTCGGCGCCGGTCGGCGCGTATTCGGCCATGTACTGCGCCGCCGTCAGGTAGTGCCCGAACGCCGTGCTTCCGGGAGTGCTGGCCGCCCGGATGACGGCGTCGAGCCGCTGCGAGTCGCGCACACCGAGGCTGACGTTGAGCGACAACGTCGCAGTCGCGGCGTGATGCGCGCGCGGCGTCGCCGTGTTGCTCACGACCGCGGCCGCGGTATCGCCGGCGATCGTGAACGATGTCGCGTGGGGCACCCGCGCCGGGGCCGGCCCCCCGGCCCCCCGGGCCGCCCGCGCGGGGCCCCGAGGGACCCCCACCCCCCCCCCCCCCGCGCCC
>JBBSEC010000123.1:0-12233 GCA_038240075.1 Acidimicrobiia bacterium
CTCGCAGGGCCGGCGTGGCAGACGCCGCCGCACGAGGTCGGCGACGGTTCCGCGACCCTCGCCGTCGTCGAGCAGTTCGGTCTCGAAGGCGTTGTCGCGAAGCGGCTCGACTCGGTGTACGAGGCCGGTCGGCGATCGCGTTCGTGGATGAAGTGGAAGCGGCTGCTCCGGCAGGAGCTGGTCGTCGGCGGATGGATGCCCGGCACCGGCGGACGCAGCGGACACATCGGATCGCTGCTCGTCGGCTACTACGACGCGGTCGATGGCAACGTATTGCGTTACGCGGGCCGGGTCGGCACCGGTTTCTCCGAGGTCGAGCTGGCGCGGCTCGAGGCGAAGCTCACACCGCTGCGACGCGACACGAGTCCGGTCACGGGCGGCAAGGTTCCGAAGACCGCGGTGTTCGTCGAGCCGGTCGTGGTGGTCGAGGTGCGGTTCACGGAGTGGACCGCCGGCGGATCGGTTCGGCAGCCCGCATACCTCGGTGAACGGACCGACAAGCCCGCGAGCGAGATCACGCGCGAGCTACGGAGCTGACCCCGCCGCACGTCCGTGCCTGACGATCGAGAGCGCGGCCGTGAGATGCGAGAGGTGCGTCAGGCCCTGCGGGAAGTTGCCGAGCAGGGTGCCGGTCTTGGGGTCGAACTCCTCGGAGAACAACCCGAGGTCGTTGCTCGCGGCGAGCGCACGCTGGAACGCGTCGCGCGCCTCGTCGAGCCGTCCCTGGTGCGCGAGGCACTCGGCGAACCAGAAGGTGCACGCGACGAACGGCGCTTCTCCACCGGCGACGCCGTCGGACGACTTGTAACGCAGGACCATTCCGTCGCGGGTGAGGTCTTCGCCGATTGCGTCAACGGTGCGCACCATCCGCTCGTCGTTCCAGTCGACGAATCCGAACGCGGGGAGGAGCAGCAGCGAGGCGTCGAGCTCGGTCGAGCCGAACGCCTGCACGAAGGTTCCCGTCCGCTTGTTGTAGCCCCGCCGCTCGATCGTCTCGCGCAGTTCGTCGCGCGCGGCACGCCACGTGCGCGTCGGCGCGCGGCGTGTGCCTTCGCGCGCGAGCTGGAGCCCCCGTTCGAGCGCGACCCAGCACATCGCCTTCGACTGCACGAAGTGGCGCGGCTTGCCGCGCATCTCCCACATTCCCTGGTCCGGTCGCGACCAGATCGCGGCGGCGCGATCGACGAGGCTCGACAGAAAGCGCCAGTAGTCGTCGTCGGGCGACTGGCCCCGTTGATGCCACAGCCACGCGAGATCGAGGAGCTCGCCGAACACGTCGAACTGCTGCTGCTTGGCGGCGCCGTTGCCGATGCGCACCGGCCTTGACCCGCGGTAGCCGTCGAGGTCGAGCTCGATCTCGGTCAGGCGCCGTTCACCGCCGACGCCGTACATGATCTGCAGGCCTTCGGCCGAGCCCGCGGCGCTCCGTTCGACGAAGCGGCGGAACCCGTCGGCTTCGCTATGGGCACCGATCTCGGTGAGCGAACGCACCGTGAAGTGCGAGTCGCGGATCCACGTGAACCGGTAGTCCCAGTTGCGGGGCCCACCGACGCGTTCGGGGAGCGAGGTCGTGGCCGCGGCGGCGACCGCGCCGGTGGGCGCGTACGTGAGGCCCTTGAGGACGATGGCCGAGCGACGTGCGCTCGTGGCTTCGGGGGCGTCGCTGCGCGAGATCTCGCGCGTCCAGCCGCGCCACCACGCAATCGTCTCCTTCAGTCGGCGGTCGAGCTCGGCAGGGGATTCGCGATCGGGGACGGCGACGTCGACGTCCTGCGGCGGGAACGACGAGATCGCGAGGCGCAGGCGGTCGCCGGCGTCGATCACCGCGAAGCCGCCGACGTCGTGCTCCTCGCGCCGTTCGAGCTCGTGGTCGCACTGCACGCAGATTGCGTCGTTGCCACCGATCGCGCTGAACAGGCCCTGGTCGTGCCGGCGGACCCACGGCCGGACCTCGCCGTAGTCGAACCGTGCGCAGACCTCGACCTCGACGCGCATCTGGCCACGCGTCACCTCGAGCACCCGCAGCAGCTGCTGCCGAGGCTCGAGCCGTCCGCCTTTGCGCATGGCGAAGCAGTCGGTGAGACGGGCGTCGGCGCCGCGGGTGTGGAACGTGGTCTCCAGCACCAGCGTGTCCTCGAGGTACGTCCGTTCCGACTCGTAGGCCGCGGTCGGGCGGATCGAGCAGAAGCCGCCGCGTTCCCAATCGAGGATGCGGCCGAACGTGCTCCCGGTGTCGAGGCGGGGCATGCAGCACCAGTCGATGCTCGCGGTCTTCGAGACCAGTGCAACCGAGTGGCAGTCGGAGATGAACGCGTAGTCGCCGATCGGCGGATATCGGCGCTCGCGCTTCACCGGCAAGACCCCTTCCTAGCACCCGATCAACTGATCGGTCTGGGTGACATCTAGTGTCACCCATCTCGATCAGATGCCGGGGTCAGGAGCGATTCCGACCGGCTTGGGGAAGGATTTCCGCCGTGCTCGATCAGCCCCGAGTGCTCGACGCCACACCAGTCGCCGATCTGGACGCCTACGTTGCGCTCGGAGGCGGGAAGGGTCTCGAGGCCGCGCGCCGGCTCGGTGTCGCGGGCGTCATCGACGAGGTCGACGCGTCGGGCCTGCGCGGCCGCGGCGGCGCGGGCTTCCCGACCGGACGCAAGTGGCGGACGGTCGCGTCGTACGAGACGCCCGATGTTCCCGCGATCGTCGCGGTGAACGCGGCCGAGGGCGAGCCCGGTTCGTTCAAGGACCGTTCGATCATCCGCGCCAACCCGTACCGCGTCATCGAGGGCGCGCTCATCGCAGCGGGCGCGGTCGACGCCGATCGGATCCTGATCGCGACGAAGAAGTCGTTCGCGCGCGAACGCGCGCGGTTGCAGGCCGCGGTCGATGAGATCACCGCCGCGGGTTGGTGCACCGGGATCGAGATGACCGTGGTGGCCGGACCGAGCGAGTACCTGTACGGCGAGGAGACCGCGCTGCTCGAGGTGCTCGACGGACGCGGCCCGTTCCCGCGGATCGCGCCGCCGTGGCGGCGGGGCATCGACGACGTTCCGATCCACCCGGGCGGCCACGTCGAGTGGGCGGCCGCGAACGAGATGGCGACCACCGACCACGAGCTGCCGGTTGCACCCGCGCTGGTCGACAACGTGGAGACGATGGCGAACCTGCCCGCGATTCTCGCGCAGGGCGCCGATTGGTTCCGCGAGCTCGGCACCACGGATTCGCCGGGCAGCATCGTGGTCACCGTGACTGGCGCGACGCTGCGGGCCGGCGTCGCCGAGGTCGCGATGGGAACCACGCTCGCAGAGGTCATCGAGGCCATCGGCGGCGGTGCGCGGCCGGGGCGAAGCCTCGTCGCGGCGGTGTCGGGTGTTGCGAACGCGATCGTTCCCGCGGCGAGCTTCGACACGCCGCTGACGTACGAGGCGATGAGCGGCATCGGGTCGGGCCTCGGCGCGGGTGGCTTCATCGTGTTCGACGACCACACCGACATGGTCGCGGTGGCACACGCGATCGCGCGCTTCCTCGCGGTGGAATCGTGTGGTCAGTGCTCGCCGTGCAAGCAGGACGGCGTCGCGATCAGCGTCGCGCTCGACCGCCTGCGCCAGACCGCCGGTCACGAGAGCGACCTCGAGCTGGTCGAGCAGCGCCTGCGCAGCGTCGCCGACGGCGCGCGCTGCGCGCTCGCGGCGCAGCAGCAGGTGGTGGTCGGCAGCCTGCTGCGGCTCTTCCCGAAGTCGTTCCACGACCACGCCGACGGTGCGCGCGCGTCGGTGCCGGTCGAGGTGATCGCCGAGCTCGTCGACATCGCCGACGGCGTGGCGACCGTCGACACCCATCACCTCGAGAAGCAACCGGACTGGACCTACGACGCGTCCGACTCCGGTCAGTTCCCGGTCGATCGCTACTGACCTGCGCCTTTCGCGTACTGATCGACCTCGGTGACGCGGAACGTCACCTGAATCGATCAGTTCGTTTCCGCCGCCGGGGGAGACAGCGGGGCGTGGTGTGGGTACGGTCTCGGCGTGGGCACGATGGGGGTAGGTCGAGAACGGAAGCGGAGTGCCGGGCGCACGCTCACGCGAGCGCCGCGGCCGGTGCCGATCGCGGCGCCGCTGCTCATCGTCGCGACATCCCTCGACGAAGGGCGGGTCGCCGGGCAGTTGTTCGGATCGATCGCCGATGTCACCGTGCTCGGCGTGTTCGGGCATCTGCAGTCGGAACCGGTCGTCGATCTCCGCGACCCGGGCACTCCCGATGCGGGCTCGTCGGTGACGATGTTGTCGCTGGGCCGCGCGCCCGGTGAGCGCGCGCGGACTGCGGAGATCGGGCGTTTGATCGGCGATGCGGTCGAGCGCAGTGGTGCATCGACCGTTGCCATCGGCTTCGGTCTCGGTGGTGGCGACCATCTCGAAGCCGTCGACGCGGCACTCCTCGCACGGCGGAAAGCACGGACCCGGGTCGGGTGGATCGTCTACCTCGATGCGTCCGCCGAAGTCGATGCGAGCCGGATCGCGCGCCGCCGGATGCAGCTGTTCGTCCGGGGGATCCGCCTCGATCCGATCGTGGTCGCCGAGGCCCCTCTGGGGAGCACCGCCCGCTACTGGGAGATCCGCGCGCGCGACCGTCTCTAGATATGGCCGTCCCAGATCCAGTATGGGCGGTGTTGATCCCACCGCAGCTGGAGCGTTTCCGCGCGGTGACCGGCATCGGCGACGAACCGTTGGCGGTCAATCTCACGGGCTGGAACAAGTATGTGCTGCTCACGAGCGACCGCGCGTTCCTGTTCCCGCGCCACGCGGTCAACGTCGAATGGTTCGAACGCGAGCTCGCCGTGTACCGGGTGCTCGAGCCGACGACGCTCACCGTCGTGCCGCGCGTCGTCGGCGCGTGGCGTGACGATGGCGTCTCACCGTTTCCGTTCGCGGCGGTGACGCGCCTCCGCGGTGAACACCCTTCCGACGCGACAGAGTTGTTCGCGGAGCTCGGCCGGAGCATCGCCGCGTGGCACGCGCTCGCGCCTCCCGACCTTCCGGGCGCGCGCCCGCCGGCGCACCACGACCGCGCCGACCAACGTGGGCTCCGGCGCGCGCTCGATCCGGCGACGGCGCGCGACGCGGCCGCGGAAGCCGCGGTGCGCCTCGACGCGCGCGATCGGCAGTCGGCATGGACCGATCGTCTCGAAGCCGCCGCGTGCCATCCTCACGTCCTCGTGCACGGCGACATCCACGAGAACCAACTCCTCGCGGTCGGTGACGAGCTCACCGGCATCCTCGACTGGGAGACGGCGCGCGTCGATCACCCGTTCTGGGATTTTGATCTCGGCGAGTGGGGAACCGGGCTCTGGCGCGGACACCGGCGCGATTTCTCCCGACTCTGGTCGATCGCATGGCACGCGTACGCGACCGAGCGCGGCATCGCCACCGACGCCGTGCCCTTGGAGACGGCGTTCCGGCTGCGCCACGCGCTGACGCTCCTCGAAGCCGAGCGCGATCCGGCGCTGGTCGGCACGATCGCGGAGCATCTCGCCGCGATCGGCTGATCGTGTCACCATGGCAGTGTGGAATCGGCCCCGCTCGAGACGACCCGCGTCGATCGCTGGCTGTGGGCCGTCCGGCTGTTCAAGAGCCGCGCCGCCGCCACCGAGGCGTGCCGTGGTGGTCGCGTGCGCGTCAACGGGAACCCGGCGAAGGCGGCGTCGACGGTGCGGATCGGCGACCGCGTGTCGGCTCGGGTCCACAGTCGCGAACGGGTGCTCGAGGTCGTGCGGGTCATCGACCGACGCGTCGGTGCGCCCGTCGCCGCGGAGTGTGTGGTCGATCACAGCCCACCGCCGGCGCCCCGCGACCTGAGCCAGCCCGCGTTCATGCGTGACCCCGCAACCGGCCGCCCGACGAAGAAGGAACGTCGCGATCTCGACCGGTTCCGCAGCCGCTGAGCGGCGGGCGCCTACGAGAGATCGAGCGCGGGTGTGAGCGCGGCCGCGCCTTCGAGCGCGAGCAGCACCCGTTTGTTGTCGATGCCGCCACCGAAGCCGGTGAGGCTGTGATCGCTGCCGATCACGCGATGGCACGGAACCACGATCGCGATCGGATTGCGGCCGTTGGCCTGACCGACGGCGCGTGAGGCGGTCGGCCGGCCGACGGCGCGGGCCATCTCGCCGTAGCTCATCGTCTCGCCGTAGGGAATCGTCCGCAGCGCGTTCCAAACGGCGAGCTGGAAGTCGGTGCCCTGCGGGGCCAGGTCGAGGTCGAAGTCGCGGCGGGTCCCCGCGAAGTACTCCTCGAGTTGGCGCACGGCCTCCGCGATCACGCCGTACGGCTCCGACACGAGCGTCGCGTCGGCCAGGTCGCGTGCCGACGGCTCCCCGAACGCGAGCCGGCAGAGATGGCCGCGATCGTCGGACGCCAATGTGAGCGTGCCGACCGGAGTCGATTCGTAGCAGTAGATGTTCACGATCGGTTCCTCTCGTGTGGGATGAGATCAGGCGGCGGGCAGGTGGCTGACGGGATGGTCGAGCGCGCCCCAGAGGTACTGCACCGCGTACGAGCGCCACGGTCGCCAGCGTTCGGCGCGGGCGCGCAGCGCCGCCGCGTCGACGGGCAGATCGAGCGCGCGGGCCGCGGTGATCACGCCGAGATCACCGGCGAGAAACGCGTCGGGATCGCCGGCCGCCCGCATCGAGATCGTCGACGCCGTCCACGGGCCGATACCGGGGAACGCGAGCAGCTGATCGTTCAACTCGGCACGGTCGCAGCTCTCGTCGATCACGAGCGACCCGTCGGCGAGCGCCGCCGCCAACGTCCGCAGCGTCTTCGCGCGCGCAGTGGGCATCGCGAGCACCGCCGGGTCGGCGTCGGCGACCGCCGCGGCCTCGGGGAAGCAGTGCGTGAGGCCGCCGTCGGGGCTCGCGAGCGGCTCGCCGCACGCGAGCACGAGGCGCGCCGCGTGGGTGCGGGCACAGCGCGTCGACACTTGCTGCCCGAGCACGGCCCGCAGGGCGAGCTCGTCGGCATCGACGGTGCGCGGGACCCGGCGGCCGGGTGCCTTGGCCACGAGTGGCGCGAGCACGTCGTCGCCGGCGAGGTGGGCATCGACCGCGATCGGATCGGCGTCGAGATCGAGCAGTCGTCGGCACCGGTTGACGGCGGCGGTGAGGTCGCGCAGGTCGGCCAGGGTGAGCCGGCACCGAACGTGGTCGACGCGCGGAACGAGCTCGACGATGCCGTGACCGTGGGGGAGACGGAGCACCCGGCGATACGTGCCGCTCTCGACGAGGTACTCCTCCACACCGGGAACCGCGGTCGCGACGAGGTGCGCGAACACGCCCTCGACGTTGAACGGCTCGCGCAACGGCAGCCGCAGGTCGATGCCGCAGCCACTGAGCCGCGTGCCGCGAGCGCCACGGTCCCGGCGCTGGGCCCGGGCCCGCAGCTCCGTCGGCGGTGTGGCGAAGACCTCTTTCACGGTTGCGTTGAACTGGCGCACGCTCGCGAACCCCGCGGCCCACGCGATCGACGACACGTCGAGGTCGGTGGTCTCGATGAGGACGCGAGCGGTCTGCGCGCGCTGCGCACGGGCGAGCGCGAGTGGGCCGGCGCCGACTTCGGCGAGCAGCAGCCGCTGGATCTGGCGCACGCCGTAGCCGAGCCGGCTCGCGAGACCGGTGACGCCTTCCCGGTCGACGACACCGTCGGCGATGCAGCGCATCGCGCGGGCGACCACGTCGGCCCGCATGTCCCACTCGGGCGAACCGGGGCTCGCGTCGGGCCGGCAGCGCTTGCACGCGCGGAACCCGGCCTCCTGCGCGGCGGCCGCGGTCGGCAGGAAACGCACGTTCTGCGGCTTGGGAGTCATGGCCGGGCAGCTGGGCCGGCAGTAGATGCCGGTCGACGTCACGCAGATGACGAACCACCCGTCGAAGCGGGAATCCTTGCTCTGCACCACCCGGTAGCACTGGTCGAAGTCGTCGATCACCGGTGTAGCAAACCACGGATCCGCGCCCATGACTGGCGGGAATGCGACATGACCGTGAGGGTGCTCGACGGGCCCGCCCGGTGCCCGCAAAACTGGCCGCTCCATGATGCTCAGCTGGAGCCAGGCCGCGTACCTGGCGCTGTTCCTCGCCGGTCTCGGCGTGCTCGTCCGGCCCGCGGGCCGGCACTGGCTCGTGGTGGCGACGGCGGTGTGCCGCGAGACGTCGTTGGTCCTGGCGCTGTTCTCGTTCTGGCAGCTCGCGGGGCGGATCTCGCTCTTGCGCCTCAGCGCGGCGCGCGGCCACGGGCTCTGGCTGTGGCACGTCGAGAAAACGTTGCACTTCCCGAGCGAAGACACCGTCCAGCGGTGGTTCCTGCCCTATCCGTTCATCATCAAGTTCTTCAACGTGTACTACGCGACCGTGCACTTCCCGGCGCTGATCATCTTCCTGGTGTGGTGCTTCTTCCGGCATCGCGCGCACTACCCGTCGGTGCGCAACACCGTCGCGATCCTCACCGCGTCGTGCCTGCTCATCCAGCTCATCCCCGTCGCGCCGCCGCGCATGTTCGGCAATCTCGGCTTTGTCGACACCGCGTTGCGCTACGGCCAGTCGGTGTACGGCGCGGTCGGGAGCGGCTTCGCCGATCAGCTCTCCGCGATGCCCTCGGTGCACGTCGGGTGGGCGGTGCTCATCGCGGTGTTCGTGTTGCGGATCAGCCGGAGCCAGTGGCGCTGGCTCGTGCTCGTGCACACCGGCCTCACGATCTTGATCGTCACGGTCACCGCGAACCACTGGTGGCTCGACGGTGTCGTTGCGGTGATGCTCCTCGGCATGGCGATCGTGACCGAACGGTGGAGCCGCGCGCTGATCACGCGGCTCCGTACCCGGCCCGCGCTCCCCGCCGAGGAGATCGCGGTCGTGTCGGCCGGCGCAGTCGCATCGGTGTCCGAATGAGTGCGACGATCACGGGATGACCCACAGACTCGAAGGCAAGATCGCGGTCGTCACCGGCGCGGGTGGCGGGCTCGGCGCCGCGATGAGCACCCGCTTCGCGGAAGAGGGCGCGATTGTCGTCTGCCAGGACCTCGACGAGGCGGCCGCGTCGCAGACCGTCGACGCAATCAACGCATCGGGCGGCGCGGCGAGTGGCTGGGCGTGTGACGTGTCCGACAGCACCGCGATCAAGGCGATGTTCGACGAGGCGGCGACCCGCCACGGCGTCGTCGACGTGCTGGTGAACTGCGCGGGCGTCGACCGGACTCCCGGCGACGGATCGCGTGAAGGCAACACCGGAGCTGATGTGCAGATCACGCTGATGAGCGACGCGGGCTGGCAGCGCATGCTCGACATCCACCTGAACGGCGCGTTCTACTGCACACGCGAGTTTGTCGACCGGCTGGTCAAAGCGGAGCAGGGCGGCTCGATGATCTGCATTTCGAGCATCGCCGGGCTCTCGGGGTGGGGCCCCGTTCACTATGCAACCGCGAAGGCGGGCCTGCTCGGGCTCGTGCGCAGCGTCGCGCGCTTCTGCGGTCCGCTCGGCATCCGCGCCAACGCGATCTGCCCCGGCGCGATCGATACTCCGATGACCGCGTCAGTGGCACCGGCGATGATCGCGGGATTGAAGATGCTCACGCCGTTGGGAAGGATCGGCGAGCCCGCCGACATCGCGGCCGCCGCGGTGTATCTCGCCGGTGACGAGAGCGGGTTCGTGACCGGTCAGGCGATCTCGCCCAACGGCGGTCTCGTCATCTGACGCCGGCCTGCCTGTCGACCGACGCGTCAGTTCGCGGAACCGCTCGTCGGGCAGTCGTTGTCGTGGCGGATCAGCGTCGTGTCGATGACGATGCGGCCGGAGCCACGCGAGATGACTTCCGTCCACGGGCCCTTCGCCGGACCGATGCACGCGGGGCCGGACACGACGGTGAACGCCGGTGTGTAGCGCACCCGCAACGTCGTGGTTCCCGCGCCCGTGGCGTCGACGACGATCTCGTCGGGATGGAGCGAGACCATGTGGGCCGGGCCGGTGGTCAACCCCGGTGAGCCGACGACCTTGAACAACCGCCAGTGCGCGTCGTGCCAGACCGGCTTGAGGTAGCTCTGACCCGCTTCGATCAAACGGGCTTCGGCGTGGGCCGAGTAGTCGAGCTCGATGTCGGGCAGCGCGATCCAGCTGACGCCGGTCTCGTCGAGCCACGTGCGGAAGCTCGCGGGCGTGAGGAGGTCGGTGTTGTAGAAGAGGGGGTTGTCGTTCATGTCGGTCTGGCGTTCCCAGCCGCGCGCGAGCGGGATCTGCGGCGCAACGTAGGCCGCCTCCCAGTGGCTGCGAGTGAAGGGGATCTCGACCCGCCCCAGCTCGGGCTGACGGCTCAGCTCGGTGATGAGCGGTTGGTAGTACGCGCGTGCGCTCGCGTTCTGGTCTTGGGTGCTCACCACGATCGCGCCGACCGCCGGGCTCAGCTGCCACACGAGGAGGGGCACGGTGAAGATCAGGAGCGTGCGCCGACGATACAGTGACGCGAGCGCGACGATGATCGCGGGACCGAAGCCCACGGTGAGGCGGATGATGTTGCCGCCGATCGGGTTCGGGAAGCAGAACACCGCGATCGCGGTCAGCCCGTAGAGCACGAGCCCCACGCGCAGCGCGCGTTGGCTCGCGGGGAGCCACACGTATCCGATCGCGCAGATCGCGACGATGAGCGCGAGGTCGATGCCGAGGAACGGGAACGGGCCCGAGCTCGGGAACACGATCCGCATCACGAGGAGCGGCGTCGCAATGATGCCGACCAGTCCGACGAGCCAGACGCGGCTGAGGCGCGGACTGCTCAACGCCCAGGCCATGAACGCGAGCATGAGGAACGCGCCGGCGACCGGGCTCATGAGCGGACACGCGATCGCGAGCACGACGGCCGCGATCGGCTTGCGTCGCTGCGCGGCGAGCAACGCGAGCAGACCAACGGCTTCACCGGCGAGGAACGGCATCTGGCCGATCGCGACGGGCCCCGCGGTTCCGACGGCGAACAGAATCGACGCGGCCATCGCGCGCCGTCCGAAGTGATCTTCGATGAGCGCGCCGAACGCCCATGCCGCGACCGCCGCGCTGAGCATCGCGGCGCCGTACAGACCGATCAGCGCGCCGACGGGTGGAAAGAGCACCGAATACGGCAACTGGTAGTGACCGCCGTACCAACCGTTGTCCCACAGCACGAACCCGTGCGTGCGGAACAGCGAGACCCGGTAGACCTGCGCGGGGATGTCGGGGCCGCGCCATCCGACGAGCCAGACGATTCCCGCGCCGAGCGCCGCGATCGCGGGCGCGACGAGCGACCGGCGAGTGCGCGAGCGCGCCCACCAGAACGTGGGTGCGAACGGCAGCGAGAATGCGGTCATAGGAGGGGCTCGAGACATCGTGGCTGGCCACCCTGAGGGTGTACCCAGAACTGGTGCGCTCCGCACGCGACACCGTCGGCCATGGTACCTGGGCTGGTCGCGATTGCCCCGGATTGTTCGCTCTGCCCCTACTCCTGGGCCAACGCCGGGGGTGGCGTGAAGCCTCCGAGCAGGTCTTCGACGATCCGGGCGCCGGCGATCGCGTCCCGGTCCCGCAGGAATGCCCCGGCCAGCTGCATCCCGACCGGGATCCCCGATTCGGTCCGGCCGATCGGCGCCACTGCCGACGGATGCCCGGTGATGCCGATGAGGCCCGGCCACGACACGAGCTCCATGTAGCTGCGGGATTCGCCGTTGATCATGACCTGTCGGGTCATGAAGCTGTCGTCCTGCTGGTGCACGAACGCAGGCACGCTGATCACGGGGCACAACAGCAGATCGTGCTGTTCGTACCATTCGGCCCACACCCGGCGCAGCGCGGTGCGTTGCTCCTCCGCGCGCAGCCACTGCCGGTGGCTTCCCGAGAGCCCATCTTGTTGATCGGCGTCGAGCGACGGTGAGATCGCGGGGAGGATCATCGCGTTGAACAGCGCGACCTGTTCCGCGAAGTTCACCGGCGGATGCGCGTCTTCCACCTTCGCGCCGGCGTCGGCCAACTGGTCGGCTGCCGCGCCGAGGAGTGCGCGGTACTCGCGATCGATCGGTGCCGCGTCGTCGTCGAACCACACACCGATCCGCATGCCCGCGGGGGTGTCGAAGCGCGCGGGCGGCAGCTGGAGTCGCCACCCGACGGCGTCCGCGTCGACCGGCCCGCCGAGCACGTCGAGCAGCAGGTCGAGATCGCGCGCGCTGCGCGCAATGGGGC
>JBBSEC010000124.1:0-12229 GCA_038240075.1 Acidimicrobiia bacterium
ACGCGATCGCCGACCGGCCTCGTACACCGAGTCGAGCCGCTTCGCGACAACGCCTTCGAGACCGAACTGCTCGACGACGGCGAGGGTCGCGGAACCGTCGCCGACCTCGTGCGGCGGCGTCTGCCACGCCGGCCCTGCGAGCGAGAGCGCGAGCAACCGTTGCCGTCGTTCCTCATACGTCAACGCCATCGTCGAGTGGCCATCGAGCCAGAGCAGGTCGAAGATCACGAGCACCACCGGCAGCTCGGTCGCGAGTCGCCGAATGTCGCGTTCACCGTCGACGTGGATCCGGCGCTGCATGAGTTGGAAGTCGGGTCGCGGGCCGTTGAACACCACGAGCTCGCCGTCGAGCACGGCCTCGGTGCTGCCCAGCGCCAGCCCCATCGGGCGCAGCTCGGGATAGCGGTGCGAGATGTCGCCGCCGCTGCGGTTGACGAGCCGCACGCGCCCGCCGTCGACGGTCGCGAGGCAGCGCACGCCGTCCCACTTCATCTCCCACGCCCAACCGGGGCCCGTCGGCACGGTCGGTGTCGGGGTCGCGAGCATCGGCCGCACGTCCGTCGGCACCGGCACGCGCCCGGGATCCGACGGCGGATCCATCCGGTGGATGATCCAGTTCTTGCCGTCGGTCTGGAAGAGCGAGTAGCGCCCCTGCACCCGTTCACCGTGGAAGGTCACCACGAGCTTGTCGTCGCGCAGCTCGTGGATCTCGTACTCCCCGCGGTCCCAGACACCCATCGTGCCGGCGCCGTAGTTGCCCTCGGGGATCTTGCCTTCGAAGTCGAGGTACTCGAGCGGGTGGTCTTCGGTGTGGACCGCGAGGTGGTTGCGCTGCGGCGTCGTCGGGATGCCCTTCGGAACCGCCCACGAGAGGAGCACGCCGTCGTGCTCGAGGCGCAGATCCCAGTGCAGCGCCCGCGCGTGATGCTCCTGCACGGCAAAGCGCGCCCGCTCGGGCGCAGGGCTCGCGCCTTCGGCATCACCCGTGGGTTCGGGCGTCGCCTCGAAGTCGCGTTTCGCGCGGTACTCGTCGAGCGGCTCGGACGCCTTGGCTTTGCGGGGCACGGCACTTCTCTACCCCACCGCGGGCACGTTCGCTACTGAGCGGAGCTGAACCGTCCCGCTGCCTTCGGAATCGGCCGCGCGTGACGCCGGAACCACTCGAGCGCCTCCCGTCCGGGAAGCGGGCGGCTGAGCCAGTAACCCTGGACGATGTCGCAACCCATCTCGCGCAGCATCGCGAGCGCGTCGGAGCTCTCCACACCCTCGGCCACGACTTCGAGTCGCAGGTTGTGCCCGAGCGCGATCGTGGTGCGCACGATCGTGGCGTCATCCGCGTTGTCGACCATTCCGAGCACGAACGACATGTCGACTTTGATCTCGTCGACCGACAGCTGCTGGAGATACGCGAACGACGAATAGCCCGTGCCGAAGTCGTCGATCGAGATGCGCGCGCCGAGATTGCGCAGCGCACCCACCACTTCGGTCGCACGGGTCGAGTCGTGCATGATGACACTCTCGGTGATCTCGAACGTGAACGCGTCGGCCGGGAGCTCCTCCCCGCGGAGCAGCTCCGACACGAAGGTCGGCAGATCGGCGTCGTGCAGGTTCGCAGCCGAAAGGTTCACCGACACGGGGAGCCGCACACCGACGGCGCGCCATTCGCGACTCTGCCGCGCCGCGAGCTCCAGCACGCGGCGGGTCAACGGTCGCATCAGACCGGTGTGCTCGGCAAGCGGAAGGAAGTCGCCGGGGGTGATCACCCCGCGCGCCGGATGATCCCAACGCAGCAACGCCTCGAATCCGCTGACGCGGCCGGTCCGCAGGTCGAGCTGCGGCTGGTAGTAGAGCAGCAGCTCGTCGTTCTCGATCGCGCGCCGGAGCTCGCCGAGCATCGTGAGCCGGTTCCGACTGGTCCCGTCGCGCTCGACGGTGAACATCTCGACTCCCGTGTGCGCGCGCTTCGCCTCGTACCTCGCCATATCGGCCCGTTGCAGCAGCGCGGCCGCGTCGGTGCCGTGCTCGGGCGACATGGCCACGCCGATGCTCGCCTCGAGCTCGACCGGCAACGAGTCGAGCGTGAACGGCTCGCGGAAGACACCGAGGAGCCGGGTGGCGAGCTCGCACGCGGCCGCGGCCCCACTGACCTCGGTCAGCAGTACCGCGAACTCGTCGCCGCCCAGGCGCGCGACGGGTGCGCCGCCGACGGCGTCGGTCAGGCGCCGCCCGAGCTCCTGCAGCACCACGTCGCCGAACGTGTGCCCGAGCACCTCGTTGACATCGCGGAACCGGTTGACGTCCATGAGCAAGACCGCGACGTGCGCGGTGCCGCCGCGGGCATCCGCGTCGCGCAGCGCGATCGTGGCACGCTCGTCGAACCGCGGCCGGTTGAGCAGATCGGTGAGCGAGTCGTGCGAGGTCTGATACTCGTTGCGCTGCATCTGCGTCCGCAGCCGACGCGACGCGCCGAGCACGATGCGTGAGAGCGCCAGCCAGAGGAGGGCGAGCCCCGCGACGAGCACGACCCAGACCTGCAGCACGTCGTGGTGGATGCCGGACGCGATCGGTGCGTACGGAACGTAGATCTCGAACGCGCCTTCAGGCTTGGCGTCACCACTGAGCCGAATCGGTGTGTAGACCTCGAGCAACCGGTCGTCGCTGCTGCGGTCCTGCGTGTTCTCCGCGCCCGCGAGGTCACTGACTTCCGACGAGGTCTCGCCCTCGAGCGCGTCGGCGAGGCCGTCGTCACTCGGAAACCGCCGCCCGTTGATGCTGGCGTCGTCGGAGTAGACGACGCGTGCGTCGGTGTTCCAGATCTTGATGCGGGCGAGGGCGCCGTCGGCGAGCAACGGCTGCAGCGAGCGGTTCACCTCCGCGATCGCGGTCGGCGAGAGGCCGTGCGTCAACTGGTCCGGCGTGAGACGCGACTGGACAACCACCCTCGAGACGATCACCGCCGTCTGGCGCGCGCTCGCAAGGTTGCGATTCGTCACTTCCGTGCCGATGATGCGTGCGAGGGCGAAGCCGAGCACGCCGATGACCAGCGCGCTCAAGACCGCGAACCGTGAAACCAGACCGAGACGACGCATTGGGCTCCAGATCCTGAGGGCCTGATACGTCTATCGACCCTGGTCAGGCGCCCTTGAGAGCCCTCACGGGGTTCGCTTAGCGGACGGTCGAGTGCGTGTCCCAGACGACGATCTCGGTGCCGTCGGGGCCGCCCCGCAGCGTGAGCGGTTCGTCGTCGGAGAGGCGGACGGCGTCGCCCTCCTCGAGCGCGCCTTCCTCGAGCCGGCCGGTGAACGTGGCGTCGCCCCGGGCGACGAACACGTGCACGAAGGGGGCTTCGGGAACGACGAGCTCGTCGCCGGCTTCGGCGCGGCCGATCCACAGCGTTGCGTCGCGCTGGTGGATCGATATCGCGGCACCGGGCTCGCGGCCGCCCGACGCGAGCGCGAACAGCCCGCCCTTGGCGAGCCGCTCGCTCACGTCGCGTTGCTCGTAGTCGGGTGTGAGGCCTTCCGTGTCGGGCGGCACCCACATCTGGATCAGGTGCACGGGCTCGGTCGCGTTCGCATTGACCTCGGAGTGACGGATCCCCGAGCCCGCGCTCATCCGTTGCGCGAGCCCGGGAGTGATCACGTCGTCGGTGCCGATGCTGTCTTCGTGACGCAGCGAGCCGTCGAGCACCCAGGTGATGATCTCCATGTCGCGATGGCCGTGCGTGCCGAACCCACGGCCCGGCGCCACCCGGTCGTCGTTGCTGACGAGCAGCAGCCCGTGGTGTGTGTTCGCCGGGTCGTAGTGCTCACCGAAACTGAACGAATGCCACGAATCGAGCCAGTCGATCTCGGTGTGCAACCGCGACTTCGCCGGAACCACAGTGATCATGGGTTCATGCTGCCTGAGGTTGGAGGGTGCTGTCGACATCCTGTTCGAGCGCGATGGCGAGCACGTCACGCACGTCGGTCACGGGGTGGAAGCTGATCGCGTCACGCACCGCTTCCGGCACGTCGTCGAGATCACCCTCGTTGTCGAAGGGGATCACCACATCGGTCATCCCCGCGCGGTGTGCCGCGAGCACCTTCTGCTTCAAGCCGCCGATCGGCAGCACGCGTCCCTGCAACGTGACCTCGCCGGTCATCGCCACGCCCGGCTTCACCGGCCGGCCCGTGAGCAGGCTGGCGAGCGCGGTGGTCATGGTGATTCCCGCCGAGGGTCCGTCCTTGGGAACCGCGCCCGCGGGCACGTGCACGTGGAAGCGCCGCTTCTCGAACGCCGAGGCGTCGATGCCCAGCTCCTCGCGGTGCGAGCGCACGAACGACAGCGCGATCTCCGCCGACTCCGACATGACGGCACCGAGCTGGCCGGTGACCTTCAACTCGGAATCCTTCTCGCCGTCCATCGCGGTCGCCTCGATCGTGAGCACGTCACCGCCGGCACCCGTGACCGCGAGCCCGGTTGCAAGACCGGGAACCGCGGCACGGGTTGCGTCCTCGGCCCGGAACTTCACGCGTCCCAGCGCGTCCCGCAAACCGTTCTCGTCGACAATTACGGTCGCACGCGCGTGCGCGACACCGTCATCTTCTGCACTCGGAGCCACGGTTGCGCCTGCTCCAACCTCTTCCGCCACCTTGCGGGCGGCCTTGCGTGCAACCTTTCCGAGCTGACGCTCGAGACCACGCACTCCGGCTTCCCGCGTGTAACCGGCGACGATCGCGTGCAGCGCGTCGTCGGTGATGTCGAGCTCGTCGGGTTTCAGTCCGTTGCGCTCGCGCTGCCGGGGCAGCAAGTGGTTACGGGCGATCGCGACCTTCTCGTCTTCGGTGTAACCGTCGAGGTTCACGAGCTCCATCCGGTCGAGCAACGGAGCCGGGATGGTCTCCAGCACGTTGGCCGTCGTCAGGAACAAGATGTCGGAGAGATCGAGATCGACCTCGAGGTAATGGTCGCGGAACGTGTGGTTCTGCGCGGGGTCGAGCACCTCGAGCAACGCCGACGCGGGATCACCGCGCCAGTCCGAACCGACCTTGTCGATCTCGTCGATCAACACGACCGGGTTCATCGCTCCGGCCTCGGCCAGCGCACGCGCGATCCGTCCGGGACGCGCGCCCACGTAGGTACGCCGGTGACCTCTGATCTCGGCCTCGTCGCGCACGCCACCCACGGCGACGCGCACGAACGGACGGCCCAGCGCGCGCGCAACCGACTCACCGAGCGACGTCTTGCCGACGCCCGGAGGGCCGACCAGAGCGAGGATCGCGCCCGAGCCGCGGCCGCCGACGGCGCCGAGATCGCGCTCGCGCCGCAGACCGCGCACGGCCAGGAACTCGAGGATCCGGTCCTTCACCGTGTCGAGGCCTTCGTGGTCCTCGTCGAGCACGCGGCGCGCCTCGACGAGATCGGTCTGATCGGCCGCGCTCACGCCCCACGGGATCTCGAGCATCGTGTCGAGCCACGTGCGGATCCAGCCGTGCTCGGGGTTCTGCGCGCCCATGCGCTCGAGCCGGTCGATCTCGCGGTCGACCGCGACACGAACCGTGTCGGGCATCTTCGATTCCGCGACCTTCGTGCGGTACTGCCCGACGTCGTCGGCGTCGTCCTCGCCCAGCTCCTTGCGGATCGCGTCGAGCTGACGGCGCAGCAACATCTCGCGCTGCTGACCCTCGAGTCCTTCGGCGACCTCCGTGCGGATCCGGTCGCGCAGCTCGGTGTCGGCGAGCAGCTCGCGCGCCCACTCGATCACCAGGTCGAGCCGCGCGTCGACTTCGACGGTCTCGAGCAGCTCGATGCGCTGCTCCTGCGTGAGCTCGGGCCAGTAGGTGGCGCTGTCGGCCAAGGCACCGGGCTCGTCGACGCTCGGCAGCATGCCGGAGAGCCGGTTCAACCCGCGCTTCTCGAGCAGCTCCTCGACCAGCGCGCGGTACTCACGGGCGAGCTCACGGGTGCGCGGACCAGGAGCGGTCTCGTCGATCGGCTCGACGGCGACGTGCAGCGCACCACTCGGGCCGGGGCTTCCGACGCCGACGCGCCCACGGGCGAGACCGCGGACCACCAGGGCCTGGAGCCCGTTGCCGAGCTCGCCGGAATTCTCGACGCGGGCGATCGTTCCAATGCGCGAGTAGCGCCCATCGGAGCGGGGCACGAGCACGAGGCGACCGTCGCCTTCGGTCGCGGCCTTCGCGGCAGTGCGGGCCTCATCGGTCTCGAGCCCGATCGTGACGACCATCTGGGGCAGCACAGCCCCGTTGGCCAGGGGGAGAACGGGCAGTGTGAGAGTGTCAGTCTCGGACATCAAGCACCTCGGGTTGGGTGGGAGTCCTCCTCCTCAACCCATTTGTAACTGTGTAATTCCCGCGCTGCGGCTCGACGACCAGGAGGACCCCGCCATGGCGAACTGCACCCATCTCGATACGGTCACCGACGCGCCGCCGAGCGGCACGGGCTGCGTCGAGTGCCTCGCGACCGGCGGTCACTGGGTCCACCTGCGGCGCTGCCTCGAGTGCGGCCACATCGGCTGCTGCGACAGCTCGCCCGGGAAGCACGCGACGGCGCATTTCCACGAGACGCAGCACCCGCTCATCCAGTCGTTCGAACCGCGTGAGGAATGGATCTTCTGCTACGTCGACGACGACATGCTCGAGATCCCGGGCCAACCCCCGAGTCCCGCCCACCCGTGAGCGCACACCCGTGACCACGACGCCGTGACCTCTCCTGCCCCGCAGGCGGGGTCGATCAGGTTCGGAACCCCTGCCGCCCGCTGGGTCGTCTTCGCGACGGTCCTCGGGTCGGGCATCGCCTTCCTCGACGGCACGGTGGTCAACGTCGCGCTGCCGACGATCGGGCGCGACATGCACGCGGGCATCCGCGACCTGCAGTGGATCCTCGACGGCTACCTCGTCACCCTCAGCGCACTGCTGCTGCTCGGCGGCTCCCTCGGCGACCTCTACGGCCGCAAGCGCGGGTTTCTCACGGGCCTCGTCGGGTTCTCCGTCGCCAGCGCGGTATGCGGTTTCGCGCCGAACGCCGGCGTGCTCATCGCGGCGCGCGCGGTGCAGGGCGCGGGCGCGGCGTTGCTCGTGCCGGGCAGCCTTGCGCTCATCTCCGCGAGCTTCCATCCCGACGATCGCGGTCGCGCGATCGGCGCGTGGTCCGGGCTCGCGGGCGTCGCCGGCGCGATCGGGCCGTTCGTCGGCGGGTGGCTCATCGACGCGGTGTCGTGGCGGCTCATCTTCTTCATCAACGTGCCGCTGGCCGCGGCGTGCTTCGTGATCACCTGGCGGCACGTGCCCGAGAGTCTCGACGAAGACGACCGCGGGGTGCGACCCGACGTCCCTGGCGCGGTCACGGCGTCCGTGGGTCTCGCGGCGATGGCCTACGGCCTCATCGAAGGGCGCTGGAGCGTCGGGATCGTCGGTGCGTTGATCATGGTCGCGTTCGTGTTGATCGAGCGCCGGGCGAAGCACCCGATGCTGCCGTTGTCGATCTTCCGCTCGGCGCAGTTCAGGGGGGCGAACCTCACCACGTTCGCCGTCTACACGGGGCTCGGCGGCACGACGTTCGCGTTGGTGCTGCAGCTCCAGAAATCACTGGGCTATTCGGCGCTCGAGTCCGGCGCCGCCCTCGTCCCCATCACGTTCATGATGGTCTTGCTGTCGTCGCGATCGGGTGCGCTCGCGCAGCGCATCGGCCCGCGAGTGCAGATGACCGTCGGGCCTTTTGTCGTCGCCATCGGGCTGCTGATCCTCATGCGCGTACAGCCCGGCCGCGGCTACTTCGAGACGGTGTTCCCTGGCGCGATCGTGTTCGGGTTGGGCCTCACGATCACCGTGGCGCCGCTCACGACAGCCGTCCTTGCCGCCGTCGACGACCAGCACCTCGGTGTCGGTTCCGCGTTCAACAACGCGGTGTCGCGCATCGCCGGCCTCCTCGCGGTCGCGGCGCTGCCGATGATCGCCGGCCTCGACACCGCGGCGCCGATCGCGACCTTCGACCGTGGGTTCCGGCGGTCGATGCTCATCTGCGCCGCGATCTGCGCGGTCGGCGGAGTCGTCTCGTGGGTGACGATCCGGCGTTCGACACCGATCACGTCGGTCCCCCAGGCGAGCGTGTTCCAGCCGTGTCACGACCCCGGCGTCATCACCGTGCCCGGCGGCCGCCCCACCTGACTTCGTTCAGCTGATTTTCACGTTGGGCTCAGCACCACCTCACGACCCCGTGGTGTGCTCGGCGCCGTTCGAGGACGTGAAAGGCTTCGAGTCGACGTGCGAATCCTGGTGGTCGACGACGAAGCCGCGGTGCGAGGCGCCATCCGCCGGGCGCTGACCTACGACGGCTACGAGGTCGATGTCGCGGCCGATGGCGCCGACGCGCTCGAGGTGATGGCGGCCGCCGCGCCCGACGCATTGGTCGTCGACGTGCTGATGCCGCGGGTCGACGGTCTCGAGCTCTGCCGCCGGCTGCGGGAGGCCGGCGACCACACACCGATCCTCATGCTCACCGCGCGCCACCTCGTGTCGGACCGCGTCGCCGGTCTCGACGCCGGCGCCGACGACTACCTCGTGAAACCGTTCGCCCTCGAGGAGCTGCTCGCCCGCATCCGCGCGCTGCTGCGCCGCACGACCGGTCCGCTCGACGTGTTGTCGTTCACCGACGTCACGCTCGATCGCGGCTCACGCATCGTCGCCCGCCGGGGACGGACGATCGAGACGACGCGCACGGAGTTCGCGCTGCTCGAGCTCTTCATGCGCAACCCGCGTCAGGTGTTGACGCGCGATCTCATCTTCGAGCGCGTGTGGGGTTACGAGATCGGCGCCAACTCGAACTCGCTCGAGGTCTACGTCGGCTATCTGCGCCGCAAGCTCGAAGCGGAGGGTGAGCCGCGCCTGATCCACACCGTTCGCAGCGTCGGTTACGTGATGCGGGAGCTCTGACCCCGGCGTGCGATTCCGGACGCGTGTCACGTTGCTCGCGGCCACCGCCGTCGCCGTCGCCATCGTGCTCGCGTCCCTCGCCGCGTGGTTCGCGGCACGCACCGAGCTGCGCAACCAGGTCGACGGCCTGCTGCGCAACCAGGCACCGCAGGCGCAATCGCAACCGTTCATCAACCGGCCGCCGCTCTCCGGCTTCCGGTCGCGGGGGTTCCTCGACGCCCAGGTCCACTTCCAGTTCGTCGAGCGCGACGGCACGGTGCGCCGCCCGCCCGACCAGACCGTGCATCTCCCGGTGACGGCCGTCGAACGCGACGCCGCGCTCGGCAAGGGCTCGATCCACCTGCGCGACATCCACGTCTCGGGACAGCACCTGCGGTTGATGACGGTGCCGACCGACCAGGGCGTCGCGATCGAAGTCGCCCGATCACTTTCCGAGGTCGACGGTGCGTTGCGGGGGCTCGGCATCATCCTCATCATCGTGTCGGCCGTCGGCATCGCGCTCGCCATCGGTGTCGGGCTCCTGATCGCACGCGGGGTGATCGGTCCCGTCGAGCGCCTGACGGCCGCAGCTGAGCACGTCGCCACGACGGAAGATTTCTCGACGCTCATCGATGTCGACCGCACCGACGAGCTCGGCCGTCTCGCGGCGAGCTTCAACGCGATGTTGGTGACGGTGCAGCGGTCGCAGCGGCAACCGAGCGGGTCGAGGTGCGGTTCGACCGCATCGTCGACCAGGTCGTGGCGCGGCTGCGGCGGCGCGCACCCGGGCTCGTCGTGACGGTCGACTCCACGCCGTGCACGGTGCTTGGCGACCCAGCTCGATCGAACGCGCCTGCGCGAACATCCTCGACAACGCGCGCAAGTGGAGCCCACCTGATGGACCGATCGAGGTGGTGCTCGCCGGTGGTGCACTGACGGTGCGCGACCACGGTCCGGGCATCGACGCCGACGACCTGCCGCACGTGTTCGAGCGCTTCTACCGCGCGGCCGCGGCCCGGTCGATGCCCGGCTCCGGCCTCGGTCTTGCGATCGTCGACCAGGTTGCCCGCACGCACGACGGCACGGTTGCCATCGCCCGCGCCGAAGGCGGCGGCACCGTGGTCCGATTCGCCCTCCCCGTCGTGTAACCCCCGCCCCACAGCCCCCACCACCGCGTACTGATGGGCCGGAAGGCCCGATCCGGTCGTTTCGCGCCATCAGAACGAGGTCACGCGCGGCGGCCGTCATCGCACCGGTAACTTGTGGCCCCGCGACCCGCCCGACGCGACCCCGAGAGGCACCGATGGAAGATCCCGAAGTGCTCGCCAAGATCAACACACTCGTCGACGAGGAGCACCAACTCCTGGCCCGCCGCGAAGGCGCCGGCGCGTCGGGCGAAGACCACGAGCGACTCGCCCGGCTCGAGGTCGAGCTCGACCAGTGCTGGGATCTCCTGCGTCAGCGCCGGGCCCGGCGGACCGCCGGCGAGGATCCGAGCGGCGCCAAGGCGCGCGACGCCGACACCGTCGAGCACTACAGGCAATAGGGATGCCGATGCTGGCGATCGTCGCCGCGCCGTCGCGCCCGGGTGGCCTCGAGCTGCGCGAGGTTGCGGAACCGCTCGCGGGGGCCGCCGAGGCGGTGGTCGCGGTCGAGGCCGTGTCCCTCAACCGTGGTGAGGTGAAGAGCGCGCGCGGCGCGACCGACGGATCGCGTGTCGGATGGGATGTCGCCGGCACCGTGCTCCACGCCGCGACCGACGGCAGCGGACCGCGGGAAGGTGCGCGCGTGGTCGGGCTCGCGCCGGCAACAGGATGGGCGCAACGCGTCGCGATCTCCACCGGCTTCCTCGCGCCGATCCCCGACGCGCTCGCCACAACTGCCGCCGCGACGCTGCCCGTCGCCGGTCTGACCGCGTTGCACACGCTCTACACCGGCGGCATCACCGAAGCGAAGCGCGTGCTCGTCACCGGCGCGTCGGGTGGTGTCGGCCGGTTCGCGGTGCAGATCGCATCCCACTCCGGAGCGACGGTCACCGCGGTCGTCGGGAGCGAGACCCGCGGTGCCGGGCTGCTCGAGCTCGGCGCCGACGACGTGTCGATCGGCATGCCGACGTCGGGCGAATACGACATCATCCTCGAGTCGGTGGGCGGCGAGTCGCTCGGGCGTGCGATGTCGCTCATCGCGCCGGGCGGGTGCATCGTGTCCTACGGGTGTTCGTCGGGTGCCCCCACGACGTTCGACGGTCCATCGTTCTACCGGCGTCACGGCGCGCGGCTGTGCGGTTTCGGGCTGATGCCCGAGCTCCAGCGCACCGGCTCGGCCGTGCACGATCTCGTGAACCTCGCCGATCAGCTCGCGACCGGCCACCTCGACGCGCAGATCGAGCTCGAGCTCGGTTGGCACGCGGCGGCCGAAGCATTCGACGCGCTCCTCGACCGCCGGGTCGCCGGCAAAGCCGTCCTCCGCGTCGAGCAGTAGGTGTCGAGGGCGCGGCTGGAGGCGTTCAGCGACGGCGTGTTCGCGGTCGCGATCACCCTCCTCGCGCTCGACCTGCACGTCGACGGGCCCGGGCACGGCACGCTTTCGTACCAGCTCGCGCACCAGTGGCCGGTGTTCGCGGCCTACGTCGTCAGCTTCTTCGTGATCGGCATCGTGTGGGTCAATCACCACGCGTTGTTCACGAGCTTCGCGAGAGCGGACCGCTCGTTGATGTTCCTGAACCTCGTGCTGCTGCTCTGGATCGTCGCGATCCCATTCGCGACGTCGACGATGGCGACGTACCTCCGCGGCGGCGGTGGTGACGCGCACCTCGCGGCGGCGCTGTACAGCGCGGTGCTCGAAGGCATGAGCCTCAGCTTCGCGTCGATCTTCGTGTGGTCGGTCCGCGACGGGAACCGCACGGTGCCGTTGCCGCCGGGTGCGACGCGCGCGGCCGTGGTGCGCTTCACGATCGGCGGCCTCTTCTACCTCGTCGCGATCGCCCTCGCGTTCGTCAACGCCCCCGCGTCCCTCGTCCTCAACGCCCTCATCGCCGTCTACTACATCTTCGAACAAACCCCGACGGCGGACGGCTGACGCAACCTCCCGCCGCCGGCACCGACGATCGCGAATATTCACATCGCCGATTTCGTGCCCGCCAATGTCCCCTGGGGACACCCACGGGAACGAGAACGCCAGCCGCACGCCGCGCAGGAGTGAGCGCCGGCACACGGTCCACCCACGCGGCGCAGGCGTGAGCGAAGCGAACGTCAAGCTCGCCAGCGAACGCACAAGCCGCCCACCGGTGAAAGCCTCGAACGCGGGGTGAACCGACC
>JBBSEC010000125.1:0-12217 GCA_038240075.1 Acidimicrobiia bacterium
GACCGTGACGGTCGGTGGCATGGCCAAGGGCGCCGCGATGCTCTCGCCGGCCATGGCGACCATGCTCGCGGTGCTCACCACCGACGCATCCGTCGAGCCCGCAGTGCTGCGCCGTTGCCTGGCGGACGCGGTCGGGCTGAGCTTCGACCGGCTCTGTGTCGACGGGTGCCGGAGCACCAACGACACGGTCGCGGTCCTCGCTTCGGGAAAGTCCGGCGGCTCCGTCATCGACGGCGAGTCGCGCAGCGAAGCGCGCGCGCTCACCGACGCGATGGGCGACGTGTGCGCGTCACTGGCCGAGCAGATGGCACGCGACGCCGAGGGCGCAACCAAGTTCGTCCGCATCGTCGTCACCGGCGCGCGCTCCGATGCCGACGCGGTCGTCGCGGCGTGGGCGCTCGCCGCGTCCCCGCGCGTGCAGTGCTCGCGCTACGGCGCGGATCCCTATTGGGGGCGCGTGCTGTCGGAGATCGGCGCGAGCGGCGCGTTCTGCGATCCCGAACGCATCGACATCGCGTATGGAGGCGTCACCGTGTGCCGCGACGGCATCGCCTGCGCGCACGACGCGAACACACTCACCGACGCGATGAACGGCGCTGACCTCATCGTGCATTCGGAGCTCCACCTCGGTCACGGCGAGGCAACCGTGCTCACCACGGATCTGTCACCGGCATACATCGCCGAGAACATGAGGACGTCGTGACCACCGCCGCGCCGACGCAACCGGAGGCCGCGGAAACCCGTGCGGACGGCGACGCCCAGATCCGGCTGGCCGACGCGGGCGCGAAGGCTGCGATCCTCGCCGACGCGCTGCCGTACATCCGTGAGTTCGCGGGCAAGGTCGTGGTGGTGAAGTACGGCGGCCACGCGATGGAGGATCCTGCGCTCGCGGAGCTGTTCGCGGCCGACGTCGTGCTGATGCGGCTGGTGGGCTTGCAGCCGGTCGTCGTGCACGGGGGCGGCCCCCAGATCACCGACTTGATGCGCAGGCTCGGCAAGGAGCCCGAGTTTGTCAACGGGCAGCGCGTCACCGACGCCGAGACCGTCGACATCGTGCGCATGGTGCTCGTCGGAAAGGTGAACCGCGAGATCGTCGCGTCGGTCAACCGTCACGGTTCCTACGCGGTCGGCCTTTCGGGAGAAGACGCCGGGCTCCTGCGCGTCACCGCGCGCGACCCGGCGCTCGGTTTCGTCGGCGACATCGAGGCGGTCGACCCCACGATCGTGGCGCGGCTGCTGCGAGAAGAGCTGATCCCGGTGATCGCGACCGTCGGTGTCGACGGCGCGGGACAGGCGTACAACGTGAACGCCGATGTGGTCGCGGCCGCGATCGCCGCCGCGCTCGGCGCGGAGAAGCTCGTCTATCTCACCGACGTGGCCGGGCTCTACGAACGCTGGCCCGACGAGACCTCGCTGCTGTCGCACGTCGACATCGCCGGGCTCGAACGGTTGCTCGCGAGCGGTGTCGTGCAAGACGGCATGATCCCCAAGGTCGAGTCGTGCATCGCGGCGCTGCGCGGCGGCGTCGCCCGCGCGCACGTGCTCGACGGCCGCCTCCCGCACGCACTGCTGTTGGAGTTCTTCACCCGCGAGGGCGTCGGCACGATGGTGACGCCATGAGTACGTCGACCGCAGAGACGATCAGCCTCGACGGCGAGCACGTGATGGGCACCTACGGCCGCTTCCCGGTCGAGTTCGTGCGCGGACGCGGCACCGAGCTGTTCGACGCCGAGGGCAATCGCTACCTCGATTTCCTCTCGGGTCTCGCCGTCACGTCGCTCGGGCACGCGCATCCGGGTGTTGCGGCCGCGATCTCGGAACAGGCCTCGACGCTGCTCCACGTCTCCAACCTCTTCCACACCGAGCACCAGGCGCCGGTCGCGGCGATGCTCGACGAGCTGCTCGGCGGGGGAGGGCGCTGCTTCTTCGTCAACTCGGGCGCCGAGGCCAACGAGTGCGCGATCAAGCTCGCGCGCCGTTACGGCCAGCTGCACGGCGGTCCCGAGCGCTACCACGTGATCTCCGCGTACGGCTCGTTCCACGGCCGCACCCTCGCCACGCTCGCCGCGACCGGTCAGCCGCAGAAGCAGGAGACGTTCGCGCCGCTCCCGTCGGGCTTCCGCCAGGTCGCGTTCGCCGACCTCGCTGCGCTCGAGGTCGCCGTCGACGACCGCGTCTGCGCGGTGCTGCTCGAAGCCGTACAGGGCGAAGGCGGAGTGCAGCCCGCCCCGGCCGACTACCTGCGCGAGGTGCGGCGCCTGTGCGACGAGCGGGAAGCGCTACTCATCGTCGACGAGGTGCAGACCGGGCTCGGGCGCACGGGCCGCTGGTTCGGTTTCGAGCACGCCGATGTCGCGCCCGACATCGTGACCCTCGCCAAGGCGCTGGGCAACGGCATGCCGATCGGCGCGTGCTGGGCGCGCGAGGAGGTCGCCGCCGCGTTCCGGCCCGGTGACCACGCCACGACGTTCGGGGGCCAGCCGCTCGCCGCGAGCGCCGCCCGTGCGGTGCTCACCGAGATGCTGGCGATCGACGCGCCCGCACTCGCGCGCGCCGCGGGTGCGCGTCTCACCGTGGCGCTCGAGGCGCTCCCGACCGTCATCGCGGTGCGCGGCCTCGGGCTCCTGCTCGCCGCCGAGCTCGCGCCCGGCTGCGACGCGGCGGCGGTGACCCGCGAGTGCCTCGACGCCGGCGTCGTCGTCAACGCGGTGACTCCGAGCGCGTTGCGGCTCGCTCCACCGCTCACCGTCTCCGACCCCGAGATCGACGAAGCCGTCGCGATCATCGCGGGGGTCCTCTCCGAGCACGCTCCGGAGGTGCACGCATGAAATCGAACCGCGACTTCCTCGAGGTCGACGAGCTCGACCCCGCGGGACTCACCCGGGTGCTCGACGGGGCCGCGGCCGGCCGCGACGATCCGAGCTCGATCGCGCCCGTCCTCGCCGGCGTCGGTGTTGCCGCGGTCTTCGAGAAGCCGTCGGCGCGCACACGCTCTTCGTTCGAGATGGCGGTCGTCGCGCTCGGAGGCCATCCCGTCATCATTCGCGGCGACGAAGTGGGCTTCGGCGTGCGCGAGAGCGTCGCCGACATCGCGCGCACGCTGGCCTGCTACTGCGATGCCATCGCGGCACGGGTCTTCGACCACGAGACGCTCGTCGAGATGGCCGACGCGGTCGACGTCCCCATCATCAACCTGCTTTCCGATCGCGCGCACCCGTTGCAGGCGCTCACCGACCTCCTGACCCTGCGCGACCATGTCGGCCGGCTCGAAGGCAGCCGGCTCGCCTACATCGGCGACGGCAACAACGTCGCCGCGTCGCTCGCGTACGGCGCCGCGCTGTCGGGGCTCGAGCTCGTCGTCGCGTCGCCGGTCGGTTACGAGCTTCCCGACGCCGTCATCGACCGGGCCCGCAACCTCGGCGGCAACGTCGAGCAGGTGACGGACCCGTACGAAGCGGCCAAGGGCGCCGACGCGCTCTACACCGACGTCTGGACGTCGATGGGACAGGAGGAGGAGGCCGCGCCGCGCCGCGCCGCGTTCGCGGGTTACACCGTCGACGACGCCCTGCTCGCCGCGGCGAACCCCGACGCCCGCTTCCTCCACTGCCTGCCCGCGCACCGGGGTGAGGAGGTCTCCGCGAGCGTCATCGACGGGCCCGCTTCGGTCGTGTGGGACCAGGCCGCGAACCGCCTGCACGCGGCGCGGGCACTGCTCGCCGATCTGTTCGAGGAACGCTGACGATGGCCCAGCTCGGCAAGCCCCAGCGCCAGCACCGGATCCTGCGCGTGCTCGAGGAGCAGCCGGTCTCGAGCCAGGCGCAGCTCGTCCAGCTGCTCGAAGCCGAAGGCGTCGTGGCCACGCAGGCGACGGTGAGCCGCGACCTCGAGGATCTCGGCGCGGTGAAGGTGCGGATTCCCGGCGGCGCGATGGCGTACGCGATCCCCGAGTACACGAAGGAACGGGTCACCGGGAACGACGACCATCTCCGCCGGCTGATGGGCGAGTTCGTGGTCGAGGTGTCCCACAGCGCCAACCTCGTCGTGCTGCGCACCCCGCCCGGAAGCGCGCACGTCGTCGCGTCGGCGGTCGACCGCGCCGGAGTGACCGGGGTGCTCGGCACCGTCGCCGGAGATGACACGCTGCTACTCGTCTGCGCGGAGACAGTCACCGGCACCGAGATTGCGGCCCAGTTCGCCGAGCTCGCGGGGCTCTAGATCCCACACCGTCGACGACTACGGGAGAAGTGATGGCGAAGCGAGTGGTGCTGGCGTACTCGGGTGGTCTCGACACCTCGGTCGCCGTGCGGTGGTTGCGGGAGGAGTGGGGGGTCGAGGTCGTCGCGTGCGCGGTCGACGTCGGTCAGCTCGCGCACGGCGAGGAGGCGACGATCCGCGAGCGTGCGCTCGCCGCCGGTGCCGTCGAAGTCGAAGTCATCGATGCGCGCGAGGAGTTCGCCGACAAGTTCCTCGTTCCCGCGCTGCAGGCCAACGCGCTCTACGAGGGGAAGTACCCACTCGTCTCCGCGCTCTCGCGCCCGGTGATCGTCGAGCACCTCGTGGCGTCGGCCCGCCGTCACGGTGCCGACGCGGTCGGGCACGGCTGCACCGGGAAGGGCAACGACCAGGTGCGCTTCGAGGTCTCGACGCGCGCGCTGGCGCCCGACCTCGAAGTGCTCGCGCCCGCGCGCGTGTGGGGCCTCACCCGCGCCGACTGCATCGATCTCGCGGCGAAGTGGGACATCCCGATCGGCGCGACGAAGGAGAAGCTGTACTCGATCGACGAGAACATGTGGGGCCGTGCCATCGAGTGCGGCATCATCGAGAACCCGTGGGCGGCGGCTCCCGAGGAGCCGTACACGCTCACGGCTCACCCGCGTGATGCGCCCGCCGAAGGCCGCGACATCGTCCTCGCGTTCGAACGCGGGGTTCCGGTTGCACTCGACGGCAACCGCATCTCCTTCGTCGACCTCATCGACCAACTCGGGCCGATCGTGGGTGCGTACGGGTTCGGCCGCATCGACATGGTGGAGAACCGTCGTGTCGGCATCAAGAGCCGCGAGGTCTATGAATGCCCGGCGGCGCTCGCGCTCATCGCCGCCCACCGTGACCTCGAGAGTGTGACGCTCGAACGCGATGTCGCGCGTGAGAAGCAGCGGCTCGAGATCCGCGTGGCCGAGCTCGTCTACGACGGCCTGTGGCACAGTCCGCTCATGCGCGCGCTCGATGCCTTCATCGTCTCGACCCAGGAGCACGTGACCGGCGAGGTGCGGCTGCGGCTGGAGGCCGGCCGCTGCGATGCCGTCGGACGCCGCGCGCCGCGCGGGCTCTACGACCACGATCTCGCCACCTACGACGCCGAAGACTCCTTCCGTCACGAGGACTCCGCGGGCTTCGTCCGCCTCTGGGGCCTCTCCGTCGAGACCTGGTCGCGGCGGCAAGGAGCAGGCGCCGCGCGCGTCACCAGTACGACACGAGACGGTGAAGCGAATGCGGATGCGACCGGAAGTAAGGGTCCGGGGGCTTCATGAGCGTCGACGAGACGCCCAACGCGTCCAGCCCGACCGGCGGGGGACGAACGTTGTGGCACGGGCGGTTCGCCGAGGCGCCCTCCGACGAGCTGCTCGCGTTCACGGTGAGCCTGCCATTCGACGTGCGGCTCGCACCCGACGACGTCCTCGGCTCGCGTGCGCACGTTGCGATGCTCACGCGTGTCGGGCTGCTCACCGAGGACGAACGGGCGCTGATCATCGCCGCGCTCGAACGGGTCGGGACCGAGATCGGGTCGGGGGAGTTCACGTTCCTGCCGACCGACGAAGACATCCACACCGCAATCGAGCGCCGGGTCACCGACCTCGCCGGACCGGCGGGTGCGAAGTTGCACACCGGTCGCAGCCGGAACGACCAGGTTGCGCTCGACCTGCGTTTGTTCCTCCGCCGGGCGGTGCGGGAGCAGGTCGAACGAATCATCGCGTTGCAAGAGGTGCTGGTGCGCCGGGCCGAAGACGCGGGCGACACCTACCTGCCGGGCTACACGCACATGCAGCGGGCGCAGCCGGTGATGCTCTCGCACCATCTCCTCGCGCACTTCTGGGCCCTCGGCCGCGACGTCGACCGTTGGCGCGACGCGGCGGATCGCGCGTCGGTGTCGCCGCTTGGTGCCGGTGCGCTGGCCGGGTCGAGCCTGCCGCTCGCGCCCGAGGATGTCGCGGCCGAGCTCGGCTTCTCGCGCCCGTTCGAGAACTCGCTCGACGCGGTGTCGGATCGCGACTTCGTGGCCGAGGCGTTGTTCGTCGCGACCCTCACCCAGATGCACCTCTCGCGCATCGGTGAAGAGATCGTGCTCTGGGCGACGGAGGAGTTCGGCTTCATCCAGCTTCCCGACGCGTACTCGACCGGCTCGTCGATGCTCCCGCAGAAAAAGAATCCCGACATCGCCGAGCTCGCCCGCGGGAAGGCCGGTCGGGTCCTCGGCGATCTCGTCGGTTTCCTCGCGACCTTGAAGGGCCTTCCGCTCGCGTACAACCGCGACCTGCAGGAAGACAAGGAGCCGCTGTTCGACGCGCTCGATACCTGCGCGATGTCGTTGCGCGCGCTCGCCGGCATGCTCGACGCCGTCGTCTTCGTCGAGGAGCGCATGGCCGCCGCGGCCGACAGCTCGATGACGTCGGCCACCGATCTTGCGGAGCATCTCGTGCGCGCCGGCGTCCCGTTCCGCGACGCCCACGCCGCGGTCGGAACGCTCGTGCGCCAGTCGATCGAGCGCGGGGTGCCGTTCGACGAGCTGGTGGCGACCGACCCGCGCTTCGGTCCGGAGGCGCTGTCGCTGCTCGAGCCCGGAGCCGGAGTGCACCGGCGGACCACACCGGGCGGTGCGGGCCCGAATGCGGTCGTCGCCCAGCTCGAGCTCGCGCACCACCGGCTGGAGGAGCAGCGGGCCTGGCTCGCACACGCAGCATCGTGAGGCGAGGCTCGTGACGTGAGGGGACGCACGCTGCCGCGCTCGTTCTACGCTCGTGACGCACTGCAGGTCGCACCCGAGCTGCTCAACAAGGTGCTGATCCAGCGCGGGCCGCAGCCGATCGCGGTGCGCATCGTCGAGGTCGAGGCGTACCGCGGTTCCGACGACCCGGGGAGCCACGCATTCCGGGGGCCGACCGCACGCAACGCAACGATGTTCGGGCGCCCCGGCCATCTCTACGTGTACTTCACCTACGGCATGCACTGGTGCGCGAACGCGGTGTGTGGGCCGGGAACCATCCCGCATGCAGTGCTGCTGCGTGCGGGATCGCCGCTGCTCGGCCTCGAGATCATGCGTTCACGCCGCCTCGCCGCGCGCCGCGACCGTGATCTCTGCTCCGGGCCCGCGCGGTTGGCGCAGGCGTTCGGCATCGACCGCGCGTTCGACGGCGCCGATCTCGTGTCCGGCACCTTGCGGATCGTCGACGACGGCACGCCGCCGCCGCGCAGACCGGGAGTGACGAAACGCATCGGACTGTCAGCCGGGCGCGGCGAAGACCTCCCCTGGCGCTACACCGTGCCCAACGACCCCAACCTCTCGCGGCGGGGATCGCCGTAACGTTCGCGTGCGACAACGCGGCGCAGGCGGGAGCGAAGCGAGCGTCGAGCTCGTCAGCGAGCGAGGGACGGCGAAGAAAAATGGTCCCCGTTTCGATGAAGGACGATCGAGCGAGAAAGCGTAGCGAGCGAACGCGGCGCAGGCGGGAGCGAAGCGAGAGTCAAGCTCGCCAGCGAGCGAGGGACGGTGACGAAACGCGGTTCTCGTTTCGATGAAGGACGATCGAGCGAGAAAGCGTAGCGAGCGAAAAATTACGGGTTGATCCAGACGGTGATCGTGGCGCCCTCGCCGAGGGTCGTGCCCGCGACGGGTGACTGCTTCCACACGCGCCCGGCGCGCGCCGGCGAGCCCGGTGGCGGCTCCGCGGTCACGACGATCTTGATGCCGAGTGAGTGCGAGGTCGCGGCGGCCTTGGCCTGGTCGGCGAGCAGTCCGAGCAGCGCGGGGACGATCTCGCGTGTCGGGGGACCGTTGGCGACGTCGAGGGTGACGACGGTGCCGGCCGTGGAGACGGTGTGCGCGGGCGGGTTCTGCGCGACCACGATGCCGGGCGGGTAGTCGCCGTTCGCCACGTTGTGACGCACGACGCGGTACCCGGTGTCGGTCAGGACATGCTCGGCCTCGCTCGCGGGCATGCCGACGACGTCGGCGACCGGCGGGCTCGGGAGCGCTGCGGTCGCGGTGCCGGCCTCGGGTACGGGGAAGGTCTCGATCGGTGTCTCCGCGAGCGCGGCGCCTTCGTACAGGCCCCAGATCTGCGCGGGCCAGAGGCCGCCGGTGACCTTCTCCCGCGTACGGGGAGGCACCATCGAGAGCTCCGACTGCGGGAAGCCGACCCACACTGCGGTGGTGAGCTGCGGCGTGGAACCGACGAACCACGCGTCCTTCCAGTTCTCGCCGGTGCCGGTCTTGCCGGCGACCGGGCGCCCGATGCGCGCGTTGATGCCGGTGCCGCGGGTCACGACCTGCTGCAGCACCTGGTTGACCTCGCGTGCGATCGGCGCGGGCAACACGCGGTGCGACGACGGGACCGCGTCGTAGAGGATGTTCCCATTCGGTGCGACGACCTTGGTGACGAACACCGGGTCGGTGTGCAGTCCGTCGGCGGCGAAGCTCGTGTACGCGGACGCCATTCCGAGCACGCTCACCCCGTTCGATCCGATCGCGGTCGAGAGGTACGGCGTGAGGGGCGACCCGATGCCGACCTTCGTCGCGAGGTCGGTGACGCGCTTCGGGCCGACATCCTCGATGAGCTGTGCGTAGACGGTGTTCACGGAGTGCACCGTGGCGTCGACGAGGTTCATCGTGCCGCCGCCGGTGCCCTCGTAGTTGTGCAGCACCCACGGAGCCTGACCGGGCGTGTTGATGGTCAACGTCTTCGGGGCCGAATACGAGCGCGTCAACGGGATGTGGTCCTCGAGCGCCGCCGCGAGCACGAACGGCTTGAATGCCGAACCGGCCTGGCGCCGTCCCTGGCTCGCGAGGTCGAACTGTGCGTACGGCGCCGACCCGTAGTAGTCGCGGCCGCCGACGTACGCGACCACATCACCGGTCGTGGGCTCGATCGAGACCAGCGCCCCGGACGGGTCGTGCGCGGGGTCGACGAGGATGTGGTCGAGCGCGGTCTGCGCCAGCTGCTGGCGGGCCGGATCGAGCGTCGTCTGGATGACGAGGCCGCCCGTGTACAAGAGGTGACGGCGATCGTCGATCGTCGCCCCGAACTGCTTGTGCGACAGCACGAACTCCTCGACCTGGGCGACGAAGTACGGCGCGCGCATCTCGTTGTCGTCGACGCGCGGGTGCAGCCCGAGCGGTTGCGCACGCGCCGCCGCGACCGCGGCCTTCGTCGCCTCTCCGTACTCGGCCATCTTGTCGAGCACCTCGTTGCGCCGGTTCAACGCGAGCTGCGGCACGACGAACGGGTTGTAGCCCTCGGGTGCCTGGATCAGCCCCGCGAGCAACGCGGCCTGCCCGAGTGTGAGCGTGCTCGCAGGGGTGTCGAAGTAGCGGAGCGACGCGCTCTGCACGCCGTAGGAGCCGTTTCCGAAGTACACGAGGTTGAGGTAGCGCTCGAGGATCTGGGCCTTGGTGAAGCGGCGCTCCAACTGCACGGCGAGCGTGATCTCGCGCAGCTTGCGGTGCACGGTCTTGTCGTCGTTGAGCATCACGTTGCGCACGTACTGCTGCGTGATCGTCGAGCCGCCCTCGGCGATCACGCCCTTGTCGAGATCGGTCTCGAGCGCGCGGACCATGGCGCGGACGTCGACTCCGGGATGGTCGTAGAAGCGATGGTCCTCGATCGCGATGACCGCGTCCTGCAGCGTCTTCGACATCTTGTCCAGCGGCACGTCGGTGCGGTGAATGCCGGCGTCGAGGCGGGCCAGCACACTGCCGTCGGAGGCGAGCACCACCGACGACTGCGCGGGCACGGCCGAGGTCAGCTCGGTGAGGTCGGCCGTGTAGCTGCAGGCGGTGGCGCCGAGGACGAGGGCGGCGACGAGCGCGACGAGCCGCCCCGTGTGCCCCTGGCGGTGAGTCCAGGCGCGGCGGGACCGGGTGCGGCGGGACGAAGCCCTCACAGTCACATAAGTCACATCGGCACCATTGTCGCTCACCAGCAACACCCGCGTGAGGGCGGACTAGCCTCAATCTGCATGTCCGGGGACGGGGGAGCCGAGGTCGGGGCGCTCACACAGGGCGCGGTCGACGTGATCACGCCCGGTGAGCTGACGGCCAAGATCGGCACCGGCCGACGGCTGCGGGTGAAGCTCGGGCTCGACCCGACCGCCTCCGACCTGCACCTGGGCCACGCGGTCGTGCTGCGCACCCTGCGCCGGTTCCAGGACGCCGGCCACGTCGCCGTCCTGATCCTCGGCGACTTCACCGCCCGCGTCGGCGACCCGTCGGGCCGCTCCGCCACCCGGCCCCGGCTCTCGAAGGCCGACGTCGACGCGGCCGCCGAGACCTACCTCGAGCAGGTCACCCGCATCCTCGACCCCGATCCGGCCCGGCTCGAAGTGCGGCGCAACTCCGAATGGCTCGATGCCATGGGCATCGAGGACGTCGTGAAGCTGGCGTCGAGGATGACGGTCGCGCAGATGCTCAAGCGCAACGACTTCGGGCAGCGCTTCGCGGGCGGAGAGGCGATCTCGATCACCGAGTTCCTGTACCCCCTGTTCCAGGGGTGGGACTCGGTCGTCGTCGAGGCCGACGTCGAGCTGGGCGGCACCGACCAGCTCTTCAACCTGCTGGTGGGGCGCGACCTGCAGAAGGAGGAGGGCCACGAGCAGCAGGTGGTGATCACCACGCCCCTCATTCAGGGGCTCGACGGCCCGCGGCCCGACGGCGAGCCCGGGCCCAAGATGTCGAAATCGCTCGGCAACTTCGTCGGCATCGCCGAGCCCGCGAGCGAGCAGTTCGGGAAGCTCCTGTCGATACCGGACTCACTGATCCCCGAGTACCTCGAGTTCGTGACCGCCTGGCCCCAGGCTCAGATCGACGCGGCGATCGCCGCGCTCGAGGCCGGCCGGCAGAAGCCCCTCGACGCCAAGCGCCTCCTGGCCCGCACCGTCTGCGACCTGTACCACGGCGCCGGCGCGGGGGATCAGGCCCAGGCCGACTTCGACCGGGTGTTTCGCGACCACGCGCCGCCCCGTGACATCCCCGAGATCCCGCTGGCGCCGACGGCTGCGGAAGCCAACGGCGAGCTACGGCTGAGTCGACTGCTGGTCCTGGCGGGCCTGGCCGAAGGCAACCGACAAGCGGGGCGGAGTCTCGCCGAGGGCGCGGTCAGGATAAATGCGGCCGTTGTGACACAGGACGAGGCCCGAACCGTGCCACACTGGTGGGGCGTCACCCTGCAGGTTGGTAAGCGCAGGTGGGCGAGGCTCGTCGAGTCGACCTGAGTGCCGCGGAGGCGCCCTGGTGCGGTTTGACAGGCATGCAACCCAGGTATAGCTTGACCCTTCGCCCCTCCACCGGCCTGCGAGCCGCGGCTGGGGCCGATTGACACCACCACCTCCGGCAACGTGCTCAGGCACGTTCCAGCGATCACCGCCGGCGGTGCGTGTCTCCGATGCGTTCGCTCCGAGTGTGCGCGCCTGTCGGGAACCGTTCCTTGACAACAGAGCAGTGAATGCCAAAAGCCAGTGCTGGTGATGAGCGATCATCACCACCTCGATTCCGCACCCTCGATGTCAAGTTGAGGGTGCTTTGTTGCCGGAAGGGCGTCAGTTGCCCGGCCGGCGACTCTGAACAGATCGAAGGGCACGACGCGTTCGGACAAGTTCGCGGAAGGCACTTCTATGATCTCAACGGAGAGTTTGATCCTGGCTCAGGACGAACGCTGGCGGCGCGCTTAACACATGCAAGTCGAACGTGAAGCTGGAGCTTGCTCCGGTGGAAAGTGGCGAACGGGTGCGTAACACGTGAGCAACCTGCCCCGAAGACTGGGATAACACCGGGAAACCGGTGCTAATACCGGATACCTTCTTCCGATCGCATGGTTGGACGAAGAAATGGATTCCGCTTCGGGATGGGCTCGCGGCCTATCAGCTTGTTGGTGAGGTAACGGCCCACCAAGGCGACGACGGGTAGCTGGTCTGAGAGGACGACCAGCCACACTGGGACTGAGACACGGCC
>JBBSEC010000126.1:0-11849 GCA_038240075.1 Acidimicrobiia bacterium
CAGTCGGTCGGCCTCACGCAACTTCCGGATCACCTGCTCAGGCGTATGCCTGCGTCGCTTCATCGTGGAGTCCTCTCTGCCCACACAATCGTGGGCGACGGACTCTCACATCAAGCGGACCAACTTCCGGGGCTCAGGTCAACTTCATCTCCGCCGTTGACGGGTTGAGCGACGAGTCGGCCTTTGAGCTGCTGCCGCACTGGAGCGGCGAAGCGCGGCCGGTGGTGAACCTCGTCACGTCGATGTTGACCGAACATGTCCATCACATCGCCGAGATCGGTGTGTTGCGCGACCTTCGCCGCGGCTCCGCGCGAAATCGGCCCCCAGCGCCATCGACGCCCGCGCCGAGTTGGTGGTTCCCTTCGGCTTAGCCGCGCTCGGCGAGCACGGGGCTCGCGCCGGCGGCGACACGGTCAGCGGCGGCGGCCTCGGCCCAGTAGTTCGCACCCGCGGCCAGGCTCATCGACTCGGCCCAGTCGAAGTGACCGGTCGCCGCCACGAGGTCGCCGCTCGCGACCGCGAGCTTGCCGAGCCAGTGATGGCCGGTCCCGAACGCGGCGCCGCCCGCACCGAACGCGCACCACCGCCGCGCGAACGGCGCGAGCTCGGCGTAGAGGAGTGCGCGCTGCTCGGGTGTGCCGACCGCGGCCGCGGTTCCCGACATGAGCGCGGTGGCACCGAGCCACATGTTGTCGTGCGGGAGGCGGAGCCGGCCGCCTTCGACCGCCTTGTCGAGGATGGGTCGGGCCGCGTCGGGCCGACCCGATGCGACGAGCGCCGCGGCAAGCAGCGCGACCCCGTTGACGATCCGCGGACCGTCGGGCGGCGGCGCCTCGAGCCCGGCCCTGATCTCGCGCACGCGGTCCTGCTGGAACCGGAGCGCGAACACCTGCAGCACGAACATGCCTTCGGCATCCCACTGCTGGAGCGATCGCCCGACCGTGTGGGCCGCGTTCACCAGCTCCTCGGCGAACGGATCGGCCGCCCGCATGAGCGCGCGCGTCGCGCGCAACGCGGTGAGCCAGTAGAGATCGGCCGGAAGCCCGTGCGCGTCGGCGAGCGCGGCGAAATCTTCGAGCTCGACGTCGAACTCGTCGAGCTCGCCGACCTCGAGCAGGTCGACCAGGAGCGAGCGGCACGCCTGGCCCACGAGGCGATCGAGGCCGCGTTCACGGCACAGGGTCTTGAGCTCACGACTCAGTGCGAGGCGGTCCCAGCCCGTCACCGCGTCGTGGGTGAGCCACCGGCGGTAGGTCACCAGGCCGGCCGCCTGCACCTCGGGATCGGGCCACTCGCGCGCGAGCGCCAACGCGCGCTTCGCGTAGATCTCGTCGCCGCGGCCCTCGTAGTAGCGGCTCGCGCCGGCCGAGTTGAGGAGCCACGCCTCGCGCCGCGGATCTCCGACCGACGCGGCCAGCGCCTCGTCGACGAGCGCGGTATGGGTCTTGTGGAAATCGTCGAGCGCGATGTAGCGCGGCGTCGCGGCGATGGCGACGTCGGCGAGCAGCGGTGCATCGTCGGCGCGCTTCGCACACGCCGACGCTCGGAGGTACGCGTCGCGCGCGTCGTCGCGCCGGCCGCAGCGATCGAGGCACTGACCGAGCGCGAGCAGCGCCTTGGCCTTCTCGCGCGGGCTCCAGCCCGCGTCGGTCGCCAGGTCGATCGCGCGCCGGTACCAGGTCGCGGCCTCCGCGTGCGCGAAGGCCTCGGCCGCCTCGTCGCCCGCGCGCAGCGCGTGCCCGGCCGCGCGCGCCGCCTCGCCGAGCGGGAGCGCCGCGAGGAAGTGGCGCGCCAGCTCGGCCGATCGCGCGCCGCCGTGTGTGCTCGGCACCAGCTCGAGCGCGTGCCCGGCCTGCAGATGGAGCCGGGCCCGGCGACTCGACGGCGTGGTGTTGTAGATCGTGTTGCGGAACAGCGGGTGCGAGAACGTGAACTGGTCGAGCACGTCGGTCTCGTCGAACAACCGGGCCGCGACGACCTCCTCGACGGCGTCGAGGGCGACCGCCTCCGACATCTCCGTCATGCGCGCGAGCAGCTCCAGGGAAAACTCGCGCCCGAGTACGGCCGCGGCGGCAAGCAGCCCGCGGGCCGAGGGCGTAAGCCGGACAACGCGCCGCGCGACGATCGAGCGGACACCGCCCGGCGCGACCTCCGCGATCGTCACCTGATCGCCCGCTTCCCCGAGCTCGCGCAGCACCTCACGCGCGAAGAGGGGGTTCCCCATCGTGACGTCGTGCAGCTCGGGCAGCCTGGTCATCGCCCGGTTGCGCAGATCGTCGGCCGCGGTGGCCTGCACCAGCGCGCGCAGCTCAGTGGTGTCGAGACCGCCGAGCGAGATCGTGGCGTCGGGCCGGGCGAGCCGCCCCTGACCGAACGCGTCGGCGAGAGGACTGCCCGGCTCGACCTCGTCGTCGCGGTAGGTGCCGACGACCATCAGCGCGCCGGTGCCGTTGTGCACGAGGTGGCGGAGCAGCGCGAGCGCATCCGGACCTGACCAGTGGAGATCCTCGGCGACGATGAGCACCGGCGCGACCGCGGTCGTGCCGGCCAGGAGCTCGTCGACTGCGACGAACAGGCGATGCCGGCCGGCCGACGCGTCGACCGACGTCGGGATCTCGGGCAGCCGTTCGGCAAGATCGGGCGCGACCCGCACGAGCTCGCCGAGCAGGGGCCGCGCCAGCAGCTCGGCCGGCGCGATCGCCACGAGGGCGCGGATGAGCTGCGGCAGGGGCTCGTAGTCGCTGGCGGGATCGGGGTCGCAGGTGCCGACGATCACCCGGGCTCCCTGCGCCGCGTGGCGCTGGGCGACGTGGTCGGCGAGCGCCGACTTGCCGATCCCCGCGGAACCACCGATCAGGACGAGCCGGGGCTGCCCGGCGAGGGCCTGCGCCCAGACCCGGTCGATCACATCGATCTCGCGCGCGCGTCCGACGAAGGCGCCCGTGTCGCGCAGCTCGAGGCACGGCCGCGGACCGTCGTGGCCGACCGGGTCGAGGTCGCCGCGCTGCAGGATGATGGCTTCCTCGAGCGCACGAACCGACGGGTTCGGCTCGACACCGAGCTCCCGGTCGAGCGCTTCCCGGAGCCGGCTGAACGCGCGCAGCGCCTCGGCCTGACGGCCTTCGCGGTAGAGGGAGAGCATGAGCCGCTGGGTGAGGCTCTCGCGGAGCGGATGCGAGGTGATCGCCGCGGGCAGCAGGTCGCAGACGTCGCGCGCGCGGCCGGACACGAGGTAGGCGTCTGCCAGCAGCTCGATCGCGGTGAGCCACTGATCCTCGAGCCGGACCGCCTCGTCGCGCAGCGGCTCGAGGTCCGCGAGGTCGGCGTAGGCGGGCCCGCGTCGCCAGGCCAAGGCGCGCTCGAGCGCGCGGATGGTCGTGTCGGGCGCCCCGGCGGCCGAGGCGGTGCGGGCCTCGCGGAGCGCGGCGTCGAACGCGAGAGCGTCGAGCGCGTCGGCCCCGACGACGATCCGGTAGCCGCCGGCGCTTCCACCGATCGGCCCGGAATCACCCGGTCCGTCGTCGTCGCCGCGCAGCGCCTTGCGCAGGAAGGAGAGGTGGACTCGGAAGGCGCTGTCGGCCGACACCGGCGGGTCGTGCATCCAGAGCTCGTCGATGAGCTGGTCGGTCGGCACGCCGTGATCGGCCCGGGCCAGCAGCAGACCGAGGAGCCCGCGGCTCTTCGCGCGGGCGATCGGCACGTCGTGTCCGTCTCGCCTGACTCGGAGCGGCCCCAGGACTGAGAATTCGAGCAACGGGCCTGCCCTTCCCCATTTGGGCGAGGGCCGGGAGGCTACCAATCCGGGCTGCGGAGCGCCCGTTTTGCACAGCGTTTGCACGAGTCGGCTGCAGTGCGGTCGACGGGCGGGGTTCCAGCGCCATCGACAGTCCGCGCCATCGACACCCGAGGTACCCATGACAGAAGCGATCGCACCTGCCGTCGGCCAGGCCGACGTCCAGTTCGCAGACCCGGCTGTCCGAGCCCGTATCCGCGCCTGGCACGAAGAAGGCGTCTCGTTGCTCGACATGGGCAATCGGCTCAGCATCGTCTTTGACGCACCGTTGCGCGACATCATCGAGAAGCTCACCCCCGACGAGGTGGCGACGATCCGCAAGGCGATGATCGCTGCCATCGACCGGGCCGGCCAGAGCACCGACGCGCAGATGCCGATCGACTGCACCCTCGCGGCGCTGCCCACCGCCGTGTTCGTGAACCCCGAAGACGTCGGCGGCGAGCCGTGGGTGAGAATCACGGCCCGACCGAACCCGGCGTAGTCGACCGCGCGCTTTACGGGGCGTTAACTCGGGTTCGGTACAACAGCGTTGTGGGGGGCTGGCGGTAGGCGCCGCACGGAGACGAGGGTCGCCGGGTGGGGGCCCGCGTCGTACTACCGCCGGTCCGAGTTCGTCGAAGCGGTGCCCAGCCGTTTGCGACGCCATACAGTGCCCCCCCGTTGCCGCGGCGTCGGCACGGGTTGGACGGGGGGTCCTGATGGCGCGCGAAACGGTCACGGGATACTGCTGGCCCCAGTCGGTCGAAGCCGGTGGAGCGGTCACGCTGCACGTCTCGTCGGCGGGTGCGCGACCGGTCTCGGTGGAGGTGGCGCGGATCGGCCGCGACCGAACACTCGTGTTCGCGGATCGTGCCGTCGTGGCGGGCGAGCACGCGACGCCGACCAACGCGTCGACCCACGGGTGCGGCTGGCCCGCGGCCCTCACGATCGCGATCGACCCGTCGTGGCCCTCCGGCTACTACGAGGTCGTCATGGAGATCGACGTCGACGGCAAGACCCGGCGCGACCTCGCGTTCTTCGTCGTGAGGCCGACCGCGGGCGCCGCGACGGCGCCGATCCTGCTCGTGCTCGCGACGAACACGTGGCACGCCTACAACGACTTCGGAGGGCGCAACCTCTACAACGGCGCGACCCAGGTGTCGCTGCAGCGCCCGATGGCACGCGGGTACCTCGACAAGCCCCCGGGCGCGGGCCGCCGGGTGACGACGATCCTCAAGCCGGATCCGCAAATGGCCGCCCACGTCGGGTACCTGAGCCTGAACCACTTGTCGCCGTGGGCCGGATCGGCGGGGTGGCCCGACTGGGAGCTGCCGTTCGTCGAGTGGGCCGAGCGCGAGGGCTACCGGCTCGACGTCGCGACCAACGCCGACCTGCAGGAGCATCCCGAGCTCCTTGCGGGCAACGACTACCGGCTCATGCTCTCCGTCGGTCACGACGAGTACTGGTCGGGACCAATGCGCGACACGGTCGAGCGGTTCATCGCCGGCGGCGGCAACGTCGCGTTCTTCTCCGGCAACACGTCGCTGTGGCAGGTGCGGCTCGAGGACGCGACGCCGGAAGGCGCGGCCGCGACCATGGTCGGCTACAAGGGTCAGTTCAAGGAAGACCCGGTGTACGGCACGGCCGACCAGCGCGCGCTCACCACGATCTGGTCGGATCACCTGCTCGGCCGGCCCGAGAACCTGATGACCGGCGTCAGCTTCAATCGCGGCGGCTATCACCGCATCGGCAAGCGCGTCACGAACGGGCTCGGCGGCTACACCGTCCACCGTCCCGATCACTGGCTGTTCGACGGCACCGGGATCGGATACGGCGACGTGCTCGGCGCGGAGGTGACCGTGCTCGGCTACGAGTGCGACGGCTGCGACTTCACGTCGCGCGACGGCCTGCCCTACCCCACCGGTTCCGACGGCACGCCGCTCGACTTCGAGATCCTCGCGAGCGCGCCCGCGGCGCACTTCACCCGTACGACCGCGACGCGACCACCGAAGCCCGACGAGCCGTCGGAGATCGAGTTCCTCGCGGCACGGCTGTTCGCGAGCCGCGATCCCGAAGCGGTCGAGAAGATCGCGCACGGTCACGCGATGCTCGGCACGTACACGGCTGCCGGCGGCGGCACGGTCGTCACCTCCGGTTCCACCGACTGGGCGCACGGCCTCGCCGGACGCGATCCACAGATCGAGCAGATCACCCGCAACGTGCTCGACCGCCTGTCGCACTGATCCCGTCGACTTCAGTCCTCCGGTGCCGAAGTGGTGAGCGGTTCGAGGAGCTCGACCAGCTCCGCGTGATCGAAGTGGCGGGCCCAGCCGAGCGGCGTCGCGTCGAAGCGCTCGTCGTGGACATCGGGGTCCGCGCCGAGTGACAACAGCAGCTCCGCCATCGGTCGATCACCGTTCGCCACCGCGTCGTGCAACGCCGTCTCCCACGGTTGCTCGATCGGAACGTCGCCCCGACCGCGCGCGTTCACGTCGAAGCCGAGCTCGGCGAGCAGCGTGACCGCGGCGGGGCGCCGGTTCGCGGCGGCCCACACCATCAACGCCGGGCGTTGCGCTCGCGTCGTCTCGACGACATCCGGCGTCGCCGCCCGCTGCGCTTCGATCGCGACGCGATCACCGGCCAGCACGGCACCGACGAACGCGTCGACCGCGCTCACATCGGATGCGCCGGATGCAACGGCCCCGCGCGACGCGAAGTACTCCACGAGCGCGCGATTGCCGTTGCGCGCCGCGGTCTCCGATGGTGTGCGGCCGTCGGCGAAGGGCGCGTCGACATCGGCACCGTGATCCACGAGCAACTCCACACGCTCCGTCATGTCGTGCACGACCGCCCACTGCAGTTGGCCCCGCACGAGCACGGCCGGTGCCGCGAGCGCGTCGCGTAGCCGGGCGCGCCACGGCCCGCCGTCGCCGGTACCGAGCCCGAACTCGAACAGCAGCGCGAGATGGTCGTTGTCGGGCTCGAACATGCGGTTGTACAGGGCCTGACCGTCGTTCGGATCGGCGCCGCGCTCGAGCAGTAACCGGGCGAGCGCCTGCGAGTGAGGGTGGCGAGGCTGCCGGACCGGACCGCCCTCTCCCTCCCCGAAGACGCCGGTGAGCACCGTGAACGGCGTGGGGAGCCCGTGCCACAGATACCCCGCGTTGGGATCGGCGCCGTTGTCGAGCAGGGAGCGCGCGGTGTCGAGCACCGCGTGCACGTCGACGTCGGGATCGTGCCGCGCGTACGCGAGGGAGAACAACGGCGTCCACCGGTACGGACCGCCGTCGCCGCGCGCCAACGACGGATCCTGTTCGAGCAATCGCCGGACGCGCCCGTGGTCGGCGAGCACCGAGGCGGTGTGGATGCTCGCGTCGCGGATCTCGGGGTGGGCGTCGAGCAGGGCACGCGCCCGTTGCCATCGCTCGGGACCGTCGTCGCCGTACGTGAGGCACGCGAGACGGAGGAACTCGGTCGCGGGATCCTCGCTCGCGTCGACCCGATCAGGAACGCGCGTGAAGCGCGCGACCACCTCGAGATGGGCTTTCAGTCGCGTCCAGCTCGTGAACCCGTAGTGGCGCGCGATCACGAGCTGCGCGGCACGGAGCGGGAACGCAGCGTGCTCGGCGCCGTCGGCGGCACTTCCCGAATCGTGCTCCGCGACGTGGCTCACGGCGTCGGGATCGCCCGCCCACACGGCTCGTTGCAGGTCTTTCGCCTGCTTCTTGAGCTGCTCGAAGTTGGGCTCGACAGGAAGCGGAACGGTCGGCATTGCGACCTCCTTTCTCAGGAGCCTGCGGTCCGCGTCGTCAGGCCGAAAGGAGGACACACGGCCTTACCGTTCGCTCAACACCACTCAGGTGGGCTCTGCCCTTCCCGCGGACCGGGTGCGCCCTACGCGCCGGCGGTCATCGTACCGGAACGTTCTCAGTTCGTCACCGTGATGCCGACGCGCATGCCGAGCCCGTAGTGTGACGGCAGGTCGCAGAGCGCGACGTAGCGGCCCGGTGCCAACGTCACCGTCATCGAGCGGGTCGTTCCCGGCCGGAGGGTGCCCGCGGTCTCGGCGACGACGCGCAACCGCGGTGACGTCTCATCGACCTTCGCGCCCGCTCGCGGCAGCGCGCCGGGCGCGAGGTCGGTGCGCACGAGGACGAGCTCGTGAGACTCGGTGCCGATGTTGGTCACCGAGAAGGTGCGCCGACCCGTGTGCAGCGTCGTCGGCATGGTGATTCGGTACTCCGTCTCGGTCACCGTGATGGCGCCCGTGCCGCCCGAGTCGTGCACGAGCACCCCGATCAGCACCACGACTCCGAGCGCGATGATCAAGGACCCGACGACGAGCAGGGTGGTTCTGAGCTCGCGAACGTCGGCGCGCATGCTCCGACGCGACGCCGGTTCGCCGGTCACGCGCGCGGCTCGTGCTCAGCGAGGAGCAGGCGCGCGGCGTCGCCTGCGTACCGCGCGGCCGCGCGAGGTCCGAGCGCGTGGAGCGCGTCGGAGAACACCTCGACACCGATCGGCGCGACCGCGCCTGCGTCGCGCAGCGCCGCGACGACGCTCGCGAGGTCGAGGTCTCCCTCACCGGGGAGGAGCCGGTCGTGCAACGCCGCCGTCATCAGATCGGGCTCGGGCACGGCGGGCGCGTCGGCGAGCTGGATCCCGATGATCTTGGCGCCCGGAATCGAGCGCAACCCGCCTCGTCGGGCGCACCTCGGAACCAGTGCCAGGTGTCGACGGCGATCCCCGCGTTGGGTCGATCGGCCCCGCGCACGATCTCCCACGCGGTGGCGATGTCGGGGATGCGCGACCACGGCAGGAACTCGACCTGCACGAGGAGATCGTGCTCCCGGGCGCGGTCGCAGAACCCCGCGAGGGCCTCGGCCGCGTCGTCGACGCTCCAACGTCCACCCAGGATGTCGACGGCGTTGATCGAACGCGCACCGACGGCGTCGGCGATCGCGAACAGCTCCTGCTCGCCGTAGCGGAACAGCTCCATGTCGTCGATCGACGCGAGCGACTCCGCGTCGAACGCAACGGGAGTCCACCACCACGCGGGATCGAGCTCGGCCACGACGAGCCCGTGATCGGCAAGCCGGGTGCGCAGGTCGGCATCGGAGTGACCCTCGCGACGCGCGGCCCCGTAGTCGCGGCCCCACATCGAGATGGCCGCGAACCCGGCCGCCGACGCGGCGTCGACACGGTCGACGAAGGTGGTGGCGCGCGGCAACGTGCCCGAGCAGAGCACGAGGTCGTCCGGGCCGAGGCTCATCGGGTCTCTGGTTACCATGCCGTGTGCTCCGGGACCGCGTCGCGATCGTCGCGGGCGGCGACACCGCGACCGGTGCCGAGCTCGCGGCGGGGCTCGAAGACTGCGGCGTCGCGGTAGGGATCACGACGAGCCGGTTCGCGTCGGCAGCCGACGCGACGACCGCGTTCGCATCGTTTGCTCCCTTCGACGTGCTCGTCCACGTGCCGACCGACGCGGCCGCGCTGGTGCGCGCACCCCTCGTGGCGACGAGCGAGGACGCTTGGGACGAACGCGGCGAGGCCGTGCTGCGTTCCGCGCTGTGGACCTGCCAGGCTGCCCACGCCGTCATGATCGCGAACGGCGGCGGGCGCATCGTGCTCGTCACCCCGACCATCGGCCTGGTGGGGGGCGCCGACCGGGTGGCCCTCGCGACCGCGGCGGAAGGGATGCGCACACTCGCCAAGGTCGCGGCCCGGCAGTGGGGCGACTCGGAGATCACGGTGAACTGCGTGGCCGTCGCCGTCGACGGCGGCGAGGGTGGGCCGTTGGCACCCGCGCTCGGTCGCCCCGCCGACGTGCGACGCGACGTCGCCGGGGCCGTTGCGCTCCTCATCGACGACCGGGCGCGCGGTGTCACCGGGGTCACGATCCCCGTCGACGGCGGCGTGGTGATGCTGTGAGCGGCGCGGTGGTGAGCGGTTCGGTGGCCGACGCCGCGCTCCGCGGGCACACCGTGCTGGTGACCGGCGCGGGCGGAGGCGTCGGGCGCGGCATCGCCCTGGCTGCCGCGGCGCAAGGCGCGCACGTCGTGGTGACGTCGCGAGGCGAGAACGGCGCGGAGACTGCGGCACTCATCACCGCTCTCGGCAACGCGGCCGAGTGGATCCGTTGCGATGTCACGCGGCGATCGGATGTCGCGGCGGCGATCGACGCGGCCGTGACTCACACCGGCCATCTCGATGCGCTCGTGCACAACGCGACGAGCCCCAAGTCGAGCGTGCCGGCGCGCGTCGAGGCCGTCGACGGCGCGCTGTGGGAAGAGCACGCGAGTGTGTCGCTGCGCGCCGCGTATTACTGCGCGGTCGCGGCGTTGCCGCACCTCGGGGCGCGCCGCGGCCGCCTCCTGCTGATGACATCGCCGGCGGGCATGGAAGGCAGCGCGAACCTGCCGGTGTACGGCATCGTGAAGGGTGCGCTGCGCGGCTTCGCGAAGAGCCTGGCGCGCGAGTGGGGCCCGCTCGGTGTGACCGTCAACCTCGTCTCACCCCTCGCGGCGACGCCCGCGCTCGACCACGCGATCATCGAAGACCCCGCGATGGAGGCCCGGCTCGCAGCGCGGATCCCACTCGGCCGGCTCGGAGACTCGGAAGCCGATATCGGCCCGGTCGTGGCGTTCCTCCTTCGCGACGGCGCGCGCTACATCACGGGCCAGACCATCGTGGTCGACGGCGGCCGGTTCCTCGGCCTCTGATCGGTACGCTCTCGGTCCTCAGCGCCGCAACCGACGGGAGCCGTTCGCCATGGCCGGAAGCCCACGCTTCACGCACCTCGACGACCATTCGTGGCAGGAGTGCCGGCGCCAGCAGCACGGCGATCACACCGCGTCGGTGTGGGAACGGTGGCTCGACTTCTCACCCGGCTTCCTCTCGCTCTACGCCCGCTGGGACCCGGGCATGATCGTGCAACCCCACGGCCACAACAGCGACCACGTCGTGTTCGTGCTCGAAGGCGAGATGACCTGTGGCGACGTCGCGTGTCCCGCGGGAACGCACATCGCGCTCGACCAGGGCGACACGTTCGGTCCGTTCGTCGCGGGCCCTGCGGGCGTCGTGCTCTTCGAGGTGATGATGGGCGACCCGCGCTCGTTCGCCGCCGACGAGCCCGGTTACGCGCGGTTCCTCGCCGAACGCAACGTCGTGCAACTGCCCAACCCACCGATCGATCTCCCCGACTACGTCGAGGACGCGAGGAACTGACGGCGCGCATGGGCATCCCGTTCGCACCCGGCTCGGTGTCGTTCCGCAGCTACCCGCACGGCGATCTCGACGCGACCGCGATCGTCGACGAGCTGCGCGCGCAGGCCGCCATCGCGCAGCGCGTCGGGTTCGACGGTGTGATGACGAGCGAGCACCACGCCGGGTTCGCGGGCTACCTGCCCAACCCCCTGCAGCTCGCGGGGTTCGTCCTCGACGCCATGGCGAGCGGGTGGGCGGCGCCGTGCCCGCTGCTCCTGCCGCTCCGCCCGGCCGCGCTCGTCGCCGAGGAGATCGCGTGGTTGGCCGCGCGCTTCCCCGGTCGCGTCGGACTCGGTGTGGCCGCGGGCGCGCTGCCGATCGACTTCGACGTGATGGACCTGACGATGGACGACCTCACCGGCCGCTACGCGCGCGCCCTCGAGCAGGTTGCGCGCCTCGTCGGAGGCCACGACACGGGACCACTGGCCGCGGATCCTGCCATCGCGCGCTGCCGCGAGCACCCGATCCCGCTGCTCAGCGCGGCGGCGAGTGTCACCGCGGTGCGGCGGGCGGCGCAGCACGGCTGCGGGTTGCTCTTCGACTCCCTCGTGACCGCCGAACGTTGTCGGGCGCTCGTCGATGCGTACCGCGCCGCCGGTGGTCAGGCCCCGGTCGTGCTGGTGCGACGCTGCTGGCTCGGTGAGCCGCCACGCGCCGCGGTCGACCGTCAAGTCGACGTCTACCGCAGCTACGCGCCGGGCGCCGCGCCCGCGCACTGGGGCGCGGACGAGATGGCGCAGTCGCACAACGCCGACGACGTCGTGGAACGACTCGTCGGCGCGGCGCGCGCCGCGGGCGCCGACGCGCTGAA
>JBBSEC010000127.1:0-11588 GCA_038240075.1 Acidimicrobiia bacterium
CCGCCGCGCTCGACGCCGCGCTACCGCACGGCGTGCACGCGGTCACGGGCCCGAACGCGACCTTCGACGGACTCGTGTCGCTGACCGCCACGATCATCTACTTCGCGACCGTGGAGCACGAGATCACCGGTTCGGGGCTGTGGGACTACCAGTTGTGGAACGACACGTCGCCGGTACGCGTCTACGAAGACGGCCGCAGAGTTCCGCTCGACGTGTACCAGCGAATGGTCAACGCCAACTTCAACCTGAACGTCCGCCGCGTCATGCTCCTCGACGACCTCTCCACCATGGCGCTCGACGCGGCGGGCGCCGACGCGTTCAGACGGTTCCGGTCCGATCTGCTGTCGCTGCAGTTGGAGCTGAACCGCACGCCCCCGCAACCGTGGAGGATGGAGCCGAAGCGACTCAAGGCGAACATCAACGCCTGACGTCAGGAACCGAGGGTCGACAGGTGTTTCAACGCCGTCGTCGACGGGATGAACAGGTAGGCCGAACCGACGGTGGTGACGAACCGTCCGAACCCCGTGAGCACAATCGGATCGGAGTCTTTCAGGGGAATCTCGAACCGGCTCGAACGGACGTGGTTCGCGCCGATGAGAGGGTCGTTCGTTCCCGTGATGCGCGGGTCCTGCAGCCCCATGTTCACCCAGTCGTACATGATCGATTCGAACTGGGCGATGAGGCTGCCGCACAGGAAGTTGCCGAGCAGACCACGCGGCGTGCCGTCGTTCGGGTGTTCCGGATCGTACGGCGGACCGTAGGGCATGCCGCGGCGGACGATCCTGCGGGTGTTGTTGGCGCTGCGCTGGACGATCCGCGCGCCGCGCGGATTGGTGCGCCGGACATGTGCTCCCAACGGGCAACGGACGCCTTCGAAGTCGTCGAACGTGTCGACCGCGTCGATGACGTCGTTCGTGTAGTCGAAGTCGTTCAGTTTGAAATCGTTGCCCATGTCGGTGCCGTCGGGCGCGTAGCGCCACGGAGACACATCCGACATGTCCGAGACCTCAAGTGACAGACCGTTGCGCCAGCGCCCCATGAGCTTGGCTGCGATCCATTCCTCCGTGACGAAGGGGCGGTCCTTCCCGTGCGCGGCCACACTCGTCGAAAGGAACTTCTCGAATCCGTCGACGTCCTGCTTCAACACGCGGAACGCGTTGAAGCAGCCGTTGTATCCCAAGGCGTTCGGTTGGGGCATCTGCCACGTCACGTCGGGGAACGTGGTCTTGTGACCGAGCAGCACCGCGCCGAGCTCCGCAACGGGTTGGCTGTCGTATCCGCCGATGATCTCGGGTTCCGCCGCGTAGACGGGAGCCTCGCCCGGCTTCCCCGGCAGCTGGCGCGACACCCGGAACGTCGGTTGGGAGATGCTGTCGCGGTAGCCGAAGTGCACCCGGTCGTCGGCGAAGGCCGTGCCGTCGAACCGCCCGACCTCGGTGAACGCACCCGAAGCCGACCACAGCGACAACACCCGGTTGCTCGCCTCGTCGAGCAATGCCGCGGCCCCAGGATCTCCGGGTGCCCCGGCATGGATCGTCCACATCATGTGGACGCCGTCCGGCTGGTCGAGTCCGGCCTGCCAGTGCTCAGGTGCGCTCTCTTCGACGTCTCCGATCTTCGCGGCCCGCTTCACGGGGCCGTCGCGGAACTCGTGCGGGAAGGTCTTGCAGCTCGAGTCGCTCAGACCCAGCGCCCGAAGGCCGGCGAAGGTGATGCCGACGTTGAGACAGGTTGCGGGCTTCTCGTCCCAGTGCTCGGCCGTCGTGACCTGCGGTGCATCCGACGCCGCGCCGGGCACCACGCGGCCGAGGAACTGCCGTGCCGCGGCCGCGTCGCGAACGCGCACGACGAGATGCCGGACCATCGCCATGCGGTAGCCGCGCAGGATGTTGCCCTGGACATCAGCGAGGTCCAGCTTGCCCATGGTTCACCAGCCGATCTCGAGCTCGTTCCGGATCTGCGCCACCGAGAAGCCGGGGTAGGCCCGGTACGCGAAGAGCTGGGTATTGGTGTTGGCGTCGAGCAGGATCGCCAGCCGGCGCGAGAGCCGGGTGATCTCGTCGGTGAGCACGGTGGGGTCGTCGGGCAGTTGCAGGGAATTGTGACGCGCGATCCAGTCGATGAACTCTTCCGGGTGCTGTTCGACCGGGAGGATGGGCGGGTCCTTGATGAACACGAGCAGGGCGTCAAAGGCGCTGCCCATGTTGTAGATGAAGTCGCGGATGTAGTTGGAGAAGTCGCCGTCGTACATGCTGAACATGCACAGGTTCCCGTCGACGATGGTGAACCGGGCGAAGTGCACGATCCCCGTGTTGTTCAACCCGGCGATGACCTCGTCTCGCACCGACGCCATTGCCTGCGCCATGTACGCACGGCCCACCGCGGAGGTGTCCTTCAGCGGCATGATGAGATTCATTGCCACTTGCACGTTGTCGGAAGGGTTCATCGAGAACACGGGATTGCGCGGCGCCGGCGGTTCCCGTCGCTTCCAGTACGCCAGGACGAACGGCGTCAAGAGACGTTTTCCGAGCTCGGAGATCGACACCAGACTCTCTCTCCTTGACGGGGGCTCCGTCGCGGCCGGGACTCTAACGAGCGCGGTCGAGCGCTGCTATTGCGAGCTGGGTAGCGTGCTTGTATGGCTGACCTCGCGACGCAGCTCATTGACGCTTTCATGAAGGACTTCCCAGAGCATCGCCCGGGAACCCGGCCGGTCCACGCGAAAGGTGTGCGGGCCGTCGGCCTCTTCCGCGGGACTCGTGAAGCGGAGCGGTACTGCATCGCGCCCCATTTCAAGAATGTCTGGACGAATGTCACGGTCCGGTTCTCGAACGGAAACGGCTCGATGGACCCCGACGCCGCGCGCCAGGTTCGGGGCATGGCCGTGAAGTTCCACATCGGCGAATCGGGGTGGAACGAAGACTTCGGTCGCACCCACTCCGGCCCCGAAACCGACCTCATCACGGTGAACGTTCCGCTGTTCATGACCAAGACGCCGGCAAAGCTCCTCGAGATGCTGCAGGCCGGAGTGCCGCGCCCGGTGAAGAAACCGTCGGTCTTCGACCGGTTGAAGGCACTGCTCACCATGGTCCCGCTCACCCCCATCGACCCCGGCGAGACCATGTCGAGCGACGCCGGGGTGCTCGAGTTCGCGCGGAAGTACCACCCGGCGAATGCCTACGTGCTCGAGAGCTCGATGCTCAGCCCGCCGACCAGCTATCTCCGCAGCACCTATTACGCGGTGCACGCGTTCGACGTGGAGGGAAACGACGGTACCCACCGCTGGGGCCGCTTCTTCTTCGAACCCGCCGATGGAGTGCGGGCGTATTCGGAGAGTGACGCACCCGTGCTCGATCCCGACTACCTCGGAAAGGATCTGCTGCACCGCACCGTGGAAGACGCCGGCCGATTCAATCTCCGCATGCAGTTGGCCGACCCCTGGGACGACCCGACCGATCCGACGACGATGTGGCCTCAGAACCGGCGCCGGGTCCTGATGGGGACGCTGCGACTGTGGGCGCCGCCTCCCGAGGTGGAGCTCGACATCGAGAAGATGAGCTTCAACCCGGGGCGCCTGGTGCCGGGCATCGGGATGTCGGACGATCCGACGCTGTGGGCCCGAGTCGGCGCCTACAACGAGTCGCAGCGGCTGCGAAACGCGGCACTTTGTCCGGTCATGCTTGCGCCACCGGCGACATCGGTAGCCTGAAGACTGACACCCACGTCAGCTATCGAGCGAGGTCGCCGTGGAACTGCCGAAGATCATCAGCGTTGACGATCACGTGGTCGAGCCCGCGCACGTCTGGCAGACGTGGCTGCCCGAGAAGTACCGGGAGAAGGGCCCGCGCGTCGAGCGCAAGCGCTGGGGCGCGTTCCGGCTCAAGAAGGGCGCCAAGTACGAGATGACCGAGAACGCCGAGGGCGAGTGGGGCGACGCCTGGATCTACGAGGACAAGGTCATCTACGTGCAGAAGAAGTTCGTCGCGATCCCGAAGTCGGCGACGAAGAACGACGACCCGTCGACGTTCGACAAGACCGTGATGACGATGACCGCGACCACCTACGACGACATGCGGCCCGGCTGCTGGGACGCCAAGGAGCGCAAGAAGGACTTCGAGCTGAACTGGGTCGACGGTTCGCTGCCGTTCCCCACGTTCCCGCGGTTCTGCGGCCAGACGTTCAAAGAGGCCGACGACATGGAGCTCGCGCTCGCATGCGTCGAGGCTTACAACGACTGGATGGTCGAGGAGTGGTGCGATCCCTCGATCGGCATCAACATCCCCCTCTGCATCATCCCGTTGTGGGACGTCGAGCTTGCGGCGAAGGAGATCCAGCGCAACGCGGCGCGCGGCGTGCGCGCCGTCTGCTTCTCGGAGTTGCCGACGCGGCTCGATCTCCCCAGCATCCACACCGGCTATTGGGACCCGATGTTCGCGGCCAGCGCCGACACCGGAACCACCGTGTGCATGCACGTCGGATCGTCGTCGACCGATCCGTTCTCGTCGAAGGACGCGCCCGCGGGGGTCGGCGGCATGGTCAGCTTCAACAACTCGATGGCGTCGCTGGGCGACTACTTGTTCGGCGGGATCATGCACCGGTTCCCGAAGCTGAAGATCGCGTATTCCGAAGGCCAGATCGGCTGGCTGCCGTACGCGCTCGAGCGGGCCGACACGGTGTGGCAGGAGCACAACGCCTGGCAGAACTCGAAGCGCCTGTGTCCCGAGCCGCCGTCGACCTACTACTACGACCGCGTGTTCGGCTGCTTCACCTGGGACCGCCACGGCGTGCGGTCGCTCGACGAGGTCGGCGAGAACAACATCTGCTTCGAGACCGACTACCCGCACACCGACACGACGTGGCCGAACTCGCAGGAGTACTGCGAGAAGGTCCTCACCGGCCTCACCGACGAGCAGAAGTACAAGATCCTGCGCGGCAACGCGATCCGCATGCTCGAGCTCGACCGCGTCTGAGCCGCGCCGAGCTACGTCGAAGCCGCTTCGAGCTGCGCGAGGTCGCGCAACGCGTAGCGGTTGTGCCAGAACTCTTCCTCGAAGACGCAGAAGATGCACTCTTGCAATGGGTTCGCGCCGTTCTCGAGCACGTCGATCGACCGCGTGAATTCGGTCGCATCGACGGATTCGAGATAGTTGCGAAGGCGCGTGGCGCGATCGACGCGCGCGGCGAGCAGGTCGGAGACCGATGGCGTCAGGCCGTAGTCGAGGCCGGGCCACGGGAAGTTGACGGAGCCGGTGTTCGGCAACCCGATGGGAGAGAAGGCTTCTCCGAGGATCGGCACCGTGAACCACTTCTCCATCGCGAAGAGGAGATGGCGCAGCGTCTGGACGAATGACCACTGGTCGTTCACCGTCTCGTGCAGCGCGGCTTCGGGGAGCGCGAGTGCCCGCGCGACCGTCGTCGCCCACTCGTCTTCGAGTGCCGTCCACGCAGCACGCATGCCCTCAGGGTCTGAAGGGCGGAGCATCCCTCGCAAGGGGTACCACGGGTCGCCTTCGTTCACGTACGCGGTGACGTCGACGCCGTTGATGACGACCTTCTCGACCAGGGCATCGATGTCGACGTTGACGAGCCAGGCGTGGCTGATCCTCGCGTTCGTCAGGTTGACATCGCGGAAGCGGGCGCGGCTGAGATCCGCACCCCAGAACACGGCGTCGGTCAGATCTCCCTCGAACTCTCCCGGCATGCCGGCTCCCATCGCGTCGACTGCAGTTCCGCGTCCAGTTTCGCACCGTTGCCTTCGAACGCGCTTCAGGACTACACACGCGACATGGACGACCACAAGAACGAGCGTTTCTTCGAAGCCGACTTCACCGGCGCCCGCTTCCACGGCGTGAACTTCTCGAATGTGAAGATCAGCGACGCATGGTTCTTCAACGTCGACCTCTCGGGGCTCGTCGGCAACCTGTCGGTCAACGGCGTCGAGGTCGGGCCCTACGTGGAAGAGGAATTGAACAAGCGGCACCCGGAGCGGCTGCTGCTTGCGCCGTCCGACCCGGACGGGATGCGGGCCGCGTGGAACAGCATCGAGGAGTTCTCCGCGGCCACCATCGAGCGCGCCCGCGCCCTGCCGCTCGCGCAGCTCGACGAGTCGGTCGACGAGCAGTGGTCGTTCCTCGAGACGCTCAGGCATCTGGTGTTCGCGACCGACCGCTGGATCACTGATCCCGTGCTCCGCGTCGCGGACCCGTTCCATCCGCTCGGTATGCCGAACCCTCCGACCGACGAAGTCGACGCGGCCCACTTCGACCTCGACGCGAAGCCGACGCTCGATGAGGTGTTGGCCGTCCGCCGTGATCGGATGGAACGCGTCGGTGGACTCGTTGGAAAGATCGACAGCGACGAGCTCGACCGGCAGGTTGCGAACCCCAATGGCGGCACGGCCAACGTCAGGAACTGTCTGCACATCGTGTTCCGCGAGGAGTGGTGGCACGACCAGTACGCCAACCGCGATCTCGCAATCCTCGAACACCGGTAGGCACGATGAGCGATCTGCCGCTAGCCGAGCAGTGGTTCGTGCGTTCCCGGGTTGAGGCCTACCTCGAGAAACGGAAACGCTGAACGCCGTTGCCTCCGCTGCTAGTGGCCGCTCAGCGCGAGCTCGTACGACAACAGGTGCACACCGAGGGGCACGGCGTTGACGTCGCTGAGCGAGTACATGAACTCGACGTATTTGAGTTGTGGAAGATCTGACGCCGTCCACGTCGAGGCAATCGTGGTGTCCGACCCGAGCGGGGGTGCTTTCCAAGTGGTGCGCTGCGTCGGATGCGTCGCCGACGTCAGGTAGGCGACGAGGGCGACCCCCCTCTTCTGGACCCTGCGCGGGCGTCCAACCCTTGAACGCCGCGATCTGCGAGATGCGCGCCGCGTCCGCGGTGCTCCACGGCACGGTCATCCGTCCACGGGTTCCCCCCTCCTCTCGGCCGGGCATCCGGTCGAGCGCCCACATGACGATTCTCTGTCGGCCTCGCGCGGATCTCGTCGAATACCTAACGGCGCAGACGCGGCGTTACAACTCTCGTGAGACACGTAATGTTCGAAGCGTGTCGGCCAGCACGACGAGCAGGGAGGCGATCCTCGCGGCAACGCGACGCGCGATCGCGGAGCGCGGGCCGGGGCGACTGACCCTGTCGGCGATCGCGTCCGCCGCAGGAGTGTCGCGACCGACGCTGTACCGGTGGTTCCCGACCAAGGACGATCTCCTGGCCGCGGTCGCGCGTTACGAGGAAGAGCAGTTCGACATCGGCCTGCGCCGTGTGATCGAACCTCGCCGCAGCCCGGGCCGCCGACTCGACGCGGCGCTCCGCTACCTCGTCACCTATCTCGACGGCCTGATCGGCCCGGATCCGATCGGCGCCGACCCTCGGTTCGCGCTGCAGTCGCTGGCGCGCTCGCTTCCCGTTCAAGTCGACTCGCTGGTGCGTCTCCTCGGCGACGCGTTGAGACAGGTGCCTGCCGTTCGCAGCGGATCGCTGTCGAGCGAGCAGGCCGCGGAGCTCTTCCTGCGCGTCGCGTACTCGCACTATCTCGTGCCGCACCCGGAACCGGAGGTGTTGCTCGCGAACCTGCGCAGCTTCGCGGGGCTCACCCGCGCGTCCACGATCCGCGCCGCCGGCTGAGTCGTCAGCGCAGCAGGTTGCCGCGGTCGTTGGCGTCGAACTCCGCGGCGAGCGCGGCCGCGTCGGCGGCGGTGAACCGTTCGTAGGTGTCGGTTTTCGGCACGCGCCAAAAGAGCGGATCGGTGGTGTCCCACCGCTCGGCCCGCAGCGGGCGCTTGTCGATCTTGTTCGTCGCTCCGACCGGGAGCGCGTTGACGACGCGCACGTAACGCGGCGCCCACTTCGTGCCGAGATCCCGCTGCTCGCCGAGAAAGGTCGCGAACGCGGTCGGATCGAACGTCTCGCCGCTGAGCATCTCGATCGCGGCCATCACCTGGTCGCCCGTGCGGCTGTCGGGAACCGCGTACACGGCGACGCCGTCGGCCCCGGGAAAGCGGGCCAGGATGCGTTCGACAGGAGCCGCGGCGAAGTTCTCACCGTCGACCCGGATCCAGTCGGCGTTGCGGCCCGCGAACCAGAAGACGTCGGTCTCGTCGCGGTAACCGAGGTCGCCCGACCAGTACCAGCCGTTGCGCGTGCGCTCGGCGTCGGCCTCGGGATTGTTGTAGTAACCCTCGAAGCGTGATGTCGCGGTCCGGCTCACGAGCTCGCCGATTGCGTCGCCCGCGTTCAGCAGCCGGCCGAACTCGTCGTAGCGCGCCCGGGGCTTCTCGTCGGCCGTCACCGGATCGAGGATCACCACATCGATTCCGTCGAGCGGACGCCCGAGCGAGCCCTTCGGCAGCGCGCGATCGGGGACGAAGATGATCGCGTTCTCGCTCGAGCCGTAGCCTTCGATCACCGGCGGCCCGAAGCGTTTCCGGAAGGCGCGCACGTCGGCGGGCGCCGTCTCCGGTCCGAGCACGTACTTGATCGAGTGGTTGCGATCGTCGGCGGTCTCGGGCGTCGCCAGGATGAGGTTGAGCGCGCGGCCGACCGTGTTGAAGTAGGTCACGCCGTACCGCTGCGCGTCGGGCAGGAAGCCCGACGCGGAGAACTTGCGGCGCAGCGCGATCGCCGCGCCGGAACGCAGTGCGTAGAAGAGGTTCGCGTTGAGCGCGTTGCCGTGATAGAGCGGCATCGCGCAATAGAGCACGTCGCTCGGAGTGAACAACGGCTCGGGAACCGCGCGCGCCGCGCGGCCCTGCGTCATCCGCACCGCCTTCGGCGCGCCGGTGGAGCCGGAGGTGAAGAGGAGTGCGAACAGCGTCTCGGGATCCGGTGCCGCGACCGAGTCGAGATGGCCGCGTGTGACCGCTGCGCCCGCAGCTGCGAGCATTTCGGCGTAGCCCGCACTCCCGATGTCGAGGATGCGCTCCGAGGTGAGATCCAGCGGGATGTCGTCGAGCAGTGGTCGCATGGATGTGTCGGTGACGATCAGCTGGCAGTCGGTGTGATTGATGTCACGGGCGAGCTCGGCGCCGCGGCGAGTCGGGTTGATCCCGACGACGGCCGCGCCCGAGAGCCCGGCACCCATCAGCAGGAAGACGAACTCGGGCACGTTCTCGAGGAGCACGCCGACGTGGAACGGTCCGGGTCGGCGCAGTTGGAGCAGGAGCTCGGCCCGCACCCGCGCGGCGGCGACGACCTCCCGCCACGACCAGTGTTGGTCTTCGTACAGGAGCCCGTCGGTGTCGTCGTCGGCGCGACTCAGGATCACGTCGGCGAGCGTCGCGGGAGCGGGTTGCTCCACTACGCATCCCACGCGAGCGGCATCGTGTCCATCGCCCGCACGAGGCTCGAGGCGACCCACGTCGCCTCGCCGACGACCGCGTAGCTCGGGTGCCGAGCGAGCATCTCCTCGAAGAGAATGCGCGCCTCCATGCGTGCGAGCGCCGCGCCGAGGCACAGGTGCTCACCGAAACCGAACGCGAGATTCGGAGGGGTCGCCGCGCGACGGATGTCGAACGCCGCGGCCGTCGGCCCGAACGCACGCTCGTCGCGGTTCCCGGACGCGTACAGCATCACGAGATAGTCGAGCTTCTTCACGTCGACGCCACCGATGACGGTGTCGGCCGTGACGGTACGGGCGAACGCCTGAATCGGTGTGACCCAGCGCAGGCACTCCTCGACAGCCGACGGGATCAGGGTGGGGTCCGCCACCAGCTCCGCGCGTTGGTCGGCGTGCTCGAACAACGCGAGCGTCCCCCCGGAGATCAACGTGCGGGTCGTCTCGTTCCCGGCGACGAGCAGGCTCAGCAGGAAGATGAGCAGTTCGTCGCGGTCGAGTGAGCGACCGTCGACCTCCGCGCCCACGAGGATCGACACCACATCCTCGGCGGGATTCGCCTTCTTGGCTTCGATGTGCTGCCTCAGGTACACGAACAAGTCGCCCGTCGCCGCGGCCGTCTCGGCCGGAGGCCGATCGGCGGCCTCGATCGTCGCGTCCGACCAGCGCCGGAAGTCGGGGCGGTCGCCGTCGGGGATGCCGAGCAGCTCCGCGATGACCATCAGGGGAAACGGCGCGGCGACCAGGTCGACGAAATCGAAGGTGCCCGAATCCGGCGTGCGGTCCAGCACCGTTCGCGCGAGCTCCCGGATGCGAGGTTCGAGGGTCGCGATCGCACGCGGTGTGAACTCGCGGTTCACGAGCTTGCGGAACCCCACGTGGTCGGGCGGATCCATGTGCAGGATCGACGGCGCGCGCATCGGCGGCTCCGACGTGCGCATCGGATCGTTGACGAGGGCGCCCATCGACGAGCAGAAGCGGCCCGGATCGCGACTGATCTCGCGGATGTCGTCGTAGCGGGCGACCGTTCGCATGCCGGGTGCGAACTCGCGCACCGGCGCGTCGCGGCGAAGCTCGGCGAGCAGGTCGTAATAGTCGGGCCGGAGGTAGTAACCGGGGACCGTCGGGTCGGAGGGAAGCTCGGGCATGGGCCGTCCTGATGTTACGACTACGGTCGGAAATGTAACTGTACGTTGAGGGGTCGGCATGGCGCTCGTGACACATCGTGATCCGCTGCTGGTCGCGGACGCGCTCGCGCGGTGGACGGCCGAGCGCAGCGGCGCCGCCGCGGTGCGCGTGGTCAACGCCGAGCATCCGTCGATCGGTTACTCGAGCGAGACCGTTCTCATCGACCTCGCGTGGTCCAAGGCCGGCGACGTCGAGCAGGGCGAACAGACCCACCAGTTCGTCGTGCGGCTCGCGCCCCCGACGGTCGGTACGTTCCGCGACTACGACCTCGCGCCGCAGACAACGGCACAGCTAGCCGCGGCGGCGGCCGGCGTCGCCATCGCGTCGCCGGAGCTGGTCTCCGATCCGCGCTGGCTCGACGTTCCCTTCGTCGTCATGCCGAGGATCGCGGGGCACATCATCGGCGAGGTCGCGGTCTTCGATCCGTGGCTCGTTTCGCTCTCCGCCGGCGGGCGCGCGCGGGTGCACGAGGCGTTCGTCGCCGCGGTCGCGGCAACGCATCGCGCCGACGTCGGGGTGGCGCGCGGCGTTCCCGAGCGCGACAACGAGGCGGAGCTCGACTTCTGGGCCGAGTATCTCGACTGGTCGAGCCGCGGCGCGCCGGTGCGTGCGCTCGTCGACGCGCTTGCGTGGTGTCGTGCGCACCGACCGGCCGTCGAATCGGAGCCGGTGTTGCTCTGGGGAGACGTTCGTTTCGGCAACGTGATCTTCGGCGACGACCTCGTCCCGCGTGCCGTGCTCGACTGGGACATGACGTCGATCGGCGCACGCGAGCACGACATCGCGTGGTTCACCGCGATCGAATCCATCACGAGAACCTTGCTCGGCCAACAGCTCGACGGTTTCCCGGACCGCGACGGAACGATCGCGCAGTACGAGTCGCTGAGCGGGCACACCCTGCATGATCTCGAGTGGTACGAGATCCTGGCGCTGGTCCGCAGCACCGCGATCCTGGCTCGCATCGGCTACCTGCACGACGACGCCGGCCTGCGGAGCCCGATGCCGCTGCACGACAATCCACTGCTCGACATCCTCGCCGCGCGCATCGCGTCGGCCGA
>JBBSEC010000128.1:0-11365 GCA_038240075.1 Acidimicrobiia bacterium
CTGCCCGCCCCCGCGCCGCAGCTCGCGGTGCAGCTGATCGCGCTGCTGCTCGGCGCGGCGTTCCAGTACCGACTCGAACCCGCGACGGTGACGCCGGCGATCGTGCTCGACGGACTCCGTCGACTCCTCGGTCTTCCGGCCGACCGCGCTTCGGGAGGAACGGCACCAGGAGGAACACCATGACGCTCGCACTCGCCGGCATCGATCTGCTCGAGAACACGTGGGCCCGCGCGGTTCCCTACGACCAGTTCGACCGGCTGCGCCGCGAAGCACCCGTCTACTGGCACGACCACCCCGAATCCGAGGGCTTCTGGGCCGTGACCCGTTACGCCGACGTGCGCGCGGTCAGCCGCGACCACGAGACGTTCTCGGCCGAGCTCGGTTCGACGTTTGTTCAGGACCAGACGCCCGAAGCGCTCGAGATGATCCGCATGACGATCCTCAACATGGATCCGCCGAAGCACTCGCGCTACCGCCGCCTCGTGAGCGCCGGGTTCACGCCGCGGATGATCGGCCGGCTCGTCGATCGCATCCAGGAACGCGGGTTGGCGATCGTGGCCGGCATCGAGGGACGCGACGAGATCGAGTTCGTCGAAGAGGTCGCGGCCGAGCTGCCGCTCCAGATGATCTGCGAGATGATCGGCGTGCCCGACGAAGATCGGCACCTGATCTTCGACTGGAGCAACCAGCTCGTTGGGTTCCAGGACGAAGACTTCCGGACCTCCGAAGAGGCCGGCCAGACCGCGGCGGCCGAGATCTACGCGTACTGCCATGCGATCGCCGACGATCGCCGAGCCCACCCACGCGACGACATCATGACGGCGTTGGTGACCGCCGAGGTCGACGGCGACCGACTCACGCAGGACGAGATCAACATGTTCTTCGTGACGTTGGTGGTCGCGGGCAACGAGACCACGCGCAACCTGATCGCGCACTCGCTGCTCGCGCTCTTGGAGCGCCCGGAGATCAAGGCCGACCTCGTCACCCACATCGACGACGACGCGTTGTGGGCGACGGCGACGGAAGAGTTCCTGCGCTGGGGCACGTCGATCCACAACTTCCGCCGCACCGCGACACGCGATACCGAGATCTCGGGGCACCCGATCAAGGCCGGCGAGAAGGTCGTCATCTTCTACGCGTCGGCGAACCGCGACCCCGATCACTTCGTCGACCCCGAGCGGTTCGATCCGCGGCGCGCACCGAACGAGCACCTCACCTTCGGCGGTGGCGGCGCGCACTTCTGTCTCGGCGCGAACCTGGCGCGTGCGCAGATCAAGGTGATGATGCGCGAGTTCCTGCGGCGCTACCCGAACGTGGAGGCGGCGGGTCAACACCGCCGCATGCGGTCCGACTTCGTCAACGGCATCAAGCACCTGCCGGTGCGGCTCAACGGTTGAGCAGTCTCAGAGAAACCCTTCTCACAGCCCGCGATCTCACAAGCCGCGATCTCACAAGCCCCTGAGATCGAGCGCGTGCAGCTGCGCGAACGGAACCTCGCCGAGGTCGAGCATCATCTGCATGAACGCGATGGTCTCCCGGCGCATGCGCGCGATGTCGCACTTCCCCACCGTCGGCACCCCCCAGTTGAGGAGGTACGTGGGGCCGGTGATGTAGTTGGCCGTCGGGACATGTCCGTCGGTCCAGAGTTGCGTGCCTTCGCCCGGCCAGCCGTACCCGCTCGGGCTCTGATCGTTGGCGACGTACGGATGCAGCACCATCGCCGGTGCCGACTGCGACCGCTGGAGCGCACGCACCGACGCGTCGACCATCGCGCGGTTCTCGGGCACGAAGACGACGCCGAGCTCGGGCTTTCCCGTGAGCGCCATCTCCCCGCTCGCGTCGGCTTGCCACTCGAGTGCGCCGAAGTGCTCGAGGGTGAGTGCACACGCGGTCTTGCGCAACGTGGAATCGCGGTGGGCCTTGACGAAGTCGACCTGGCCGACGCCACCGTGGAAGTGACCGGTCGTCATGACGATCATCACCGTTCGCGGCAGCGCCTCGCGCGGCAGGCGGGTGAGGTACTGGCTCATGGCGACGATCGCGTTCGGGCCGTTGTCCTCCACCGCGTTGGGCCCGTCGGTGTGCGAGTTCAGGATCACGATCTCATCGGACCGGCCGGGGATGACGCCCACGATGTTGCGCGTCGTCATGTTCTCGACCGTCGCCGGCAGCTTGACGCGCGCGGTGGTGCCGGCCGCCGCCAGCGTCTTCAGGCGCTGACCCGTCGGCGCGTCGACGAACACGCCCGGGACCCGGCGGATGGTGCCGTCGTACGGGTAGTACGAACCGGCAGCGCCGGCGGCCGGAAGGTCGATCACGCCGACCGCCGCGACCGCGCCGCTGCCTCCGAGCGCGTCGAGGAACGTGATCAGTGCGGAGATCCCGGCCCAGGGCCGGTCGTAGCGCGCCTGCGGATCGAGCAGGTGTGCCGGGTCGTACGCGTCGTAAGCGACGATCTTCATCGTTCCGTAGGTGAGGGCCGAGACGGGCACGTCGAAGACGACGACCTTGCCCGCGAGCGAGCCGCGCACAACCGGCTTCGACGCGTCGACCACAACCATCGCACCGCTGACACCCCCGGCCGGCGTCGCGCCGGAGTACGGCATGTACGACGCGGTCGTGATCGCGCCACGGTGAGGGCCATCGGCGATCTCGAGCGCCCACGACGTGGTGGTCCAGCGGTCGATGGGAACGGGCTCGTCGTGAAGCGAGCGCACACCGGCGCGTGCGAGGCGGTCGTGCAGCTGATCGATGTAGCGCTCGTGCACGGCCGTTCCGGTCGCGCGCATCCCCATGGCATCGAGCTCCTGGTGCCACTCGGTGAGCTGCGCGACCGACATGAACTGCGACGCGTCGACGGTGCGCGCGGCACTGGCCGGCAATGGCGCCGACGTCGACGTCGGCACCGACTTCGACACGGTTCGTCGGCGACGAACGGGGCTTGGATCCCGAGCTGCACGCAGCCGCCACCGCGCCGCCGATGAGCGGAGCGGCCGCTGCGAGTAGCGCGCCTTTCTTCAGCACATCGCGACGACCCACGACCGGGCTCACGGCCGGCGGACCAACTGCCTCGTCGGGCTGATCGCCGTCGTCCACGGTCGCCACCATGCCCCCGATCGCGTTTTCGGCGCCGCGTTTGGCGCTTCTCGTCACCGAGTTTTAGTTTGTCCAAGCCGTCAAGAGGAGCCGACAATGAAGCGAACGGGTCGAGCCTGCCGCTACGTCGTCGCGATGGCGATCGTCGCCGGCACGGCTCTCGGGATGACCGCGACGCCGACCAGTGCGCGCAGCACGGCGACCTACCCCGTCAAGGCGCGCTTCACCGCGCCCGGCCCGTTCGCGACGACGACCGGCACCGTGCTCGATGCCTCGGGCGCTGCGGTATACGACCTCTACTACCCGGCCGACTACGCGGCGCTCGGGTTCAAGAGCCCGATCATCACCTGGGGAAACGGCACCAACGCGGTGCCGACGATGTACACGACCCTGCTGAGCCACCTCGCGTCGTACGGCTTCACCGTGATCGCGTCGACCCTCGAGAACACCGGAAGTGGGCGAGAGATCGACGCCGGCGCGCACTACCTGATCGCGCAGAACCACCGGAACGGAAGTGTCTTCAAGGGCCGGCTCGCGGTCAATCAGGTCGCCGCGATCGGACACTCGCAGGGTGCAGGCGGCGCGACGCGCGCGACGACGATGGATCCGACGACCATCAAGACGCTCATCACGTTCTCGCTGCCCAACGCCAGGCTCGTCGGCGCCAATCCCGACTGCCCGACGGCGGCGGACTGCACGTTCGATCCGTCGCTGCTGACGCGACCCGCGTTCTTTGTCTCGACGCACGGTCGCATCGACTCGCTCATCGCGAGCCCTGCGACCGAGACCGCGTTCTTCGACAGCGTGCCGGGCCATGCGGCGCTCGGCATCATCGAACGCTCCGACGGCATCACGGCCGACCACAGCACGATCCAGGATCCGGCCTTCGGCGGGAAGCCCGGCGGCTACCTCGGGTACGCGACCGCGTGGCTCGAGTACCGGCTGCTCGGCAATCGCGCCGCGGCCGCCGCGTTCACCGGCGCGCACCCGGAGCTCCTGAGCAACCCGGCATGGCCCGGCAGCGCCGTCAAATAGCGCGGTCGCGCGGAGGACGTCATGAGCAAGATGGATGCGAAGCCCCTGCGTTCGCTGCTCTTCACGCCCGGCGACCAGGAGGCGCGCATCGCCGAGAACGCGGTGTCGGGAGCCGATGCGCTCTTTCTCGACATCGAGGAGCCGCGCACGCCGTGCCCGGAGCCGATCCGCGTGCGCGCTCGCGGCCTCGTCCGCGAGTTCCTCGACACGGCGCCGACCGGCCCCGGTGATCCTGCGTACTTCGTGCGGGTGCAGCCGGTGGCGTCGGGCATGATCCTGCGCGACCTCCAGGCGGTGATGGGGCCGAACCTCGCGGGCGTGCTCCTGCCGAAGATCACCGACGCCGCCGACGTGCACGCCGCCGACGCCATCATCGGGTGCATCGAGACCGAGCTCGGCATGCCCGTGGGCACGACAATGCTGTATCCGATCCTCGAGAACGCGAACGCGATCCGCAACGCGTACGAGATCGCGATGGCATCCGAGCGCGTCGCGTACATGGGCGGTGCCGTGTCGCGGTTCGGCGACATCGTCGGCGACATCGGGTTCCGGTGGACCCGCCGCGGCACCGAGACGTTGTTCATCCGCGAGAAGGTGCTCATCGACGCCCGCGCCGCGGGGATCCGCTATCCGATCAGCGGCATGTGGGGCGGCGCCAACGACGACCTCGACGGGTTGCACGCGTGGCTGACCGAGCTGCGCGACATCGGATACTTCGGAATGATGCTCGGCAACAAGGACCATGTCGTCATCGCCAACGCCGCGTTCACACCCACCGCCGATGAGGTCGCGTACTGGCACGACATCGACCGGCTCGCGACCGAGGCCGAGCGCGCGAACGAGCGCTTCGTGTACGGCGACGCCAACCAGGGCGAGGGCCACGAGATCCACATCGCGCACGTCGCGACGGCGCGCCGGCTGCTCACGTGGGCGCGGGAGCTGGGCGTCGCATGACGACCAAGGCGGCGGAGGTTCGCGCCGGGCTCACACATCCGATCATCGATGCCGACGGTCACTTCGTCGAGGTCGCGCCGCTCTTCAACGAGGAGATGCTCACCTACCTCGAGGAGATGGGCGGCCCCGAAGTACGCGACCGCTACGCACGCGACACCGGGCTCACCGACACGTCCACCGTGCTCGCGCGTCATCGCGGCGGCGCCGGTTCGGAGTGGAACGCGATGCCCTCGTGGTGGGGCTGGGCCACCGAGAACACTCTCGACCGCGCCACCGCGCACCTTCCTGCGCTCCTCTACGAGCGGCTCGACGACTTCGGCATCGACTTCACGATCCTGTATCCGTCGATGACGCTCGCGTACCTCGAGATCGCCGACGACGAGCCCGTCGGGCTGCGGTGCCGCGCGGCGAACCGCGCGCTCGCCAACCTGTTCGCGCCGTATCGCGACCGCACGACGGTCGGTGCCCTCGTCCCGATGCTCGATCCCAAGCTCGCCGTCGAGGAGCTCGAGTACGCGGTGCGGGAGCTTGGTTTCAAGACGGCCGTGTTCGCGGGTCACGCCCGGCGCCCGGTCGGTGGCTCGTACCGGCTCGACACGTTCGGGATCGACAGCGCGTACGACTACGACCCGCTGTGGGCGAAGTGCGTCGAGCTCGGTGTCGCGCCCGTCTTCCACAGCTCGCTGCAGGGCCATCGCGTGACCCGCTCCGCGACGAGCTACGTGTACAACCACATCGGGGGCCTGGCCGCGAGCCACGAGTCGTTGTGCAAGTCGCTGTTCCTTTCCGGCGTCCCCCACCGGTTCCCCACATTGCGCTTCGGCTTCCTCGAAGGTGGGGTCGCGTGGGCCTGCAGCCTGCTGGGCGACCTCGTCGATCATTGGGAGAAGCGCAACGCGAACGCGATCGGCTCACTCGACCCCGACCGGCTCGATGTCGACGCGCTCCTCGCGCTCTTCGAGCGCTACGGCGACGCACGCGTGCGCTCCGGTCTCACCGAGTTGCGTGCGTATTTCGCGCGCCCGGCCGCGCGTCCCGAACAACTCGACGAGTTCGCCGCGGCCGCGCTCGACTCGGTTGCCGAGCTCAGCGCGCGTTTCGTCGGGAGCTTCTACTTCGGTTGCGAGGCCGACGACCGTCTCGTCACATGGGCGTTCGCCGAGCACGTGAACCCCGCCGGTGCGCGGCTCCGGCCGATCTTCGGCTCCGACATCTCGCACTGGGACGTCCCCGACATGACCGAGCCCGTCGCCGAGGCGTACGCGCTCGTCGAGCACGGCCTGTTCGGCGCGCGCGAGTTCCGCGAGCTGATGTTCCTCAACCCCGCGCGTCTGCACGCCGGCATGAACCCCGACTTCTTCGCCGGCACCGTGTGCGAACGCGCGGTGCACGACGCGCTGCACGCCGAGGCCGAGGCCGAGGCCGAGCGACGATGACTATGAGTGCAGGTGGCGGGTCCCGTGGCGGAGGTGGCCGAGCCGGCTCGTATGCCGGGCTTCGAGGTGCGCGCGCCCGGGGAAGAGCAGCGCACGCGCGTACGCGATGCGGTCGCGCCGGCGCGGAATGACACGGATCGCCGCGAGCGCCTGCCGCGTGTAGCTCTGGTCACCGCCGACGTACGCGCGCAGCACGCTCGCTTCACGCGGTTGGGGGTGGTAGCGGTAGGCCCACGCCGACAGCGGAACCGAGTCGCCGAGCGCGAGGGTCGACCAGGTGAGATTCACGGCCCGGGCGACGACGGCGGGCGCCTGCCACCGGTGCGCGAGGTCGAAGACGCGATCGAGGTCGAGCTCACCGGCCAGCGCGAACTGCGCGACGTCGCGCAGGGCGTGGAGCCCGGCCGGCCGGCCGAGCCCCGCGTTGAAGCAGATCTGGAGGAAGCGCTCCTCGGCCGCGAGCCCTTCGAGCTTGCGGTCGCCGAGCTCGAACAGCGTCGAGCTCGCGAAGAGCTCTTCGAGGTCGATGGTGAGCCCGAGCGGTCCCGCGACGAACGTGCGGTGCAGATCGACTTCGAGATCGCCGGGCATCGAGACCGTCGCACCCTTCCCGAACCGACGGTCGAAACCGGGACGGATCTCGGGCACGTTGCGTCGGCCACCGGCAGCCTCGAGCGCGGCGATCGCGGCGCCGAAGTCGGCGGTGCGGACGAGGAGGTCGATGTCGCAGAACGATCGCAGCGCAGGGTCGGCGTAGTCGATGTGCGCGAGGGCCGGGCCTTTGAGCACGCGGAACTCGATGCCTTCGATCGTGAGGCGTTCGCACACCTGCAGCAGCAGCCGCTCGAGTGAGACCGCGAGTCCGGCGACGTCGGTGTGCAACGACGCCGTCGCCTCGTACTGCGCGTCCGACACGGGGAAGGCTTCGTCGAGGATCGCCGCGGCGAGGAACCCGATGAGACGCTGCCGGGTGGCGGCCGCGAGGAACGCGCTCCAGTCGGCTTCGCTGAGCGGAGCGCCGGGGAGCCCGCGACTGCATCCCACGAGCCCGTAGCCCGCGAGCGCGGCGAGCGTCGCGTCGAGCGGTTCGAGCATCAGGTCGGGCACAGCGCCCCCGCGTCTGCGAGCTGACCGACGGCCCAACCGACCTCGTCGGCGACGGTGTCGCCGTCGACCGCGTAGACCGCGGCAATCGCATCCAACAACTCCGCGACGTTCAAGGGTTGCGCGAGCAACTCCCAGATGCGCGCGGCCGGGCCTCGAAGCACGAGCGGCGAGAGCGCACCTTCGGGGAGGACGACGACGCCGTCGAGGGTGCGGCGCCACAGCGTGCTCTCGGACCGGCGCCAACGCGCGGCGAGCTCGAGCGGCCGGCCCTGCCCGACGTCGATCGCGCGCCCCGGCATGCTCCACCCCCTGCTCTGTGACGAATTTCCCGCCGGGCCGTTCCCGTTCGGGAATGGAGACGTACGGCGAATCTTCGCGCGCAATGCGTGGTCGTCGCTACACCGCCGTCGGGGCGCCGCCCGCCCGTGCCCGACGCTCGATCGCGAGCTGGGTCGAGTGCGCAACGTGCGGGAGCAGCGGCCCGGGGATCGTCCCGAGATAGCGCGCCGGGTTCTGCGGCGGTTGGTGCGCGCGTCCCGTGATCCGCTCGTACTCCGCGTGCTGGTCGTCCCACGAGAACCGACGAGAGGTCGCGGCGCCGCCGTGGATCTGGTGGAACGTCCCTTCCCCGAGCAGCACGATGAGCTCCGCGGATTCGGCCGCGCACGCGCGCCGGTAGAGATCGTGATTCGCGAGGCCGCCGCCGGGGAGCGAGAACCGCTCGTCGTAGCCGCCGAGCTCGTCCCACAGGCCACGCGGCATGAACAGGCCGTTGCTCTCCCCCATCGGTCCGAAGATGCCGCGCCCCGACGATCCGGAAAGCGTGCTCACCGAGAACAGCTGGTAACCGTCGGACTCCCAGCCCGATCCGGCCAGCAGCTCGTCCTCGACGGTCTGGTCGTAGCCGACCTCGGCGGCGCGCATGTGCGTGACCGGCCCGAGATGCCACGCCGGCGTCGTGATGACGGGTCGCGCCGAGAGACGGGCGGCAAGACGCGCGGTTGCGAGCAGACCGGGCGACGCCAGTCGCGCGCCGTCGATCATCATCCCGACGAGATCGCCCGTGGCCTGAGCCAACCCGTGGTTCGCGGCGAGCACCGGCGACGGCGCCGCGGGCTCCATCCGGAACGCGCGCAGACGGCCGGGAAACGTGGCGAGCATCGCGTCGTCGAGCGGCTCGGGTGAGCCGTTGTCGACAACGACGACCTCGTAGTCGTCGGCGTGGATGTCGTGTTGGTGCGCGGGGCTGAGCGACTTCAGCGTGCGCGGCAGCTCGCGCGCCATGTCGTAGACGACGACGACGACGCTGAGCGACGGCCCGCGTCCGCCGTTGACTCTCGAGGTGCTCGTCACGTTGCCAGGCGCGCGGGATCCGAACCGATCGGCGACACGCTCAAGCGCTCGGCTTCGAGCTCCGCCTTCCGCCGCCGGTGCTCGAAGCTGGGGTCGACCGCGACGACGACGAGCACGGCGGGGAGAACGAGCGATCGTTCACGCACGAGCAGGCCGAAGTTGGCGAACGACGAGAACGCGACGCAATAGAGCGCGACGAGAACCCAGCAGAACATGAAGTACGGAGTTTCCCTCGATCTTCGGAACGCGATTCGCAAGGATTCGCGCCGGAACACGATGAGGCCGAGCAGCACCATGCCTTCGGCCGACGCGAACAGCTGGAGACCGCCGGCGACCTCCCATGGGAACGGCCGGATGAGCACAGTGAGGATGTCGGTTGGATAGTTGACCGGATTCAGCGTGTGCCCGCCGTTGTTGAACGACGACCCGCCCTGCGCGCTCGACGCCGTGGTCGCGTCGAGCTCGGCTTGGATCGACGTGAACGAGAAGCTGGTGAGGCCGAGGAACTTCGCGCCCTGACCAATGGTGAACGCGACGAGGAAGGCGACGATCAGGATGCCGAGCGGACGCGAGAAGAGTCCCGCCTTCTTCTTTCCCGCGCGGGGGCTCGTGCGACCGGCGAGGTAGGCCGCACCGCCCGCGATCGCGACCATCGCGAGCAGGTGCGGTCGCACCACCCACACCAACCAGCCTCCCGGCAGCACGACCAGCAAGCCGGCGAGCAGCTGTTGGCGGAGCATGAACGAGAGGCCGAGCGCCATCGTTCCGAGCCCCAGCTGCATGAGTGCTTCCTTGCCCACCTCGGCGGGCCAGAACGTGACGCTCGGGGCGAACATCATGAAGCCGAGGTACAGCTTCCGGTCGATCATCGGAACCGCGTCGACGGTCGCGCGGTACCAGAAGTACGACCCGATCAACGCGAGGAGCCCGAAGACGAAGCTTCCCGTGAGCAGGTTCTGTCCGAAGATGAAGTACACGACACCGGTGAACCAGCGGATGAAGTTCGTCTCGTGCAGGTTGGTCAGCACCGGGACCTTGCCGCCCGTCAACCACGCCTGCGCGAACTGCTTGCCGATGAGGTCGTAGCCGGTGACGTCGCCGCCGCCGTAGGTCACGGTCGACGTGAAGTAGCGGAAGTAGACGGCCCCGAGCTTCACGAAGAAACCCAGCACGAGCCAGTTCGCGACCCACGCCTCGGCCGGGTGCCTGCGGATGATCCGCCGGCCCGCGGCAAGGGCGAAGAAGAACCCCGCGACCGGCACCAGGAACGGTCCCTCGCGCGTCATCTTGAACTGGGCGCCGGCCACGACCGCGCCCAGCACGAACATGCCGATGATGAACAGGCCCACGCCGGAGCCCGCGGCCTGCTGGATGATCTCGACCCGGCTGCGCAGTTGCGCTCCCGGCTCGGGCTCCGGCTCCGCGTGGGGTTCGGGCTCGGAATCCGGAGGACGCGGCGGCGCCGGCCCGTCACCGATCGGCGGCCACGCCGTCGCGACACTGTTGCCGGGATCTTCGTTGCCGGGTTGCTCGCCGGGTTGCACACCGCCGCTGATCTCGGTGTCGCCCGGGCCCGCGTTCGTGGGTGGTTTGCCGCGTCCTCCCCTGCGGCGGTCGCCGCGCCGGCGTTCACCGTTGCCGGCCGCGCGGCCCGAGGCCGCGCCGCCGCCCGGCGCCCGGCGCTGGGTACCGCCAGGCGCGGAAACGGTGGGGACATCCATCGGGCGGTACTTCCACCACGGCTGACCGGGGCTGTCAGGCGCGACGCTTCCGGTCTCCAGCATGATCGGCAGGCCCCGTGGGGCTGCCGGGGTGATGCGATGGGGCGCGGTGTCGGTGCGCTCGGCCACGGCAGGCTCGGCGACGACCGGCGCGACGGCCGTTGGCTCGGGAACGAGCTCGGGAAGGAGCTCAGCAGCTGGGTGGGAAGCGGGTTCGGCGACCGGCGGCTGCGGAACCGGAGGCGGCATCGGGGGTGGGGGCGGCGCGGGAACGGGTGGCGGCTCCGGGGCCGGGGGCGGTTGCGGCACCGGTGTCTCGACACGCGGAGGTGCCGGCGGCTCCGGCGGCTGGGGAGGCGCCTCGACCAACTGAACTTCCGCGACCGGTTCGACCACTGCTTCGACCACGTCGTCCGCGACCGGCTCGATCCCGCGCCGCCGCTGCGCCTTCGACGCCTTCCGCGTCGCGCGACGCGACGACCCCTTCGCAACCGCGACGTCCTCCACCACCGCAACGTCGGCGACCGCCTCCTCCACCACCGGGACTTCCACCACCGGGACTTCCACCACCGGCGCTTCCTCAACCGGCGCTTCCTCAACCGGCTCGATCCCGCGCCGCCGCTGCGCCTTCGACGCCTTCCGCGTCGCGCGACGCGACGACCC
>JBBSEC010000129.1:0-11193 GCA_038240075.1 Acidimicrobiia bacterium
GAGAGTCGTGGCCGGGGAAGAACGCCGGGAGCGATTTCGCTTCGGTCGTGAAGTAGACGAACCCGGCGACGACGAACAGTGCCGCGAGAACGACGAGCGCGACCGTGAGCGGCTTGATCTGGATACGTTGCATTGAGCGCGTGCTCCCATTTCCGGTGGCCGGGAAGCGCGGAGCGTACGAGCCCTGATTTGAGCGGGGAAGGACCGCGGGTTGAACTCCACGCGACCTTCACAGGATCCGCGCAGTTTCGTCCGCGCCGCCACGCGACTCGAACATCTTCTTCGGCGACTCAGAGCAGCCCAGCCTCTTGGAACTTCTCGCCGACCTTCACCAGCAAGCGGGCGATCACGCCGAGACAGCCGCCATGCTCCTCGCTTCGGGTTGGTCGCCATCGCTCAAGAGCAACCTTCCACGTCAAACTGAGCCACTACCCCAAAATCCGCCTGACTCGTTTCACGGCCGTCGTCGGCGGGAGATCAACCGTCGGCAACGGGCGGGTCGAACAACCGGATCTCCTCCTCGTCGGGAGGCTGAAACATCGTTGCCCACCGTTCAAAGTGAGCGCGTGTCATCGGCGCGGCTGTCCACTCGCCCGACGCATTGCGACGTTCGGCTCGTTCGATCAACTCCTCCAAGGGCGCGTCGAGGCAGTGCAGCTCGACTCCCACCCCCAACGCTCGCGCCCCGAGTCGTTTCTCATCCCGTTCAACTCGCGCCCAGTGGCCCCACTCCAGGATCACGCTCTGGCCCCCGGCGAGAAGATCCTGGGAAAGAACCCACAGCTGAGCTTCGAGACGCACTCGAAATTCGTCGTCCCACACGTCGGCGCCCAGTTGCGTCGCCCACTCGTCCTTGTCCAACGTGATGGCAGGAATCTTGGGTGCGAGCTGACGAGCGAGCGTCGACTTGCCCGAGGCCGGAAGCCCACAGATCAGCACGAGCCGCGTCAACGACTTCGCCATGCGCGCCTCACCCGAGTCGCCTTCGCACCATCTCGCGCGGGTGAGGAACCTTCATCGCCCAAGCGCCGAAGCGGATGGTCGCACCGCCTCCGACTTCTCCCTCCGCGACCATGACACCCAAGCAGCGAATGTCGGGCACGTCGTCGTCCCCCGGAAACCACGCCGACGTTGCGAGCGTGGTGATCAGCTGCGACCGCTGGTAGCGCCGCGGCACGAAGATGCGCATGCCCGCCCACACGCCGTCACCGGCGACGCGGGTCGTGAACGTGCTCCAAGGCAGTGTCACGACGACGCTGGCCTCAGGGGTCCGAGGAGGTCGCGGGAGCGCCAGCGACGCGAAGCGCCCCTGCACGTGGAGTGGCACGCGGGCCGTCGGCGCGCTCCACCGGTACGGGCCCAGGTGCTCCTGGTCCTCGCGGAGGAACAGCCCGTCGTCATCGGGCCGCATGCCGTGTGATGCCGCGGCGAGATCAGCGATCTCGTGATGGTCCGGACTGCCGAAGGCGAGACGCCGGGTGGCGCCTCCGGCGGGGATGTGCGTCAGGTAGAAGCGGAGCTCGTCGACACCCATCTCCGCGGCCAGCGCCTTCACGTTGGCGATCGTCTCGGCCGAGTCGTTCCAGTGGAAGAGCAGGTAGCGCCACTGCACAACCGGCGCCGAAAGGCCGAGCTCACGCTTCGCCTCGCAGACCCGACGCAAGCCGTCGAGCGCCGCACCCGCAGATCCTCGGCCTGCGGATGCAGGAACGGCTCGCCGTAGTTCAGGAACCACGTGAACTCCACGCCGGAGGCCGTCTGATCGAGCAGGCTCTTGAACACGTCGAGTGGCAGGAACCGGGATGCACGCGTCTGTTCGCTCGGATCGTTGTTCTTGAAGCAGGCATCGTTCTGGCAGCGGATGTTGCACACGACCGTCGCTTCCACGATGAGCCGGCGCGGGGCCGACACGCGCTCCGGCATGACGCCTTGCACCACGTGATGGAGCGAGCAACCGTCACAAGTTCGTCCTTCGGTCAAGCGCTGCTTTCGCTCGCCGTACCTGATGTCACGCCAGATCGCATCCACCGACGAGACCTTGATGTTCCCGAAGCTGCGCGTGCCGTTGGGGTCGTCGAGCCCGCACGTCACGTTGCCGTCGCACAGCACGGTCAACGTGTCCGAGAGGTACTCGCAGGAGAGTCGCCCTGCAGTCTCAGCCACTCGCACCAGCCCACTCTGACACTGTGTTGCTTCTACGTCACGACCGATTGGAGTGGAGATGGCGAAGCTGATCTATGCGGCGATCGCCTCGCTTGACGGGTACGTCGAGGACGAGGAGGGCAGGTTCGACTGGTCGACACCGGATGAGGAGGTGCATGCGTTCGTCAACGATCTCGAGCGGCCGATCGGCACCTACCTGTACGGGCGGCGAATGTACGAGACGATGGTGTTCTGGGAGACCGCGAGCGCCGAGGCCGATGAGCCGGACGTGTTCCGGGACTATGCCGAGATCTGGCGGAAAACCGAGAAGATCGTGTACTCGCGCACGCTTCAGGCCGTTTCCAGCGCGAGGACGCGGATCGAGCGCGAGTTCGATCGCGACGCGGTCCGGCGGCTCAAGCAGTCCTCGGGGGCCGACATCACCGTTGGGGGTGCCGAGCTTGCCGGCCACGCAATCGGCGCGGGGCTGGTCGACGAGTGCCATCTGTTCCTGTGCCCGATCGTGGTGGGAGGCGGCAAGCGCGCCCTGCAAGACGACGGCCGCGTGCAGCTCGAACTCCTCGATGAGCGCCGGTTCCGAAACGGCGTCGTTCACCTCCACTACCGCGTCTGCGTCATGTCACCCGGGTGAATGCAAGCGAGATGTTGTTGGTGGAGTTCGGGTCCGGACGGGCTCCCGCTCGCTCCGCCCGCGGCCCAGACGTCCGACGGCGACACATGCCAGGGCGCTGAACGTCGCTTCGGCCTACGAAGCGCGCGCGCCGGCTTGGCCGGAGAAGACATCGGTCTGCTTCACGGGTTCGAAGCCGACGCTGAGGTAGAGATCCCGCGCGGCGGCGTTGTCCGGTTCGAAGCAGATCTTGACGCGCACTGCGCCGCCGGCGGCGAGCCGGTCGACACCGGTGGTGAGGACGTGGCGGGCAAGTCCTCGCCGCTGGTGACCGTCCTCGGTGCGCATGGGTTCGACGAGACCCGTGGCCGTCGCTGGGTCGTACCAGAACAGACCGTGCGCGGCGTGGTTGCCATCGCGGTCGAGAACGAGCAGATCGAGGTCGGGGCGATAGAGCGACGTCTGGAGCAGACGCGCCTCGACGTCGGGTCCGCTCCGTCCGATCATGTGGTGCGGACGCATCTTCGTATCGACGCGACTGGACAACCGATAGCCCTCGTGCAGCGCACTGATCTGCGGCCGAGCGACTGCCGCCAACCACGTCTCGACCAACCCGTCGTCCTTGATCGCGAAGCCATGGCCGACCAACACCTCACGCATCAGGTCATCGGCGCGGTCGACCTCGAGCTCGACGGCTCCGAACCCGGACTCACCGGCGTGCGCAAGCCCGCGCTCGATGACCTGTGCGATCCAGTTGGAAGTTGCATCGGGCATGACGATCGGGTCGAGCGCGACGTGGTCGCCCCAGTCGGTTGCGATCACCGCCGCTTCGGGGCGACCGAGGTGATCGAACCAGAAGAGCTGACGGAGATTGTCGGTCGAGCGCGGGACCCGCCACCACCACTGCAGGTCGGCGGCTTCGTACAACCCTTTGGTGGGGTGAGCACTCCGGACTCGATGCAGGAGCGTCATCGCGGCTTCCAAGTAGTGAACACCAACCCGGTGCTCTTCTTGCATTGCTCGCACCTCTCGTCAGCGGAGCGCGGCGGCGAACTGATCGTGGTGGTTCATCCACCAGCGGCGGCGGCGGTCGAAACGCTCGCTGCCACCGGTGCGGTTCCAGAGTGCGGCGGAGTTCGGATCACCGGCGTCGACGCTGCGCCGGACGGCGGCTTCGATGCGGTCGATGGCATCGTGAATCGCGGTGAGCAGCTCGGCGCGTCCGTCCCGGTCGAGTCCGTAGGCGTCGGCGACGAGTCGGAGTCGTGCCGGGCGGTCGGCGGGCCGCCAGCCGAGCCGGGCCTGGTCGACATCGTCGTCGATTGGAACGCAGAGGCGCGCGAACTGCGCCAGGTCGTAGACGGGGCGGCCGGGCGCCGCGAACTCGAAGTCGAGCAGCGCGACCGCGATGCCGTCACGGAACACGACGTTCGAAAGCTCCACGTCGTTGTGGCACACGAGCGTGCCGCCCGCAGGGTCGGCCAGCGCGTCCGTCCAAGCAAGACCACGAGCGTCGAACCCGCGCGCGGCGTCGTGCAGCGCGCGCAGCAGCGCGGCGGTCGACGCGAGCGCGGTGTCCGACTGGCTCCACTCCGGATACGGCGCCACGGGTACGTCGCCATCGATGAACTCGAGGCGCTCGCGTCCGTCGTCATCGATGCCGACGGGTGACGAGGCACCCTCGAAGCCGGCGTCTCTCACCGCACGCAAGAACGCGTGAATCGAACCCGAGTGCGGACTCGACGGGCGCAGAACATGCGGACCGACGCGGACGACCTGGCCCGCGTTCGCGATCCCGCCGTCGAGCTGCTGCTCCGTCACAGCGCCACAACCCTGACCTACACCGCGAGACGCTCAGAGGGCACGAGCATCACGCTGGAGGTCGCTCGCGCGAGCAGCCGGCCGTCTTCGTCCATCACCCGGCCCTCGACAAAACCGACCGTCTTGCCGAGCCGAATCACCTCGGCCTCACACACCAACGGTCCCGGCTTCGCGGCCGACAAGTAGCTGATGTTCATGTCGATCGACGAGGGATACAGGGCACCGGCACTCTTGACCACCACCGCGGGACCCATCGTGTCGTCGAGCATGGCCGCGAGAAACCCGCCCTGCACGCGGCCGGCCGGATTCAAGAATTCGGACGTGGCCACGAAGCCGACCTTGATCCAGCCTCTGGCTTCATCGTGATCGAGCAGACGCCAACCGAGTAGCTGCGCGCACGGCGGCGAGTTCGTGAACAGTGCCGCGATTTCTTCGTCGGTCACGACTTGCCCTCAGTTCTCGGCGCGTCGGCTGATGGACCTGGCGGACCCTCGCACAGAACGACACGCTCCGCGAGGATTTCCATCACCGTGAACGGCGGTCTCATGGTCGGGTGTGGTCTGCATCAAATGCCTCACCGTGCACGCGTGAGGCTCATCCGCTCGTACGAACGGCGCGCGACATCGTCACCTGGCTTGCCCGCGATGGTGACATGAACGTTCAAACAGACGGTCGCATGCGGACGGCCCGGTTGTATGACGGTGCCCCCCACCGGGCGCGCGCCGATGTCATGTTTCCAACCAGCACGATCCGATCCATTCCGGCGAGAAATCGTGGGTCTTCGGCGTACCAGACCAGATGTAGCACTCGTGATCGTTGATCAACAGGGTGCGACTAGATCAAGAGCCAGTACGTCCCGCCGTTCAGGATGTCGACGACGCAGAGCAGCGGTGCACCGTCAGCGGTCTGACCGAGAGCACCGAGCGGCGAGCACGATGCACCCGGCACCATGCCGTCCTGCGGTGGGTCGGTCGTCGGCGGAGCCGTTGTCGGCGGCGACGTGGTCGGTGGCTCCGTCGTCGGCGGCGACGTGGTCGGTGGCTCCGTCGTCGGCGGCGACGTCGTGGGTGGCTCCGTCGTCGGCGGCGACGTCGTGGGTGGCTCCGTCGTCGGCGGCGACGTGGTCGGTGGCTCGGTCGTGGGCGGCGTCTTCTTCGGCGGAGGGCCCGATGGTGGACGCGAGGGCGAAGGCGACCGGTGGCGCGCCGGCGGCAGCACTCGCGCGGCGACGGAACCCGGCGGGAGCAGCTTGGTCACGGTCGTATCGGGCGTCGCGCGAGGCGTCACGCGCCCCTGGGCCACGCTCTGGCCGGCCGGCGCGACTCTCGTCGTCGTCCGTGGCGGCAGCGTCGTGATCGGTGCGCCGGGCGGCCCCTTCGGGATGAAGGCCGCGAGGGGTGTCTGCGCCTCGAACGTCGGGCTCGCCTGGCCGCCCGTCACCGCTCCCATCATCACGCCGAGCACCGCAACCACGCCGATCGGAACCGTGACCCGCGCCCACCGCGGCCACGCGGCGAAGCCTCGGACGGGCGAGCTCAGCGCTTGCGGCACGCCGCCGGGAACCGGCGGCACCGGGCGCACCGCATCGTGCTCGACCCGCTCTTGCTCGAGCGTCGCGACGACTGCCGTGCGGTTGCCTTGTTGCTCGGCGACCGCGAGATGGAGCCGGAACCGAAACTCCTCGGCCGCTTCCTCCGTGTAGAGGAGCCCGAACACCTTCTGGTGGTTCGACACGGCGATCGCGGTCCAGGGCGTCGCGGCATCGTCGTGTATCCCGAGCAGCTTCGAGAACGACCAGACGCGCGCGTGCTTCTCGCCCTGGAACACCACCCGCTGATTCGTGATCGTGACGCTGCCGACGTCGACGACAGGCGGTGTCTGCGGTCCGGCCTCGACGCTGTCGCGCGTTCCGCGCGCCCGCCATTCGACGTTGCGGAGAACGTGCAAGGAGCACCCGGAGTAACCGTCGTTGCAGTGGTGGCGGTCGAGGTTCGTCTCGAAGAGGGACACGGTCGAGAGCCAGAAGAACGGGGTCTCGCCGTGCTTGAGCGCAATCGGGCATCCCGGCATCGGCGCGGCGTCGGCGGTGCCGAGCGTCCGCGCGGTGTCGATCAGCTCACGAAGGCGTTTGGCGTTCGGCTCCCAGCGCGCGGTGGCGTCGTGATACGCGCGTCGCGCGTCGTCTTCGGCCCGTCGAGCGCGCGCTTCCCGGTGCGACCAGTCCAAGCCCAACGATCCCTTACCCCCGGCGGCCGTCCCCATGGAGCCTTCCAACGGGCACCACCTTATGGTCTCCGCACCCGCGCGCTTCGATGCGCCTCCGGCCGTGCAAACGTGAAGATGCCACTACGCGTGAATGGTCACGCGCGTCGCGTCACTGTGCGCGCAGGATGTCGGCCGGACGGACGCGCCCCGCGGCACGGGCAGGGAACGCGGCGAGCACGTTGAGGATGGCGAGCGCGGCCGGGATCACCACGATCACCGCGACCGCGGCAACCGGCGCGCGATAGAGGAACGGAACCGAACGCGCGACCCAGCGCCAACCGCTCCGCCCGACGACGAGACCCAGGGGCACGCCGACGACAACCCCGACGAGCCCGATGGTCGTCGCCTGGCTCACGATCATCCCGCGCACCTGACGCGGCGTGAAGCCGAGCGCGCGCAAGACCGCAAGGTCGCGCCGCCGGCGTTGCACCGTGTTCGCGAGCGCGTGGATCGAGACGCCCGCCGCCAGGATCGCGAGGAACACCGCGAGCGCGACGGGGAGGCGTCGAACCGACGACATGTCGCGCGCCCCCGCCGGGAGCACCGCGGGCTCGACGCTGACGGGCCCGCCGATCGCCTTCTGCAACGTGGCGGAAAGCGCGGCCGGGCGGCGGTGGGTGTCGAAGTCGATGAGCAGCTCACGATCGCCGGTCTCGATCTCACCGAAGCGGGTCAGACCCTTCGGTGTGACCCAGAGCCCGCGGTCGTACGGCGAGTGGCCCGGTTGCTCGGGCAGCAGACCGATCCCCACCACACGGAACTTGGCGCCGCTCGACGCGGTCACGCGATCGCCGACCTTGACGCGGAGCGAGCGCGCGGTGCTCCAACCCAGCGTCGCTTCGTCGGGTCCCGACGGCAGCCGACCGGACGTCAGCACGCGCTCCACCTCGCCGGCCTTCGATTCGTACGACCAGGCCGACATGGTCTGGCCGCCGACCTCGACTTCGCCCCGGGTCACCTCGGCGGCGTCGCGTACACCGTCGATACCGGTGAGCGCCGGGATCTTCGCATCGAGCGGAACGTTGACCACCCGGTTCCAGGTCGTGCCGGCGCGCGCCGCGTGCGCGGTGACGTCGTCGATGCCGGCGCGAAACGTCAGCGCGCCCACGATGCCGAGCACCCCGATGACCGCGCCCGCGATCGCCGACCCGCTCCGCGCGCGTCCTCCTGAACGACCGGGTGCAACCGCGAGCCGGACTCCGAGCTCGGCCGCGAGTGGAAGCGGGAACGGTGCACGGTTGCCGGCACTGGCGCGACTCGATCGCGGCCGCGGTCGGTGAACCGCGGCGCGTGCGGCGAGGCCGACGCACGCGACGAGCGCGAGCACGAGCACCGCGAGTCCGCCGATGAGGATGAGCGGGTCGAGGTGAACGCCGACGTCGGGCTCCAGCACGCGCGCGGTGCCGATCGGGAAGCGGATCGAAGCCACGGCGGTGACGACGACGGCGCTCGCAATCGCGGTGGCCAGCGTGATCACGAAGGGGGTGGCCACCACACCAACCGCCGTGCCCCGCGACGCGCCGAGCACGAGCAGCGTGTCCACGTCGACGGCGGCTGTCTTCACGGTTCGCGTCAGCGCCTGGCCGACGAGCGCGGCCCCGACGAGCAGGAGCACGAGCGCGAGCAGCGTGAGTGCGGTTCGCTCGACGAGGAGCGTGCGGTCGTAACGCGCTTCGTCCTGAGCGAGGTCGCGCACGGGGATGGTCGGATCTCCCGTCGCCTTCCCGACGTCACGACGGAACCCGGCGACGTCCGTGCCGGGCTTGAGTCGCGCCATCGCGTTCACCACCCACGCGCCCGGGAAGACGCCGGGCTGCAACTTGGCGTACGCCTCGGTTGCGTAGAACTCGGCGCTGTCGACACTCTCGGGATCACCAAGCAACCGGTCGCTCAACGACGGCGCCGCGATGCCCACGACGTGCACTTTGATCTTCGGACCGGTGAACTCGGCGGTGGTCGGGAAACGGAATGTGCGGAACGCCTCACGGATCTGTGGCGGCGCCGGCGACACCATGGTGAAGGTGTCGCCGACCGCGATGTGGAAGTGGACCGCCGCGGAGTGATTCACCGCGACTTCGTCGGCGCGATCGGAGTTCGGCAGGCGCCCCGCTTGAATGTTGCCCGTCTGGATCGTCTGCCCGGTGTCGCGGCTGACGACCTCGCCGCAGAGCGCGCCGTGCGCGATGTCGAGCGCACATACGGGCCCGCCGAAGAGACCGATCGCCTCGATCTCGGGGAGCTTCTCGATCGGCGCCCAGTCGAAGCCGGGGCGGTCGGGCGCGATGAGAACGTCGGGCTCCTTGGTTGCCTTCGCCGCACGGTGGATCACCGTCCCGGTGCGGCGCGCGCCGTCGAGCGCGGCCAGCGCGACGCCCGTGGTCGCTCCCGCCAGGACGCCGATCAATACCAGCGACCCCACGACCCGTGAACCCTTGGGGCGCCACCACGCGATCGTCGCCGTTGCCCAGACGCGCCACCTCGAATTCCGGTCCACCGGGTCGATCCTCGCCTACTTCCGTCCGCCCGACCACCGTGCTGCCCTCCCGGCCCGGGGCGCGCCAGCACGAACCTCCTGGTCAGGGTCGAATCAGGCTCGGATCGGGCGCGCTCAGTGGGAGGAGCCTTGCCCGGCGCCCTCTCTCCGTGTACAACTTGCCTCGGTTGGCGGTCGGGGGACCACGGGGTGGGACGCCGTCATGGCCGTCGGCCGGGCGGGTGGTTGGTTGGGCATTCTTCACGTCCGTTCGTGCGGCTTGCGCGGCGGACCGGTGGGCTGATTGGGAGGCATCGTGCGGTACGGGCAACGCGGGCGGAAGTCGATGTTCTGGCTTCTGTCTTCGCTGATGACATTGCTGTTCAGCGGGTTTCTGGTGGTCCCGGCGACGGTAGCGAATGCTGCCGCGAAGCCGCGGACCTCGGCGCCCGGAACTCTGGAGATCTGCAAGGCGGCTGCGAACGGGATGTCTGGAAAGACGTTCTCGTTCTCGGTCGACGGCGGTGCGGCGATCTTGGTGACCGGCGGGGGCTGTTCTGGCCCGATGTCGGTTGCTTCGGGTTCGCACACGATCGTCGAAGCCGCGACGGCGGGGCTCGGCGTGAAAGCCATCAAGGCGAATCACCTCGTGTCGAAGGACCTCAACCACGGCTCCGTCACGGTGACCGTGAAGGCGGGTTCGACCGAGGCGACCGAGACGCTCGTCACCTACACGAACATCGCCGACAAGGCTGTCGGTCTCAAGGTCTGCAAGTCGGCCGGCTCGACGAGCCCGTCGCTGGTGGGTCAGCAGTTCAGCTTCACCGAGAACGGCAACGCTGCGTTCAGCGTGGCGGCCGGCACGGTTGCGGCTCCGAACTGTGGTCCGGTGACCAAGTTCAAGCTCGGCACGGTTGTGAACGTGGCGGAGCTCGCTACTGCGGGCACGCACGTGTCCGGGATCACCGTCTCCGACGGCCGCGGCAGCAACGTCAACATCGCCGCCGGCACCACGAGCGCGACGATCGGCGCGGGCGTCACCGTCGTCACCTACACGAACGACCTGAACGTCATCGACCAGACCGGCTTCATCGAGGTCTGCAAGTACGCGCTCGACCCGTTCGTGTCGGGCAGCTTCGACTTCACGATCACCGACTCCGCGGGCGTCGTTCACCAAGAGTCGGTGCAGGTCGGTCAGTGCACGTCGCCGATCCAGGTCGCCGTCGGCAACGCGACGGTCACCGAAGCGGCGCAGTTCCCGTACCTCGTCGGCGAGATCGGCGTGTCCCCGTCGGGTCGTACGGTCAGCTCGAACCTGAGCAACCGCACCGTCACCGTCAAGGTGGTCAAGGGCGACAGCTCCACCGAGACGCTGGTCAACTTCGCGAACTTCACGCGACTCGGCCAGTTCAAGGTGTGCAAGACGATCACCGCAAGCAGCTCGGCATTGGCTGGTAGGCCGTTCTACTTCGACGTCACCGACGCGACCGTCAACTTCGACCTCAAGCCGAACACGGTGCAGGAGCCGCGACTCCACATCGACCGGGTCGTTGCCGGTCCTGCCGGTACCACGGCATGCATCATCGACTCCGATTTTGTGCCGCTCGGCTCGCACGTGACGATCACGGAAGAGCCGACCGATAACGTCGTCAACACGGCAGTGAGCGTCTCGCCTGCGTCCAACGACGCCGGCAGCTTCGTCCCCACTGCCAACCTGACGATCGGTGCGGGGATCACGACGGCAACGTTCACCAACCAGGCGTACGGCACGGTCGAGGTCTGCAAGGCCCTCGGCGACCCGTCGACTGCGACCCAGAGCTTCCAGTTCTCGGTCAACGGTGGAGCCCCGTTCTGGGTGCAC
>JBBSEC010000130.1:0-10904 GCA_038240075.1 Acidimicrobiia bacterium
ACGGCACCGTGTACCCGTCGGGTCGCCGGTTCCCGTCGTTGGTGGACGCGATCGGGCACGCGTTCGTGTCGCCGTTCACCCGCAACAACCGCTTCACACGACGCTACGAGATGGACGGTTGGGACCGGTCGACCGAACGTGAGGTCGATTGGGTGAGCGGCGCCGCGATGCTGATCCCGCGCGAGGCGTTCGACGCGGTCGGCGGCTTCGACGAGGGGTTCCCGCTCTACGGCGAAGAACTCGACATCGCGACGCGGCTGCGCGCGCTCGACCGGTCGGCGGTGTTCACGCCGGCCGCGGAGGTGATCCACGCCGTGGGCGTCTCGACGGGTGGCGATCGCCGTCCGCACCGCCTCGTGGTGATGCATTCGCAGGGCCTGTACCGCTACTACGCGAAGCACCGTGCGCCGGGCTGGCGCCGCGCGACCGTGCCCGCGGCGTGGCTCGCGCTCCGGGGCCGCGCGGAGCTGGCGTGGCTGATCGGGAGGTTCAGAAGGTGAAGCCGGTGGTGTTGCGTCTGGGCATTGCCGATCATCTCGGCTGGGCCGTTGCCGTCACGGGCACGTTGGTCGCGGCGGTGCGGGTATCGGTCGTTCGGGCGACGTCGGCTGCGCTCGACGACATCGCCACCGCCCTGCCCGCGCCGGTTGTCTCCATCTCACTCCGAACCTGGCCGCTCGACTTTCCCGAGGACATCAGCGTGCAACGTCGCTCGCCGTACGAAGCCCGCGACGACGCCGTCATGTATCGCAAGGTGCTCTCCGAGCTCGCGCTCGCTCGCAACTGGCACGTCGGTCTCTACGACGCGAAGGACGTCGAAGCCCAGGCGGTCGGCATGCTGGCTGAGCGGGCCGAGGCGGTCCTGCACGGTCCTCGGGCAACGCTCGGACCGCCGTGGACGAAGGACCATCGCACCGCGCTCGCCGCGACGATCGTCGGTCGGTGAACGGGTGCGCTCATGACACTCCCGCACCGAACCACGTCGCGACGGCGCGAGAAAGCTCGGGGTCGGTGAGGTCTCCGGCCCAGGCGACATACCCGTCGGGTCGGATCAACACCGCCGAGGGCGCCGCGATCTCGCCGATCACCGGAAGCTCCCACCCACCATCGTGTGTGGCGTCGACCAACCGGACTCGACCCGCCCAGGGAGAGATGTCGAAACCGCCGGGTTCACCGAGGTTGAGGAGCACCGGCCGGGCGTCGTGTAGCAGGGTGAAGACGCTCGTCGCACCATCCGCGGTCTGCAGGTCGAGGTCGGGCATGCGCCGCCCGAGCAGCGGGTGCCCCGCGCCGAGGTCGTACTTGATGTCGAGATCGCAGATCATCGCGGCGACGTGCCGACGCGGCTCGTCCATGCTCAGCAGTTCCGTCATCGTCTCGTGCAACGCCGCGCTGCGCTCGTCGGGGCGACTCAGTGCAATCTGCGCCATGGAGTTGCGCTGCACACGCGCACCGACCGGGTGCCGTTCGGCGTGGTATGTGTCCAAGAGGTTCTCGGGTGAGGTGCCGTTGACGACCTGGGCCAGCTTCCATCCGAGGTTCACGGCATCCTGCACACCGGTGTTCAGGCCCTGCCCACCTTGCGGGGGATGGACGTGCGCGGCGTCGCCCGCGATCAGGACCCGTCCCTTGCGATAGGTCGCGGCCTGCCGGGTCATGTCGGTGAACCGGGAGATGAAGGTCGGGCTGTGCACCCCGTAGTCGGTCCCCTCGGAGGCGACGAGGGCCTCGCGGAGATCGGCCAGCGTGGGCTCGCTCGCGTGTTCGACTTCTCGTTCTTTGAGGACGACCCCGACTCGCCCCGCGTCTTCCGCCGGGCCGATGCCACCACCCTCGCGCAGGCCGAACTGCGGCTGCTGCTTCGTCTCGACCTCGGCGATGATCCAACTCGTTGTCGGATCCCAACCGGGGAACTCGATGCCGGCCGCCTTGCGGATCACGCTGCGGCCGCCGTCGCAACCGACGAGGTATTCGGCCCGAAGCGCCTCGCCGTCGGACAGCTCGACGTCGACGCCGGTGTCGTCCTGCGTGAAGCCGGTTACGTTACGTTGGCGAATGATCGGGACTCCCAGCTCGTTGACCCAGCCGGTCAGGATGCGCTCGAAGTGAATCTGCAAGAGCGCGAGCCCGTGGTTGTAGCGAGTGGGGAAGTCGCTGATGTCGAGCGGGATCCGGGCGAAACTCTGGATCTGCACCGCCTGCCCCTCCGCGAGGAACCGGTCGGCGATGCCGCGTTGATCGAGCACCTCGATCGTGCGTGAGTGCAGACCGCGGGCGCGCGAGCTGTCGAGCCCCTGCGTCGCGCGGCGTTCGACGATGACGACGTCGATCCCCGCCAACGCGAGCTCGCCCGCCAGCATCAGCCCGGTTGGGCCGCCTCCCGCGATCACCACAGAGTGTTCGGTCATCGCCGCCCCTGGCTGTCAGCCTCGTACCGCCCGCGCGCTCTCACGTACTGATCCGCAGCCGCAAAAACAACGTCAGATGTCCATGCGGAGGGACTCCGCTTCGTCGGCGAGTGAGAGCCATCGCTCCTCGGTGGTGTCGACGCGGCGTTGGGCCGCCGCGAGCTGTTCACCGAGGCGCGCCATCGCCTTGTGGTCGGTCCCCACGGCGCCGAGCTCCGCCTGCACGCGGTCTCGTTCGGCGATCGCGTCGGCGAGCTCGCGATCGGCGACGCCCAGCTGACGGCGCAGTGTGCTGGGACTCTTGGTCGAGACCGGTTTCGTCGCGGGAGGCGTCGCGCGGCCACGCGTCGCGGGCGCCGAGGAAGTCGGGCTGGCCGAACCGGGCGCGCGGGTCGGCTGCGCCGCGTGCTGCGCGAGCCATCCCGCGACTCCGCCGCGCACCAAGACGGCCCGACCGTGACCGTCGAGCGCCATCACCTCGTCGACCGTGCGATCGAGGAAGACGCGGTCGTGGCTCACGACGACGACGATGCCGGGCCAGCCGTCGAGGAACTCCTCGAGCGCACGCAGGGTGTCGAGGTCGAGATCGTTCGTCGGCTCGTCGAGCAGCAGCAGGTTGGGTTGCTCGATCAACGTGAGGAGCAGCTGCAGGCGCCGACGCTCGCCGCCCGACAGCGTGCTGATCGGCGCGAACTGCGCGTCGCCGTCGAACCAGAACTGACGCATCAGCTTGACGTCGTCGAGCGTCGGCTCACCCTTGCCGCCCGCGACGGCGTCGCGCACGGTCTGCTCCAGGTCGAGGTCGCGGCCGAGCTGGTCGTAGTAGCCGATCTTGACGGTACGCCCGATCTCGATCGAACCCTGTGTCGGCTGCAGGCGGCCGGCGATGAGATCGAGCAGGGTGCTCTTGCCGACTCCGTTGGGTCCGACCACGCCGACCCGATCGCCGGGTTCGAGCATGTGGTCGAACGGCTTCAAGACGAGCAGCGACCCGGCGTCGCCACCGTCGCGCGCCGTAGCTCCGTCGCCAAGCGGCCACGAGAAGCCGACGCCGTGGAGCTCGACACCCTTCGAGCCCAATCGGGTGCTGCCCAGTGACAGACCGAGCTCACCCTCGCGTGCGCTTGCCGCAGGACCGCGCTGAAGGAGCGCCGTCGCGGCATCGATGCGCGCCTTGGGTTTCGATGTGCGCGCCGGCGCGCCGCGCCGCAACCACGCGAGCTCGCGTCGCGCGAGGTTCTTGCGCGTCTGCTCGGCCGTCGCGGCCTGCGCTTCGCGTTCGATGCGTCCCGCGAGGTACGCCGCGTACCCGGATCCTCCCGTCCGATCCTGGGGAACGTGGAGGTAGGTCGAGCCGCGGTCGATCTCGAGCACCTTGTTGGTGACGCGGTCGAGCACATGACGGTCGTGGGTCACGAGCAGCAGGCCACCCGGAAACGCGGCCAGCCATTCCTCGAGGTAGGCGATGGCGTCGAGATCGAGGTGGTTGGTCGGCTCGTCGAGGATGAGGGCATCCCACTCGCGCGCGAGCAGCGCGGCGAGCGCGACCCGCTTCTTCTGCCCGCCCGACAGCTGTTCGGTCGACGTGTCGAGCAGCCCGCCCATGCCCAGGCGAGAGAGCATCGCTTCGCCCTGCCACTCCTGAGCACCGAGACCGTCGCACACGGCGGAGCGCACTGTGCCCGCCGGCAGCACCGGGAGCTGCGGGAGCGCGCCGACCCGAGCGCCTCGGCCGCGGCGCACGACGCCCACTTCGGGCTCGCGTTCGCCGCTCATCATCACGAGCAGCGTGCTCTTGCCGCTGCCGTTCAGACCGACGACGCCGATACGGTCGCCGTCGCTCAGGGTGAGCGAGAGATCGGTGAACAGGGGGCGATTCGGACGGGACGCGCCGAGGTCCTGTGCATCGATCAGAATCACGCCTCAGGCTACGGCGGCCGAGCGCACGCTCAGCACATTCAGAACATCGCGCGGCGCCGACGCGGGGCGCGCAATCGTGAAAGGCTGCTACGGATGCTCGAGCTCGCGCCTCTCACAGGAACGATCGGTGGCGAGGTCGCCGGCGTCGACCTGGCCGACGACCTCGACAGCGACGTGATCGACGAGATCCGCGCCGCGCTGCTCGAGTGGAAGGTGCTGTTCTTCCGCGACCAGCACGGGCTCGATCGCGCCCGCCACGTCGCCTTCGGGCGCCGCTTCGGCGAGCTCGAGATCCATCCGATCACCCCAGCCGGCCAGGAACAGCCCGAGGTGTTCGTGATCCCGGCCGGCGGCACATTCCGCGCGCCCGACACGTGGCACTCCGACGTCACGTGGCGACCCGAGCCTTCGCTGGGGTCGATCCTGCGGGCCGTCGAGCTCCCGCCGCTCGGCGGCGACACGTTGTGGGCCGACATGGGCAAGGCGTACGACCTCCTCGACGATGACACGAAGGCGCGCATCGACGACATCGCAGCAACGCACGACTACGCGTCGGCGTTCGGCTACGCACAGCCACCCGAGGTGCAGGCGAAGATGCGGGCGAAGCATCCGACCGTCGAGCATCCAGTCGTCCGCACCCACCCGGAGACCGGACGCAAGACGCTCTACGTCAACGCCAGCTTCACGCGCTCGATCGTCGGCATGGACGACCCGGATAGTCACCAACTGCTGCGGCGGCTCTACCGGCAGGCGACGATCCCCGACGTCCAGTGCCGGTTCCGCTGGCGACCGGGATCGGTCGCGTTCTGGGACAACCGCGCGACGCAGCACATCGTGTCGAACGACTTCCTCCCGGCCAAGCGGGTGATGGAGCGAGTCACGGTCGCGGGCGACAAACCCTTCTAGGGAACGCCTGGCAGTCTGTCGCCGTGCACATCGCCACGACGGTTCCCACCGCTGAGCCCTCGCGCTCGGGCGCGCTCTTCTCGCGTCTCGAGCGCATCGGGTACGACGCGGGGTTCTCGTTCGAGGCCAAGCACGACCCGTTCCTCCCGCTGGCGATCGCGTCGCAGGCAACATCGCGTCTCGAGTTGGGAACCGCGGTCGCGATCGGGTTTGCCCGCAATCCGATGGTGCTGGCCAACGTCGGGTACGACCTGCAGCAGATGAGCGCGGGTCGATTCACGCTCGGGCTCGGTTCGCAGATCCGCCCCCACATCCAGAATCGCTTCAGTGAAGTCTGGTCGCAGCCCGCAGCCCGCATGCGCGAGCTCGTGCTGGCGGTTCGCGCGATCTGGGACTGTTGGGAAGGCCGATCGGAGTTGCATTTCGAGGGCGACTTCTACCACCACACCCTGATGATTCCTGCGTTCGATCCGGGACCGAACCCCTACGGCCCGCCGCCCGTGTTCATCGGAGGATTCGGTCCTCGCATGATCGAGGTCGCCGGTGAAGTCGCCGACGGGCTCATCGTCCATCCCTTCAACTCGCGTCGTTCCGTCGAGCAGCTCGTGCTGCCGGCACTCGCGCGCGGCGGCGCGACTGCGGGCCGACCGGATCAAGCCGTCGCGATCGTGTGGGTGACGATGGTGGTGACGTGGAACACCGACGAGGAGCACGACATCGCCATTTTGTCGGTCAAGGATCAGCTCGCGTTCTACGGATCGACACCCGCGTACGCGTCGGTGCTCGACGCACACGGCTACAGCGAGCTGCACCACGACCTCAACCGCATGTCGAAGGCCGGGCGGTGGGCGGAGATGGCGGCACTGATCCCCGACGAGCTCGTCGAAGTGATCGCCGTCGCCGGGCCTCGCAACGAGATCGCGAGCAAGATCGCCGCCCGCGTCGACGGCATCACTGAACGCGTGAGCCTCGTCAACAACCGCAACCCCGACCCCGAGCTGTTCGCCGACATCGTCGACGACCTGCGCGCACTCAGTGCTTGACGGCCCCAGCTGACTCGACTGGTCGGTACGCGCAGATGAGCACGCCCGTGCTCGCCGGCGTCACCGACACGAGCTCGAGCGGTCGCGCGCGACCATCGGACGGGAAGATCGTCTTGCCGCCGCCGAGCAGGATCGGCTCGAGCATGAGCCGGTACTCGTCGACGAGATCGTTCTCGACGAGTTGGCGCGCGAGCGACGTGCTCCCCCAGATCTGCAGGCCGCCGACAGCGTGCGCGACACGACGTACTTCGGGATCGCGTTCATCTGATCGGCGTAGGGATCGCCCGCGCGCTCCGGCCACGCGGCGGCCACGCCGTCCCAGGTGCGTCGGTTCATATCCTGGGCACCGATGACACCACCGACCAGGGACGAGCTCGAGGCCGCATCCTGCTGGGAGGCCGACGACCAGATCCCCGGCCGGCCGGCGATGACCGCGTTCCGCCGCGCGGCTCGCTACCACCAGGCTCGGTGGCGCGAAGCCAACGGGCATCCGGTCGGCACGCAACCGATCGCCCCGAAGCCCGGCGCCACGCGCGTCCGGCCGGTCGGGAGCCGACTCCCGCTCGAGTACGCGCGCGACACCGGCGCGAACTTCGTCACCGCCCCCGCGTTGGCTGCGGTCCGCGCTCGCGCCGCGCGGGTCGAGCCGCGTCAGAGTGTCGATCAGCAACGGCTGTGGGCCGATCTGCTGTCGTCACCGGCGTTGGCGTTCAACCTGTTCGGCGACCTCGACGCGGATCTCGCTCGCGCCGATCGTGCGGTGCACGGTTGGTTTCCCGACGCGCCCGGTCGCGTCGACGCGCTGCGATTCATGCACTCGCCGGGCTGGTTCGACGCGGCCTACATCAACAGCCTGCGCGCGTTCGACGCGGCGTTCATCCTCGACCGTGACGACGGCAGCCGCGGCGTCGTCGCCGTCGACGTCAAGTACCACGAACGCGGCAAGGCCGAGACGCCGCGGCCCGAGAACCTCGCGCGCTACGCGGAGGTCGCGGAACGCTCGGCCGCGTTCGTTCCCGACGCGATCGACACGCTGAATGAGCGCGGCGACCGGTGCGAGATATGGATCGAACATCTGCTGATGTTCTCCATGCTGCAACACCCGAGTGCCGGCTGGACGTGGGGCCGCTACCTCGTCGTGCACCCGGCCGGGAACGTCGACGTCGCCGATACGTGCGACCGCTACCGCGGCATGCTCGCCGACGACGCCACCTTCGCCACGATGACGCTCGAAACCCTCCTCGAATCCGGCGCGCTGGCGCACCCCACGGCCTCCGCGCTGCGCGACCGCTACCTGCCCGGGTAGCCGCCGTGTGCCACGATCATGCGGTGGCCGAGCTGCGGTACCGCAAGGACCTGTACAAGGGCACGGCGGAGTACTACGACCGGTTCCGGCCGCCCTATCCGGTCGAGTTGATCAGCGACCTGCGCGCCCGTGTCCCCATCGATGCGACGAGCAGGGTGCTCGACCTGGCCTGTGGCACGGGCCAGATCGCATTCGCACTGGCCGCCGACGTCGCCGAGGTCTGGGCCGTCGACCAGGAAGCGGAATCGGTCGAGCTCGTCGCGTACAAAGCGCAACGCCTCGGAGCCGCGAACATCCAATACCGCGCCGCGTCGGCCGAGACCGTGACGCTCGACGGAGCCTTCGACCTCGTCGCGATAGGCAACGCGTTTCATCGACTCGACCGTGCCGCGGTTGCGACGCGCATCGTCGGACACCTGTCGGCGTGCGGTTGTGTCGCGCTCGTGTGGGGCGAGACGCCGTGGCGCGGCGATCGTCCGTGGCAGCGCGTGCTCGACGAGACACTCGTGCGGTGGAGGGACGCGCTCGGCGCACGCGATCGCGTGCCGGCAGGGTGGGAGGAGGCCATCGACCGGGACCCGCACGAGCAGGTGCTCCGGCGCGCGGGATTGACCTACGAGGGGATGTTCGAGTTCTCGTCAGTCGAACGATGGAGCGTCGAATCGCTCATCGGCTTCACCTACTCGACGTCGTTCTTGAATCGGGCCGTTCTCGGAAGCTACGTCGAGGCCTTCGAGGACGACCTTCGACGGCGGCTTCTCGCGTGCTGCCCCGACGGCGTCTTCGAGCAGGATCTGTTGTTCGCGTACGAGCTCGCCCGCCGCGATCCCTGATCGGTCAGCGCAGCGCCGGCAGCACGCGGTCGGCGACGAGGTGGAGTGTCTCCCAGGCCAGCTCCGGCGGGCAGCCACCACACAAAGGATGGAGGGCGAGCGCGCCGTGCTTGCGCGCGTACTCGACCGCCTGCTCGGGCGTGAGCACGCGATACGGGCCGGCTTCGGCACGCAAGGCGTCGATCGTGAGCGCAGTCGACTTGCTGGCCGCCGGCGCGTCGTCGAGCCACGACGCGTACATGCGCGCGTCGTGCAGCATGAACGGCCCGATCGTCTGCCAGGCCCGGTCGACGTCGTCGGCGACGAAGATCGTCGTCGCACTGCCGCGCGCGGGGAGGATGCACATTCCCGGATCCTTCCCGAGGCGCACGCACTCGTCGCGGTACGTGTCCTCGAGACCCTCGGCCCACGCCTGGGCGAAGAACCCGAGCCCGAAGCGAGCGGCTCGCCGCGCGGCCGCGGGGCTGCCGCCTCCGTAGAACAGGAACGGACCGCCGGCCGTGCTCGGCTTCGGCGTCACCCGCACCGTGCGCCCGTCGTATTCGAACTCCTCTTCCGTCCACGCGCGGAGCAGGACGGTGAGGCATTCGTCCATCCGGCGGCCTCGCTCCCCCAGCGAGCGCCCGAACATCGCGTACTCCTCGGGGCGATATCCCAGGCCGGCGACGTACGCGACGCGGCCGCGGCTCAGCACATCGAGGACGGCCCTGTCTTCGGCGAGGCGCACCGGATCGTGCAATGGAACGAGCAGCGCGGCAACGGTGATCGGCACCGTCGACGTGCGGGCCGCGATCGCCGCCGCGAGCAGCAACGGCGACGGGACATCTCGACGGCGGCCTGATACAGGTCACCGATCGCGGCCGGCCCCTCTGATGGCGCGCGCATGTCGAAGCGAAGCATGAACACGGCGCCATCGTAGGAGGAGCTCAGCGGGGGACGAGCTCGAGGGCACCCATCTCGATGATCGCGCTCGACGCGCGGTGGGCCATCTCGCGGACGAGCGCCGCGGCACGCGGGTCGGTGAGATCGAGGGCCATGCACTGGACGGGATAGACGAGGCAGAACAGGAGCGCGCGGCGGACGTCGAGCCAGAACTGTTCCTCGGGGTAGTCGATCCCCGCATTGGCGAGCGTCGACAGGTAGGTCTCGACCAGCTCGTCGAGGTACCGGCGTCGGTCGTCGGACGAGAGGCTCTGACTCACGAAGTACGCGAAGTCGTATCCACCGACGTGTTTGGTCGTGATCTGCCAGTCGAGGGCCGTCACGGTTCGGGCATCGTCGAAGAACAAGTTGTCGAGCCGGTAGTCGCCGTGCGTGATCGTGACCGCGTGGCCATCCGGAACGGTCAACAGCTCGCGCGCGGCCTCGGGAAGCCACTCGCCGACGGCCTTGATCTCCGGGCTCAGGTCAGCGCCGATGAAGTCGACGAACGGCTCCCACGCGCCCGCAAGACCCTGGGCGACACCCTCCGGAGTCGGCGAGTCGGAGCTGTATGGAAGCCACGCGAGCTCATCACCACCCGTGAGCCGCGCGTCGTTCCAGAACGAGGCGTGATGACGAGCGAGCGCGATGAGCGCAGCGCGCGCGTCGTCGCGCTGGCAGCCCGCGACCTGATCGGCGCAGCGGAGGTGGCTGACGTCCTGCATCACGAGCACGAAGTTGTCGGTGTCGGTGTCGTGGGCTCCGAAATAGATCGCGGGTGTCTGCATCAACGTCTCCGCGGCGAGGTCGCGGTAGAACGCGACTTCCTTCTCGTAGAAGCGGTAGGCCAACGCAACCTGACGGGTCGCGTCGATCAGCACCGGCAGCTTCACGATCACGGTCGGCGGCGCCTCGTCGATGCCGCTGCCCGCGCCCGCATACTCGACCGTCAAGCGGTAGAGCAGGCCCATCAGGCCGACGCCGGTGCCGATCGTCTCCACGGCGAACGACCGCACCTCCACACCCGCCGGGAGCGTGGACGCAAGCGCGGCGGTCAGCCACGCGGCGTCGATGTCGTCGATGGCCACCGGTATCGCGAGCCCCGAGCCGTTGCCGTTCACGTCGCGCCCCCCGGTCCGACTGCCCCTCACGGTGCCTCACGCGAGTGTGCGGATCAAGTGTTACAGCTGCGCGTCAGCCAGTGAGCGCGGCGAGCGCGGTCTCCTTGGCCCAGCGGTAGTCGGGCTTCCCCGAAGGCGATCGAACCGTCGCGTCGACGAACACCACCGCGCGCGGAACCTTGTAGCCCGCGAGATGCTCGCGGCAGTGCTCCTGCAGCTCGGCAAGCCCGGGCGGGTCGTCGGCGTGCTCGGGCCGCAACTCCACCACCGCGGTGACCTGCGATCCGAAGCGGTCGTTCGGCGTGCCCACCACGGTCGCGTCGAACACGGCGGGATGGCGCTTGAGCGCCTTCTCGACCTCCTCGGGGAAGACCTTCTCGCCGCCGGAGTTGATCGACACCGAACCGCGCCCGTAGACCACGATCGAGCCGTCGGCGTCGACCGAT
>JBBSEC010000131.1:0-10843 GCA_038240075.1 Acidimicrobiia bacterium
CCCACCACGGTCGCGTCGAACACGGCGGGATGGCGCTTGAGCGCCTTCTCGACCTCCTCGGGGAAGACCTTCTCGCCGCCGGAGTTGATCGACACCGAACCGCGCCCGTAGACCACGATCGAGCCGTCGGCGTCGACCGATGCCAGGTCGCCGGGCACGGCGTAACGCACGCCGTCGATCACCGGGAACGTGGCCGCGGTCTTGGCCTCGTCCTTGTAGTAGCCGAGCGGGATGTGGCCGCTCGTCGCAAGCATGCCGATCTGTCCGTCTCCGGGCTTGCAGACGGTGCCATCTTCCGCGATCACGACGTTCGACGCGTCCATGTCGAACCGCGGCGCGCCATCCGCGCCGGTGCCGGCGAGCCGCCCTTGCCCGCCGGTCTCCGACGCGCCGAACCCGTCGTGCACGAACGTCTTGGGAAGCAGCCGCGCGAGGTCCTGGCTCACCGACGGCGAGAGGATCGCGCCACCCGATCCGTACACGAGCAGCGACGAGAGGTCGTACTCGCCGGGCGCGCACGACTCGAGGACGTCGACGATCGGCCGCGCGTACGCGTCGCCGATCGTCATCAACAGTCGCACCCGCTCCTCACCGATCACGCGGAGGGCAAACGCGGGATCGAATCCGACATCGCGGATCAGCACGCTGAACGAACCGTCGAGGATGGCCGAGAACGCGAGCCAGAACCCACCGCCGTGCATGAGCGGGCACAGCGTCAACGTCCCCACGAGCGGCGAGCCCGTGCGCGCCCGGGCGGCGACGTCGTCGAGGTTCTTCACCGGCGGAACGCCGAGCAGCGCGTTCCCGCCACCGCCGATCGCCGACATGTAGATGTCTTCCTGGCGCCACATCACGCCCTTGGGCATGCCGGTCGTCCCACCGGTCCAGAGGCCGTAGCGATCGTCGGGCGAGCGCTCACCGACGTCGGGCGCGGTGTCGGGTTGCGCGGCGAGCAACGCCTCGTACCGCTCGTCGGCGACCACGACCGCGCAGCTCCACGCGAGCGCGGCCGCGGCGCGGTCGGCACGATCCTCGAGGTCGGGCTCGGTGAACACGACCTTCAAGTCGGCGTTGTCGAACAGGTACGTCAACTCTTCGTCGACGTATCGGAAGTTCACGTTCACGGGAACCGCGCGCACCTTGTACGCGGCGAGCGTGACCTCGACGTACTGGTTGCCGTCGTAGAGGTGGCACCCAACGTGATCACCCTCGCCGATCCCGAGCTCAACCAACGCGTTGGCCAACCGGTTCACGCGGGCGTCGAGCTCCGCGAACGTGTAGCGCACCTCGGTGGCGATATCGCTGCTGCGCACCACCAGTGCCGGTTGGTCGGGCACTTCTCCCACGACGGTCTCGAAGATGTCCGCGATGTTCAGTCCAACCATCCGGTCATCTTCGCAGAAGCCCGATCTGGAGTTCCACGACCCACGTGTCGCGCGGGCCGTCGCAGTCCAGGTACACCTCCCGCAACTCGCCGGACTCCTCTTCGCCGGCTTCCTGCACCCAAGCCTTCAGCGCCGCGAAGCCCTCGTCGTAGTTTGGATCGCCGTGGATGACGGTCGCCGCGACCCGCTCGACGCCCGGAAGCTGCATCGTGACGACGCCGTCTTGGTCGACGTGAACGTCGTCGCCGACGACGAGCGACGCCGTGAGACGGATCGGATCCGCACCCTGCTCCATCGCGATCGAGGGCGGCGTGAACTCGATCCCGGCCGCGTCGAGCGCGGCGTGGAGCCGGGGCCAGAGCCGGCCCTGGGCATGACCGATGTCGAGAACATCGGGAACATCCTCCGTTGCCGCGATCACCCATTCGGGCGCGACCTGCTTCACGATGACGTCGTAGGTACCCATGGTCGTTTCCTCCATGCTGCGAAGGCGCGCCTCGACGCGCGCGAGCCGATCGGTCTCGTCTGCCACCCGCTCATGCGCCTCTGCACGCCGCAGGAGCAACATCCCTCGCAGCTCGTCGACACCGAGGTCGTCGTCGAGCAGGGCCGCGATCTCGGAGAGCCGGACACCCAGATCCCGCAGGGCGAGGATCCGGTGCAGGCGGTGGAGCTGGTCGGCCGCGTACCAGCGGTAGCCGGTATCGGGATCGACCCAGACCGGCCGGAGCAGCCCGATCTCGTCGTAGTAGCGGAGCGTCCGAAGGGACACTTGCGCCAGGCGGGCTACCGTGCCGATTCCGTACATGGGTCCATGGAAGCAGCTGACGCGGCGTGAGGGTCAAGCGCTTCGGGCAGGTCGGGAGAAACGGGGGGTACGGGCATGGAATCGAGCCGCGGCACGATCACCGAACCGATCGATCGAGAAGCGCTCCGCGCGCGCTACCGCGCCGAGCGCGACAAGCGGCTGCGCGAAGACGGCAACGACCAGTACCTCGAGCCGACGGGCCGGTTCGCGCACTTCCTTGACGACCCGTACGTCGAGCGGGTCGAGCGCGATCCGCTGTTCGACGAGGTCACCGTCGCGATCATCGGCGGCGGCTTTGCCGGCCTCGTCACCGGCGCGCGCCTCAAGCAGGCCGGAGTCACCGACGTCCGCCTCATCGAGGGCGGCGGCGACGTCGGGGGCGCGTGGTACTGGAACCGGTACCCCGGCGCGATGTGCGACACCGCCGCGATGGTGTACCTACCGTTGCTCGAAGAGACCGGGCACATGCCCTCGCAGAAGTACACGCTCGCGCCGGAGATCTTCGGCCACGCGCGCAACATCGCGAAGCAGTTCGGCCTGTACGACAACGCATTGTTCTCGACCGCCGTCACTGCTGCCGACTGGGACGAAGCGTCGTCGCACTGGATCATCCGCACCGATCGCGGCGACGAGTTCCGCGCCCGGTTCGTCACGATGGGAACCGGTCCGCTGCACCGGCCGAAGCTCCCGGGAGTGCCGGGCATCGAGACCTTCGCGGGACACTGCTTCCACACGAGCCGGTGGGACTACGGGTACACGGGTGGCGACGCCGCCGGCGCGCCGATGGTGAAGCTGGCCGACAAACGGGTCGGCATCATCGGAACCGGCGCGACCGCGGTGCAGTGCATCCCGCCCCTCGCCCACGCCGCGCGCGAGCTCTTCGTGTTCCAGCGAACACCGTCGTCGATCGACGTGCGCGGCAACCACCCGATCGACCCGGAATGGTTCGGCACGCTCACGCCCGGTTGGCAGCACGAATGGCAGATGAACTTCACGACCCTGCAGACCGGCGGGTTCGCCGACGAGGACCTCGTGAAGGACGGCTGGACCGACATCGCGCAGCGCATCCGCGACCGGATCGTCCTCGAGATGGGCAACACCACCGAGTTCACACCCGAGTTGGTGCAGCGCGCGTTCGAAGACAGCGACGACGAGAAGATGACCGAGATCCGCGCCCGGGTCGACGCCATCGTCGCCGACGCGCAAACGGCCGACGCGCTGAAGCCGTGGTACCGCCAGCTCTGCAAGCGACCGTGCTTCCACGACGAGTATCTCCAGGCGTACAACGAGCCGGGCGCGCACCTCGTCGACACCGACGGCCAAGGCGTCGAGCGGATCGACGAGACGGGCGTGTGGGTCGGCGGTGTCCACTACGACGTCGACTGTCTCGTGTTCGCCTCGGGCTTCGAAGTCGGCACTGAATACGCGCGGCGCTCGGGCTTCGAGACGATCGGCCGCGACGGCAAGGCCCTCTCGGAGCACTGGGCCGACGGCATGCGCAGCCTGCACGGCATCCACGTCGACGGGTTCCCCAACCTCTTCATCGTGGGGCCGAACCAGGGCGCGAACCTGATCTCGAACATCACCCACAACCTCGTCGAAGCGGGCACCACGATCGCAACGGTCGTCGCGCACGCGCTCGATACGGGCACCGAACGGGTGGAGGTCACGCCCGCGGCCGAGGCCGCCTGGATGCAGCTTCTCGAAGGCAGCCCGCAGGGGTTCCTCGGCAACCCCGACTGCACCCCGGGCTACTACAACAACGAGGGCAAACCGATCGGCCGGCGCGAACGCCTCGCGATGACCGGCTATCCCCAGGGACCCGTCGCGTACTTCAACTACATCGACGGTTGGCGCAACTCGGGTGCGTTCGAAGGGCTCGCCTTCAGCTGACTCAGCTGACTCCGCGGGCTCAGCTCGCCGCTTCGGCGGCCAAAGCCAGGCGTTCGAGCGTCTGCTCCATTCCCGCCCGGTTGTGCGCGGCGCGATCACCGACGCCGCTCACCGGCTTGCCGAGCGTCTTCACGATGACGCCCCGCTGATCGACCCACGTCTCGGTGACCCGGCATCCCGTCGCCGTCGGCTCGAACGCGTAGCGCCACTCGGCGACCTTGAGCCCCGCCGCCGCCTTGACGCGGAACGAGAACACGCGACCGGGCTCGGCATCGACGATCGTCGCGACCGTCTGCCACTTCTTCTTCCCGTTGCGGTTCGTGCCTCGGAACGACGCGCCGCGATGGGGGCCCGTCGCGTTCCCGAGCCACTCGGCACCCACGTTCTCGGGCGACCACTCCCCCATGCGGGTGACGTCGGAGACCATCGCCCACACCGTCTCGGCGGGCACGCCGATCTCCCGGCTCACGCTCACTTGCTCAGCCATCGTGCGTCCTTCAGCTCGTCGCGCCGGAGACCGGCTGCTTGGTCAACGCGTCGCGCAGCGCCGCCACCGTCTCCGCGGTCGCGCGCTTCGACGCGTCGAAGATGCTGTCGAGCCCGTAGAAGCCGTGAATCATGCCGTCGTAACGAGACGTCGTCACCACGACACCGGCGTCGCGCAGACGATCGGCGTACGCCTCACCTTCATCGCGGAGCGGATCGAACTCGGCCGTGACCACCAATGCCGGCGGCAAGCCCGCGAGGTCGTCGACGAACAGCGGCGACGCGTCCCGATGCCGCGCGTCGGCGTCGACGAGGTAGTGGCCGACAAACCACGTCATCGCGTCGTTGTCGAGCAGGTAGCCCTCGCCGTTCTCCGTGTGCGACGGCAGCGAACGCGTCAGATCCGTGGCCGGGTAGACAAGGAGCTGGAATGCAATCGGCGGTCCACCGGAGTCGCGAGCGCGCCGCGCAATGACTGCGGCGAGATTCCCGCCGGCGCTGTCGCCGGCGACCGCGAGTCTCGAGGCGTCGCCACCGAGCTCGGCCGCGTGCGCCGATACCCAGGCGGTCGCGGCGTCGCAGTCGTCGACGGCCGCGGGGAAGCAGTGCTCCGGCGCGAGGCGGTAGTCGACACTCACGACGACCGCCGGCACTCCGGCCGCCAGCCGCTGGCAGGTCGTGTCGTGGGTCGCGATGTCGCCGATCACCCAGCCGCCGCCGTGGAAGTAGACGACGACGGGAAGCGCCTCGTCGGCCGGCGGCCGGTAGACGCGCACGGGGATCTCACCAGCCGGACCGGGAAGCGTCCGGTCTTCGGTCGGCACGGGCGCGTCGGCCTGACCTGCGACCGCGGCGAGCATCGCAAAGGAGGCGCGCGCATCGGCCGCGGTCTGCTGCGACATCGGCACAGAACCCAGCGCTTCGAGCTGGTCGAGCAACATGCGCGCTTGCGGATCGAGGGGCACGAGGCGCCTCCCTGGGGTCCGGTCGGTGCGGCCCCCGCACCGGCAACGGCCAGGAACGTACTCCGCTCGCTTCGACATTGCGATCGGGTCAGACTCCACGCCGACGAGGGGAGCTCGACATGACGAAGACCGTGATGATCACGGGCGCGGGATCCGGATTCGGCAAGGGTGCGAGCCTGGCGTTGGCCGCACGCGGCCACCAGGTCATCGCCACGACCGAGACCGAGGAGCAGGCCAAGGCCCTGCGCGCCGAGGCTCCGGAGCTCACGGTCGAGAAGCTCGACATCACGTCGGCCGATGTGAACAAGGCCGCCGACTGGGACATCGACGTGCTCATCAACAACGCGGGCGCGGGTCAGACCGGTCCGATGGCCGACGTCCCCATCGATCGCGTACGGCGGCTCTTCGAGGTCAACGTGTTCGGCACGCTGTCGATCACGCAACACGTGTTGCCGCGCATGGTTGCCAAGGGTGCGGGGCGCGTGATCATCGTGTCGTCGATCGCGGGAGTGATGTCGGGCCCGGCGTTCGGGCCGTATTCGATGACGAAGCACGCGCTCGAAGCGATGGGCAAGGCCATGCGCGCCGAGCTGGCCTCGCAGGGCATCGACGTCACGTTGATCAACCCCGGCCCGTACCTCACCGGCTTCAACGACCGCATGGCCGACTCGATGTGGGAGTGGTTCGGCGACGGCTCGCTGAACGCGCCGGCGACACCCATGTTCCAGATGATGCGCGACCTCGTGACGAACGGGCAGATGGACCCGGCCGAGGTCGTGACCCGCCTCGTCGAGCTCACCGAGGCCGACACCACAACCGAGAACAACTTCGTGCCGCCGGAGATCCTCGCCCAGATGGCCGCTGCGCTCCCGAGCTGAGCCGGCCGTCGGCGCACTCTCGACCCATACGGTCGACTTTGGCTAACGTCCGCCGCCATGGGGCTGCAGGTGGTTGGCGCAGGGGTCGGTCGTACCGGAACGCACTCGCTCAAGATCGCGCTCGAGCAACTGCTCGGTGGGCCGTGCCATCACATGATGGAGATGTTCGGAAATCCAGTGCAGATCGCGGGATGGACCGACGCCATCGAGGGGCGTCCGGTCGACTGGGCGACGCTGCTCGCCGACTATCGCGCGCTCGTCGACTGGCCCGGCGGTTCGTTCTGGCCCGAGCTGTCGGCCGCGAACCCGGACGCGCTGGTGCTGCTCTCGGTGCGTGATGCCGACGCGTGGTACCGCAGCGCGTCGAGCACGATCTTCGTTGCGTTCGACAGCCTGCCGCCCGAGTTGGCGCCGTGGATGAACACGTTTCGCCAGTTGATGCGCGACCGCTTCTGCGACCAGCTCGACGATGAGACCGCGATGATCGACGCGTTCGAACGGCACAACGCGGCGGTGCGCAGTGCGGTTCCCGCCGCACGACTGCTCGAGTGGACGGCCGCCGACGGTTGGGATCCGATCTGCGACCGGCTCGGCCTGCCGGTTCCTGCGGAGCCGTTCCCGCTGACGAACACGACCGACGAGTTCCGCGCCATGACCGGCATGCCCCCGCTCACCTGAGCCTCAGGCGCGCGGGCGCACGTGCAGCTTGACCCATCCCGCGTCGCCGACATCGACCGCGATCTCCCACATTCCCGTGGTGGTGTCGTAGGTCGACGCGACATCCGAACGGCCGGTTGTGGGTGCCCACACGCGCCCGGCAATCGGGTGCCCCGACCAGCCGACGATACGGACCTGTTCGTTCGCGCCGAGCACGGTGATGCTCACGCCGTCGCCATCGCCGTCGGCCGCAACATCGGCGACGCGAGCGTCACCCGAGCAGGCGTACAGCGCGGGATCTCCGATCACCGCGATGCCGCCCGGAAGCACCGGCGCGAGCACCCGGTAATCCCAGCCCGCGGGCTCGAGCGCGACCTGGTACGCCCCGTCGGCGGGCATGACCTCGATGCTGGCCGCCCGCCAGTCGTACACGGCGACCGAACCGGTGGCCGGACGATCCTCGCCGATCTCCGCCAAGGCAACACGCGCCGCGCACGGCTTGGGCTCCGAACCGACATTGCAGGTGACGACGTAGCCCCAGCGGCCGGCCGCGTGCTGCGTGTGAGCAGTACCGACCAGCGGCTCACCGCTCCACACGGGCGCGTCGAACACCGCCCGGTCGACCGCGGCGACGGGCACATCGGGACGCACGAGCACGCCGTCGGCGCGACACGTCCGTCGGATCAGCCCGATGTCGGCCTCGCCGACGCGGTCGCCGATCCCGACGGGCCCCGCCGACAGCGCGGAGAGCAGCGCCTCGACCTCACGGGTCTCGGAGCCCGGCGCCGAATGGAACACGTCTTTGTAAGGCCAGAGGCCGAGCGCGCGCGCCATCACGTTCGTGTGTAGGAACCAGGCCCACAACAGCTCCGGACCGACGAGGTACCCGTGGTCGCCGCTCGTGCGGATCGACGTCACGTGACGGAGCCGGCTGGCCTGCGCGAAGTCAGCCGGCGATCCCATGCACCACTGCGCGTGCAGGTTGCGCGCGCCGAGACCGGCGTCGATGCCCTCCTGCCACGCCGCGGCGCGCCCCGGCGCCTCGCGCAGGCCCCGCACTCCGAGGAAGCACTCGATCAACCAGTCGTGCTCGAACACCTCCACGCCCCACGCGACGGCCTGATCGAGCAGGCGTTCGTACAGCTCGCCGGTCTGCGGGTGCGCGCGGTCGGCATCGGTCCACATCGGCATCTCGTCGACGTACGGCGATTGCGACGACAGGTGCCGGCAGTGCGCGATCAGAGGCCGCCGGCCCAGTCGCTCGCGCAACGCACCCACGCCGTCGGGGAGCACGTCGTCGCGCGCTTCCCACCGGACCATGCCCGAGGGCGGCACCTCCCACTCGTCGGTGTTGAACGGACGCAACACCTCGTGCGGGTACCACCACGAGTCGAGCTGCACCGAACCCACAGGAAGTCCGCGCGCCTCGAGGTCGTCGACCGCGGCAACCACCGTCGACGCCGCGTCGAGAGCGGGCTCGGTCCGGTACCAATAGGCGCTGCCGTTGTCGGTCCAGTACGACACGCGCGTTCCGAGCGCGTCGGAGTCGCGCGCGGGTGCCGCGACCTGCGAGCGCGCGCGCAACAGGCGTGCCCACCGCGCGAAGCAGTCGCGGGCGCCGTTGCCCGCGATCACCGCGAGCTCGGTGGCAAAGCCGGCGGGCACGTCATCGAGGTCGCCGTGCCAACCCGCGCGCACCCCGAGCGAGGCGTTCGCGCGCTTGGGCGGTACGGCAACGACCTGTTCGTGAAACGACTGCAGCGGTGCCAGCAGGATCGTGCGGCCGTCGGGCGCGACGAGCCCGAGCGGCATGACCACGGCGGGTCGGAACGGCAGCAGGCGCCACGACGACATCGACGCGTCGCTGAAGACCGGCAGCGCGAACTCGGTGTACTGGTGACCGAACGCGCGCATTCCGTCGGGCGCGCCGCCGTCGGCACGCGCGCTCGGATCGAAGTGCCACGCCACCGGCGGTGTCGCGAAGTCGCCGGTCGCGAAGCCGTGGCGCGCCGCGAGCGCCTCGAGCCGCAGCACGACGACCGGCTCGTCGTCCATCACGCTCACCGTGCCGGCGACCCAATCGGACCCGGCCGGCATCACGAGCCGACCGGGGCCGAACCAATCAGGCTCGTCCCAACCGATCTGGACGACTCCCGAGTCACTGAGCTGCGCGCGCAGCGGGCCGGCGATCAACGTGCTCATCTCGGCATTCAACCGCACATTGAAGGGCCCCCGCCTTGCGGCGGGGGCCCTCCCTTCAACTCCTGGGCGGGTTGAAGCCCAGTCGTACTTGCCTCACAACCTGCTTAGACGTTGTTGATCGCCGTCCGCACGTTGGTGTACGTGATCGTGGTGACGCCCTGGTTCACCGTGAAGCATCCCCGTCCGGAGTTGAGATCCGACGACGTCAGCGTGCCGTTGCTCACCGAGATGTTGCTGACAGCAACAGTCGGCGTAGCGGCCTCGTTGACCACAATCGGAATCGCGTTCCCGTTCGGGTCGACCACCGGGATGTTGCCCGACAGGGCCGAGCAGGTGCCCGGCGTCAGGTCAGCAGATCCGGTGATGGTCGTACCGTTGACGGTGTAGCTGTAGGTGAAGTGGAACGACACACCCTGCAGGGTGGGCTCGGAGCTCACCTTGCAGATCTTGAACTGACCGGTGTTCACCGCGTTGGTGAAGGTGACCACGGTCTCGTTCTCGACGCCACCGAAGGGCGTCGAGGCCACGACCGGGGTGTTACCGGAGATCCAGCGGTTGTCGCCGGTCGGTCCGGTCGCCGTCACGCTCACGAGGTGGAAGTTGGCCTTGCCGGCCTCGGTCACGGTTGCCGTACCAGCCGGCACCGAGATCGGGAGCGAGCACTGACCAGCGTGCACCGAGATCGGAGCGCCACCGTTGACCGAGAACTGGAACGTCTGGGTCGCGGTCGACGCATCCGCAGCAGCCTTGCAAATTTCGATGGTCCCGTAGGCCATGTTGGTGAAGGTTGCCGTCGTGATGCCACTGCTGATCGTCAGGTTGGCGGTGGGAACGTAGCTACCGGCGTCGTTGGACGCAGGCGAGACGCTCACTGCCGTGTTGACGACGTTCGCCGTGGGCTCTTCCGTGATCGACACGTGCGAGCCGAGCGGCACTGCCTGGAAGTCGATGATGCAAGCCGTGGTTCCGGCCGCACCAGCGGTGACGTAGTCGGTGTACGTGCCGTTCGCCGACGTGATGTCGAACGCGAACGTCTTGCCGGCGAGAGCCGAGCTGTTCGCGGTGAGCGTCTTGCACACCTTGAAGTTGCCGAGAAGCGTCGAGTTCGTGAATCCGACGACGGTCTCCGTGGAGCTGTCACCCTGCGGGACGGTCACCGTGACCGTACGGTTCGCCTGGTTCTGGTTCACGGTACGACCCGACGGGAAGACGTCGATCTCGCTCACGTAGTACGGGAACTGCGCCACCTCGGCGACCGTGACGTTTCCGGCCGCAACGGCGATCGGAGCGGTGCACTGATTCACGAGAACCGACTGCGTGGACACGAGGCCCGTGGCGTCGGTGACCGAGAAGGTGAAGCTGCCCGACACGTACGGGTCGCCCGCCCACTTGCAGACCTCGATGTAGCCGGTCTGCGCGATCGGGTTCACCGCGTTCGTGTAGGTGACGACGGTCACGCCGGCGCCAATCGTCGCGGTAACCGTGCCCGCAGCGGTGTTGACGTTGCTGCCGCGACCATCAGAAACCGTGATGCCGGAGACGTGCGTGCCCGCAGTGGCGAGCTCCGCG
>JBBSEC010000132.1:0-10741 GCA_038240075.1 Acidimicrobiia bacterium
AACGCAAGAACGGCTCCAACTGCGAGGAGGAAAACGCTCGTGCCGATACCCATCGTGCAATCCTTCCGTGGAAGTGAGCGGTTAGACCGTGCGGCCGCGAAGGGCCATCACGACGAGAACGATGAGCAGAACGAGAACGACGGTGCCTACGCCGATGTACATGACGTCACCTCTCATTTGTGGCCGCTGCGTTGCAGCCCCGAATTTGTTGCGATTTCAGATACCCGCAACCCGCTCGCCCAAAACACCCCATGTCGCTGACATCGTGCGCGGCGTGTTCGCCGTCGTGTCGGAGCGTGACATCCAATGCGCCTCCGTGTCTCGTACTGAGTACTTGGAGAGGCGGGGCTCCTCACTTGGTCCCAAACGACGAGAGGGAGTCATCTTGAAAGGCGTACGAAGTGTTGGACGATTGGTTGCGATCGCGACGGCAGTCGTCGCGGTCGGAGGGCTCGGCGTCGCGGTGGCATCACCCGGTGCGCCGTCGAGCAATGCGAAGCACCCCGGTCGAGGCGTCGGCGAGTTCGGCATGACGGCCGCGAACTACGAGGGCGTGAGCCGTCCGTTCACCTACAGCAAGGGTTTCTACTGCGACACGGGCGTCTCCGCTTCGGCGACGAGCGGATGTGAAGCGGGCGCCAACTTCAACTCGCCGCCGCCCGCGGCGGGACACTTCGACCCGCTGTACATCACGGTTCCACTCGGCTTCACGGAGCCGATGAACATGTTGCAGCGCCCGACGGCTCGTGTGCGTCGACCACCCCGGCACGATCGACACGACGCGGCTCGAGCCGGCGCTGAAGCCTCGCCGACTCGTGGGGGATGTCGACCCATTTCGGACGTACAGGCCTCTGGGCCGAGCGACCGATCGCTGCAGTCACGCGGCACCGGGGAATGACCTTGTAAGTCTCGGGCGTATCCTCGATCATGGCGCGCGACGTTCTCCTCAGGAACAACGTCACGGTCGACGGGCCCGCGGACGGCCGGCCGATCGTGTTCGCGCACGGCTTCGGCTGCGACCAGAACATGTGGCGCTTCGTGGCGCCGAAGTTCGCGGGGGAGTACCGGACGGTGCTCTTCGACTACGTCGGTGCCGGCCGTTCCGATGCGTCGGCGTACGACGTCGACCGGTACCGCACGCTCGACGGGTACGCGCAGGACGTCGTCGAGATCATGGACGCGCTCGATCTGCGCGACGTCGTCTTCGTGGGTCACTCGGTGAGCTCGATGATCGGTATCCGCGCGGCACTTCAATCCGGCGACCGGATCACGGCACTGGTCCTCATCGGCCCGTCGCCGCGTTACGTCAACGACGGCGACTACGTCGGCGGCTTCGCCGATGCCGATATCGAAGGGCTGCTGGCGTCGCTCGACAGCAACTATCTCGGATGGTCGACTCAGATGGCGCCGGTGATCATGGCGAACCCCGGTCGTCCGGAGCTGGGCGCCGAGTTGACAGCGAGCTTCTGCCGCGCCGACCCGGAGATCCAGAAGCACTTCGCCCGTGCGACATTTCTCGCCGACAATCGCGACGATCTCCTGCGTGTGCGCGTGCCGACACTCATCCTGCAGTGCTCGGAAGACGTCATCGCACCCGAGGCGGTCGGCCGGTTCGTGAGCGAGCACATCGCCGGAAGTACGTTCGTACGGCTGCGCGCGACCGGCCACTGCCCGAACCTCAGCGCGCCCGAAGAGACGGCCGACGCGATGTCCGAGTTTCTGACGTCGGCGTGACGAACGGCGGGCAGCTGGTCGGGGGCCAATCGGGCGATGCCTTCTACGGAGCGCTGGCAGAAGACGATGCGGAGGAGCTCTACGACAACGCTCCGTGCGCGTACCTGTCGACACTGACGGACGGCACGATCATCAAGGTCAATCAGACGTTTCTCGCGTGGAGCGGGTACGAGCGGCACTCCCTGGTCGGCCACACGCGGTTTCGCGACCTACTGGCGCCCGGCGACCGCATCTTCTACGAGACGCACGTCGGCCCGGCACTGCTGATGCAGGGCACCGTGCGCGAGATCGCGGTCGAGCTCGTAGCCGCATCAGGGAAGCGGCTTCCGGTCCTCGTCAACTCAGTGCTCAAGCGGGACGCCGACGGAAACGCCGTGGCCATTCGCACGGCGCTCTTCGATGCGACCGAGCGCCGGTCCTACGAACGCGAGCTGGTGGTCGCGAAGGAGCGGGCACAGGAGGCCGCGGCGCACGCGAGAACCCTGGCTCAGACGTTGCAGGCGACGTTTCTCCCCTACGAGATCCCGTCGATCCCGGACCTCGAGATTGCGGGCGCGTACCGCGCCGCGGGTGACGGCAGCGTGGTCGGCGGCGATTTCTACGATGTCTTCGAGATCCGTCCCGACACGTGGGGAATGGTCCTCGGTGACGTCTGCGGCAAAGGCGCCGCGGCTGCGGTGGTCGCGTCGCTGGCCCGCAACACGGTTCGGGTCGAGGCATTGAGGGCGTCCGCGCCGAGCGCGGTGCTGACCCGGCTCCACGAGGTGCTGCGCCGCTACCACCCCGACGAGTTCTGCACCGCGGTGTTCGTGTGCATCGAACGAGTCGACGAGCGCATTCGTCTCACGGTTGCCTGCGGTGGCCATCCGCTGCCGATCCGGCGACGAGTTGACGCGTCCACGGAGCTGGTCGGAACTCCGGGCTCCCTCGTCGGAATGGTGAAGGAAACGCGTTACACCGATGTCACGGTCGTGCTGCATGCAGGCGAGGCGTTGGTGCTCCACACCGACGGCGTCACCGAAGCTCGTCGTGGAGCCGACTTCTTCGGCGACACCCGGCTCCGCGCCCTGGTGGCCGCGACGCCTGGGCCCGCGCAGGCGATCGCCGACGCCGTCGTCTCGGCGGCGGTCGAGTTCCAGGGCGGCGACACCAGAGACGACATCGCCGTCGTCGCCCTGGTCGCGGGTTCAGCGGTAGCCGCCGACGATGGTGGCTCTCTTTGCGACGGGAGCGACGTCGCAGCGGGCCGCGATGTCGGCAACGAACGCGCGAAAGGCCGGCACGTCCTGCAGTGAATCGGGATGGTCGACATCGTCGTGCTCGATCACGACGTGCACGAAGGTGACACCGTCCTCGAGACGGAAGACCTTGTACGTGAAGCCCTTGGGCTCGCGTGCCTCCAGATCGGTGAACACCGCCTCGATCAACTGCTGGTTCTCGTCGACCCGTTCCGGCTTCACCTGGTACTGCACCACGGTCGCGGCCATCGTCGCTCCAGTCGGTGCCGGCCCGGGTTCGGGCGGCGCGCTCACACTGAGACCACTCGAACTACCGCGAATCATCGGTCACCGTAGGATCGGTCGCGTCGGCGGCGGAAGTTGGTGACGGTCGTTTGGTCGAGGACGGAGATCTCGCGGCACTGCACGCAGAGGCGACGAGACGCGGCGATCCTGACTACGTCGATCCGGCGACGGGATACCTCGTCCTGACCGCGTCGACCCTGTTGGCTCGGGGTGAGTGCTGCGGGAGCGGGTGCCGGCACTGTCCGTACCCGGCGCCCGAGCAGCGTCGCGCGGGCAGACCGACCACGGCGGGCGCCGAACCGGGCCCGTCATGACGGTGACCACGTGAGCCGCCTGGACGAGGTCGGCACCGCCGATTCGTGGCGATGCTGGCTGTGCGACGCGGCGGTGGATCCGGCGATGTCGGTAAATGACGCGCGCGGTCCCAGCATCGACAGCGTCACGACCAAGGCCAAGTCGAAGGGCGGCGGCTCCGTCGTCGGCACCGAGCGGCTCGCGCATCGCGCGTGCAACACGAAGAAGGGTGCGGTCGCTCCCGTGGTGCCGTGGCCGACCGCGCTCTTCGTGAGCGACCCCGCGCCGATCCTCGCGAGTGTGGAGCGGCTCGTGCGCAAGGGCGGGCGAGAAGTGATGGCTCGCTGCCCGACATCCGAAGACGGCGCGCAGGCGGCGACCTGGTTGGCCGGCCGCGTCTCCCGGCTCGCGCCGGGGCTTCGGGTATCGACGGAGGTGGAACCCGGAGGGGGCCAGTACCTGCTCGTCATGCGCAAAACCTCCTGACGTATTCGCCGCTCCACCGTTAGGCTCGAAACCGTGCCTGAGATGGTGGGCCTTCCGGTTCTCTTCGTGGTCGAGCACGACGCGAGTGCGCTCGTCGAGTTGCTTGCGGACCTCTCCCGGCGATTCGGCAACGGCTTCTCGGTGCGCGGCGAGACGTCGTCGGATGCCGCGCTCGGCACACTCCGCGGGTTGAGCACGGCGAACCAACCGGTTGCGCTGTTCCTCGTCGACGACGCGGCCGCCTCCGACTTTCTCGAGGCCGCGCACGACCTGCATCCGAGCGCGAAGCGGGTCCTGCTCGTTGATCGCGACTACTCCTCGACCAGTCCCGCGGTGCAGGCGATGACACTCGGGCGCGCCGACTATCACATCGTGCGGCCATGGGCCGACGACGAGATGCTGTACGGCGTGATGAGCGAATACCTCGCGTCGTGGACGCGGGAGCAAGAACCGACCTTCGAGCTGTTCAGGATCGTCGCGGCGGAGGGTGACAGCAGCGTGCTGCGGTTGCGCGACGCGATGACGCGTTTCAGCATGCCGTTCGGGTTCTACGACGTCGAGAGCGACGAGGGACGCCGGCTGCTCGACGAGGCAGGCCTCGACGCGTCGCGGCTCCCCGTGGTCATCCGGTACGACGGGCAGGTGATCATCGACCCGAGCATCAGCGACCTGGCCCGGGTGATCGGCGTCAACGTGACGAACGACGTCACAACGTGTGAGCTCGCGATCGTGGGAGCGGGGCCGGCCGGATTGACCACGGCGGTGTACGCCGCGTCCGAGGGCCTCGAGACCGTGCTGCTCGAGCGCGCGATCTCGGGCGGGCAGGCCGGAACGAGCCCACTGATCCGCAACTATCCCGGGTTCCCGCACGGCGTCAACGGCGGCCTGCTCATGGCGCGCGCCTGCGAGCAGGCGTGGTTGATGGGTGCGCACATCGTGTTCGCGCAGCAAGCCGTGTCGCTCGAACGACGGGGCGAGGATCGTGTCGTTCACCTGCTCGATGGCACCGAGGTGTGCGCGCGCACGGTCGTCATCGCGACCGGGATCGAGTGGCGCCGGCTCGGTGTGCCGCGGCTCGAGGCGCTCGTCGGCTCGGGTGTGTTCTACGGCGCGGCGGTGAGCGAGAGCCGCGCGCTGCAGGGCCAGGACGTCTTCATCATCGGCGCGGGCAATTCGGCCGGGCAGGCCGCGCTGCATCTCGCCAAGCACGCTCAGTCGGTCACGTTGGTCGTGCGGGGCGACGATCTGGCCAAGTCGATGTCGAGCTACCTCGTGCAGGCGATCCAGTCGACCGCGAACATCGTCGTGCGCCACCGCGCCGAGGTGGTCGACGGCGATGGCCCCGAACGACTCGAGCGCCTCACACTCGCGGATCGTGCGCAGGGCACCGAGGAGGTGCTGCCGGCCGCCGCGCTGTTCATCATGATCGGTGGCGAGCCCCACACGCACTGGCTACCGGACGACATCGCGCGTGATTCGCAGGGCTACGTCGTGACGGGACGCGACGTGCTCGATCAGCCCGGCGTGCACTGGGGGCATCACCGCGAGCCGTTGTTGCTCGAGACCAGCCTTCCCGGCGTGTTCGCGGCCGGTGACGTCAGGCGGGGCTCGATCAAGCGGGTCGCGTCGGCGGTCGGTGAGGGCGCGACGGTCGTGCGGCTCGTGCACGAGCACCTACGCGAAGACCAACCCGAACGCGCGATCAGCTAGATCGCTACGCGTCGAACCGGATCTCCTGCTCCACCACTTCGTTCGCGATCTCTTCGAGGCTCCGGCCCGCCTCCTCGGCACGAGCTTCCATGAGCAGGAGCGCCTGGGGGAGGCTGCAGTGGGCTTGCGCGGCGACCATGGTCGATGCTTGAGCGACGCGGTCGGTGTGAGCAGCAGCGGCCATGAGACCGAGCGTAGACGGCAGCGTCGGCCGGTGCGCGAAGGTGTGTCGATGAACGGAACCCGGGCCCGCACGTCACTCGGTACCGCAATCGACCTGGTCGCGGATCGTGACCTGGTGGTCGCGCACCTGGTGGCGCAGGCCGGTCCGATCAAGCACCGGCCCCGCGACCCTGACGGGCACTTCGGCGCGCTGGTGCGCGCGATCGTGTTTCAGCAGCTGGCGGGACCGGCGGCGCAGGCGATCCACGGGCGGGTGCGCGCACTCGTCGCCGGTGAGCTCACGCCCGCGGCGCTTGCCGACGTTTCCGACGAGGCGGGAGAGGTCGGCCTCGACGAGGTCGAGCACAAGCTCGACGTGCTCCGCCGTCACTGCGACGACGTGGGCCGCGACTACGACACCATCAGCAAGACGATGCTCACGCGCACCGACGCGTTCTCCGACCCCGACGCGTTCGTCAGCTGCATCGCGGACTACGCCAAGCTCGGCATCGACACGGCGATCTTCGTCCCGACCGGCGATCCGGTTGCGTTCACGCGCCAGCTCGGCACCGATGTGACGGCGCGACTTCGGGACCTCTAGAGCGGTCAGGTCCCGCGCGGTGCCATTCCTGCGGCGACGTAGATCGCGTCGAGCACCCGCATGTTGGCGATCGAGTCGGCGGGCGGGGTGAAGGTCGGCTCGCCTCGCAGGACCGCGCCGCAGAACGCCTCGAGCTGGAACTCGTACGTCGGGCGGCGCGAGAACTTCTCGGTGCGGCTGGTGCCGCCGCTCTTGACGCGCATGCGGTGCCAGAGCTGCGGTGAGGTCGGGTTGATCACGTGCATCTCGCCCTGGTCGCCGATGACCCGCGCGTACGTCTGAATGACCCACGTCGACCACATCGAGCAGGTGATCCGGCCGGTATGGCCGCTCGGGAAGCGCAGCTCCGCGCGCATGGCCCGGTCGACGTCGGGGGTGCGCAGCTTCGCCTGGGCCGAGACGACCTCCGGTTCTTCGCATCCGAGCAAGCGCGCCATGTGGACCGTGTAGGTGCCGACGTCCATCGTCGCGCCGCCCGCGAGGTCGTACTGGTAGCGGATGTCGGAGAACTTCGGGAGCGGGAAGCACAGCGAGGTCTCGACCCGCCGGAGCGTGCCGAGCTCTCCGCTTTCGACGATCGCGCGCATGCGCAGCGCGAGCGGGTGGTAGCGGTAGTGGAAAGCCTCCATCACCACGAGGCCCGTGCGCTGCGCGACGGCCGCGACCGCCTCGGCTTCCTTGGTGTTCGCGGTGAACGGCTTCTCGCACAACACGTGCTTGCCCGCCTCGAGCGCGGCGATGGTCCACTCGGCGTGCAACCCGTTCGGAAGCGGGTTGTAGATCGCATCGAGATCGGGATCGGCCACGAGCGCCGCGTAGGAGTCGCACACCTTCGCGATGCCGTGCTTCGAAGCAAACGCATCGGCCCGGCTCCGGTCACGCGCCGCGACCGCGCCCACCACGGCCTCGGTGACGCTGGCCGCCGGCTTGATGACGGCCGACGGTGCGATGCGGGCCGCGCCCAGGATTCCGATCCGAACCGTGTCCATCCGGTGGACTCTAAGTTCGGCGGCGCGCCCGTGCGTCGGCGCCGGCGTGGTTACTCGCCGGTGAGCCCGTCGATCGATTCCCGGATGATGTCGGCATGACCGTTGTGGCGCGCGTACTCCTCGATCATGTGGACGAGGATCCATGGAAGGCTGGGCGCGTCACCGGTGGGCCAGGTGCGCCGGGAGAGCTGGTCGAGTCCGCCGCAGGCCTGTGCCTCCGCGACCAGCACACGCGATTGCGCGACGGCGTCCTGCCAGAGCGACAGGAGCTGATCGGGTGAGTCGTCGGCTGCCGAGTGCCACTCCCAGTCGGGGTCGGCCTTCCAGTCGACGGTGTCCCACGGGGGCTGCCGGTCGCGTCCGTGCAGCCACCGGGAACCAGTCGGACTCCACGTAGGCCAGGTGCTTCAGCATCCCGCCCAGGCTCATCGACGAGACGGCGACGGTGGCCGCCAGGGCGGCCGGGTCGAGCCCCGCGCACTTCCAAGCCAGGGTCGCGCGCTGGTAGTCGAGGAAGCCGAGGAGGGTGGCGCTCTCGTCGCCCGCCATGGGAGGTTCCGGTCGGCCGTGCTCGTCGAGGCCGACGTTCATGGTGATTACCCCGCGGTACGATCGACTTCTTCAGTTCGATCAATGTAGTTAGAATGATCCAATAATGTCGAATGATCATCAACGGGTCCCGGACTACGACCTGGCCGAGGACCTCGCGGCGGCGAGCCCGGCGCAGCTGCACGCGCTCGCCGGGCCGTTGCGCTCGACGATCCTCGACCTCCTGCTCGAGCGGGCCGCGACGGTCAGGGAGCTCGCGTCGGCACTCGGCCGCCCGAGGAGCACCGTGGCCCACCACGTCAACGTCCTCGTCGCCGCCGGGTTGCTCCGAGTGGTTCGCACGCGACGCGTTCGGGCGATCGACGAGCGGTACTACGGGCGCACGGCGCGCCTCTTCCACGTCGGCACGGTCGACCGGGCCGCCGGCTCGCGTTCGACCGTCGGAGTCAACCCGCTGTCGGAGGGCGCGGCCGAAGCCGTCGCCGCGCACGCCGGCGACGAGCTCCGCGCCACCCTGCGGCACGCTCGGATCCCCGAAGCGAGTGCGCAGCAGTTCTGGGCCCGGGTCCTGCAGCTCGCACAGGAGTTCGCGAAGCTGCCCCGCGGCGGCGACACCGTGTACGGATTCGCCGTCGGTCTGTACCCGACCGACCAGCCCACACTTTCCGACGACGGCCCGTGAACCTGTCGAACGCGCAGGCGCGCCGGATCGCCCTCGCTGCGCAAGGGTTCAACGACCCGCGTCCGACCGGGCGCGTCGACCGTCGCCATCTTCGCCGGGTGCTCGACCGCGTCGGGCTGATCCAGATCGATTCCGTGAACGTGCTCGTGCGCAGTCAGGAGCTGCCGCTGTTCGCGCGGCTCGGGCCGCACCCGCGCACGCTGATCGACGACGCCACGCGCGGCGGCGAGCTGTTCGAGTACTGGGTGCACGAAGCCAGCCTCGTCCCGACCGACCAGTACTACCTCCACCGGTGGCGGATGCGCGAGCCGTACCCGTGGCCGAGCTTCCGCCGCCGGGTCGAGGCCCAGCGCGACTACACCGAACGGGTCTATGACCGCGTGGTCGCCGATGGTCCACTGGTGGCGCGCGACCTCGAGGCTCGGGTCGAGAAGAAGGGCACCTGGTGGGATTACGACGACGGAAAGACCGCGCTCGAAGCGCTCTTCTACGTGGGCCGCGTCGCCGCGCGCCGACGACCGCACGACTTCGCGCGCGTGTACGACCTCCCGGAGCGCATTATCCCGGCGGCTGCGCTCGCGCGGCCGGCGCTGCCCGAGCACGAAGCCCGCAAGGAGCTGCTCGTGATGGCCGCCAAGTACCACGGTGTCGGGACGCTGCAGGACCTCGCCGACTACCACCGACTCACGCCGACCGCATGCAAACAACCGGTGACCGAGCTCGTGGAAGAAGGTCGTCTCGTTCCCGTCACGGTGCGGGAATGGGACCGTCCCGCGTACCTCCACCCCGAAGCGCGTGTCCCGCGCCGCATTCGCGCGCGGGCGCTCCTCAGCCCGTTCGATCCGGTCGTCTGGAATCGCGACCGGGCGCTGCGGATGTTCGGGTTCCACTACCGGATCGAGATCTACACGCCGGCCGCGAAGCGGCGGCACGGGTATTACGTGCTGCCGTTCCTGCTCGGAGACGCGCTCGTCGGCCGAGTCGACCTCAAGGCCGACCGGCCCAACCGGGCACTGCTCGTCCAGAGTGCGTGGATGGAAAGCGGGGTGAACGAGGATGACGTCGCCGCGGAGCTGATGGAAGAGCTGCACCTCATGGCGTCATGGCTCGAGCTCGACCGGGTCGAGGTCACCGGCCGGGGCGACCTCGGGCCGAGCCTGGCGCGACGTTCTCGCGGTGCCGGTGCGACGACACAAAGCCGGCTCAAAGCGGGCACAGGATCGAAACGCCGGCTTCACTCCTGAGACGTTTCTGAGCAACGCCTGACTCGTACCTTGGCTTCATGACGACGGACCGGAGCGCACAGCGTCAGGCCTCCGGCCGCGATGTCAGGAACTCATCAGAGAGAAGTCGGGAAGTCGTCATGTTCCCGTCGGCGTTCGGGAAATGTGGCCGCCGTTCCGTCGGCAGCACGTCATGACGGAGCTGCGCGCGTCGAGCATCGAAACGGAGTCCACGCGGAGATCACCGCGTGGACTCCGGCGCGCCGGCGTGAGCCTGGTGCTGGCGCTGTTCGTCGCGATCCCGTGGCTCGCCGCCCACGACTCCCGGTTGACACAGCAGCTGCGGACCGGAGAGCTCGGAGACGAAGCGCTGTAGCAGTGCGTCGTGGCGGGGGGCGTCAGTCCCGCCCCCGGCCAGTTGCGACCGGCGGTTGGCGGGGGGTGTCGCCAGAAAGCGTCCGGGGGCATCGGGGCGGGCGCGGGGCGAAGCTGCGGGTTTTCCGCGTTCCGTCGCGGCGGGGTCGCCTGGGATTCGCCCGGGACCTGCCGCCGGCGCCCTGATGAACGCTGATGAACGAGCGGTGAACGGGGATCGCGGCGCACGCTCGCGACGCCTAGACTGGCCGCGATGCTGGAGCTGATCGTCGTCAGCCTGCTCGCCGGCGCGGCGACCGTGCTCGCGCCCTGCGTGCTCCCGGTGCTGCCGGTGGTGATGGCCGGCGGCGCCGGCGGCGGGCGTCGCGGCCCCGTCGGCATCGCGCTCGGGCTGGCGGTCTCCTTCACGGTCT
>JBBSEC010000133.1:0-10738 GCA_038240075.1 Acidimicrobiia bacterium
AGCCCGCCGAGAACAACGCTGCTGCGTCGCCGGCGCGTTTGCCAAAAACGATCGTCTCCGTGAGCGAGTTGCCACCCAGCCGATTGGCGCCGTGAAGGCCGCCGGTGCACTCTCCGGCCGCGTACAGCCCGACCACTCTGGTGGCGTGGCTCTCGGGCTCTACCTCGATACCACCCATTGAGTAATGCGCGGTGGGCGCGACTTCCATTCGCTCACGCGAGATGTCGAGCATTTGGTACTCGATGAACTGACGATACATGCGTGGCAGCTTCTCGATGATGAGGTCTTTGGGCTGGTGCGTAATGTCGAGGAATACACCGCCGTGCGGGCCGCCCCGGCCTTCTGTGATCTCGACGTAGTTTGCAAGCGCGACTCGGTCGCGCGTGCTGAGTTCCATGCGCTTGGCGTCGTAGCGAGCCATGAAGCGTTCGTCGAGCGCGTTGTAGAGACGGCCACCCTCGCCCCGCACGGCTTCGGTTACCAGCGTGCCGGCGGCCTCCTCGGGAGCGACCATGCCCGTCGGGTGGAACTGCACCAGTTCCATGTCCATGACGCGACATCCGGCGCGTAACGCGAGGGTGATCGCCTCGCCGAAGTTCTCGTCACGACGCGAGGAACTTCGCCGCCAGACGCGCGTGTGGCCGCCGCCGCAGAGCACGACTGCGTCCGCGATGAATGCGGTACGGCTGCCGTCGTGCAAGTCGAACGCAAGGGCCCCGAAGCAGGCGCCGTCGGCGATCAACAACCGCGATATGTAGTTCTCCTCGACGACTGGAATGCCCAGCGCGGCGACCTTGGTCGCCAGCGTTTGCAGGATCGCGCGACCCGAGTAGTCGCCGGCGTAGCAGGTGCGCCGCCAGCGGTGGGCGCCGAAAAACCGTTGATCGATGCGACCGTCCTCGGTGCGAGCGAACGCGCATCCCCACGCGGCTAGCTCCTCCACGGCCGCCGGCGCCTCGCGCACCAATATCTCGACGACGCGAGGATCACCGAGCAGGTAGCCCTCCCCGACGGTGTCGGCGAAGTGCTGCTGCCACGAGTCCTCCTCGTCTCGAGTGCCGAGGGCGGCGTTGATCCCTCCCGAAGCGAGCACCGTGTGCGCGTCGAGGCGGGACCGCTTCCCGACGACAACTACCTCTGCCCCCGCTTCGTGCGCGGCGATAGCGGCCCGCAGCCCGGCCCCGCCGGAGCCGATCACGAGGACGTTTGCTGTGTGGGTTCGTACGCTCGTCACGCGACAAATCTGTCCTCGCGGAAGCCTCAGTATCAAGCGTGCAACCCCAATGCGACGAGTGCGCTGGCCCGCCTACCCGTGTTTCCCGTTGGGGCGAGGATCCGTTCGGAGGTGGAGACGTGGCGATCCCGGTTCGTGAGCAAGTTCCCAGGTGCCGAGCTCGAGATCGTGGCGGTGGCGGGCATGCGGACTGCGCCGACCATCCTGGCCCAGTCGCGGCAGTAAGCAGGCTTTCCCGCGACAGCGAATGAGTCAGCGGGGTGGCCAAAGCCTCCGGTGACTGACCTTCGCGACCGTTCGGATCACGATTCCGCCCGACCCTCGAGGCGAACGTCACTCCAACACCTGCGTCTGCTCTGGTCGAGCCTGCGGTGCCTTCCGAGCAGCCGCGGGCAGAGCGAGAATCCCAACGCCTCGCAGTTCATCCACGGACACGGCATGCTGAACGCGGCCCTTTGGGAGGTCCCGGACACGCCGCAGACCCGCTCTTCGTCTTGTACGCTCCGGCGCTTCACGGCTGCGCATCATGCGCGACAACGCGCGCGAGCTGCCCGCCCGAAGACGAGTCTGAGCGGAGCTATTCCGTTGCGAGCGTCTGTGCCACCGGTCGCTTCGCGACTCGGCGCGCCGGCCACCACGCGATCGCGTTGGCGAGAACGACTGTCCCGCCGAGTGCGACTGCCATCGGGATCCACGGCCACGCCGCGTCGTCGGCGACTCCGTAGGCGTCGGCGATACGCGCCCAGACCACATGGCCGAGCAGGATCCCGACTGGCGCGCCGACGACGACGCCTACGATCGCGAGCATCGTCGCCTGCAACGCGACGATGCGAGCGATCTGCCCGGGCGTGCATCCGAGCGCGCGCAGTACCGCCAAGTCGTGACCGCGGCGGCGCACGGAGAGCACGATCAGATGGCCGACTGCGAGCAACGCGATCACGACCAGGAACCCGGCGAGCGCCCACGGCAGCCGGTGGAGCTGGCGGAGTTGCTCGATCTCCGCGTGTGCGACCGGACCGCCGGGCGAATCGCCGTTGTTCAGCGCCCTCAGCCGCTGCATCGCGGCCGACCGGTCGGCGCCGGACCGGAAGGTCACCGCATACTGTGAGTCGTCGCCGCCGGTCGCTACGAGCCTCAGGGTGCGCACGCCCCCGTCGGTGAACAGCGCGCCGTCGGCCAGCGCGTAGTTGCTCGTGGTCGCGGGGAACAGCGCGGTGCCGACCACACGCACCGACTTGCCTTCGATGTCGACCGCGCCGCCGATCGCCGCGCCCGCGCGCTGCAGGGTCTTGGCGCCGAGTGCAACCTCGTCGGGGCCGGCCGGCGCGCGACCGCGCACGATGACGAACCCGCGGTCGCCCTTCACGAATCGCTCGGCGAAGCGCGGCACGGTGTGTCCGTTCACGCGGGGCTCATAGTCGATCCACACCTGGGTCACCGCACTTACGTCGGGGTCAGCCAACAGCCGATCGGCACCTCTCGGGTCGCGCGCGACCGTTTGGCCGGCGTCGAGCCCGCGGACGAACACGTCCCATCCCCAACCCTGGCGCGCGGGTTCGGCCGTGAGCCGGTTGAGCGACGCGGAGAAGACCGCGACACCGATCACACCTGCCATCGCGAGGGCAGTAGCTGCGGCGGCCGAGCGCAGCGGGATCGCGCGGCGACCGCGCCCAACTTCAGTAACCATGCTCGCCGCGGTGGCGGTGGTGACCCCACCGATGCTAAGTCGGTGCGCGATTGCTGCTTGCCGGGTCGTACCCGGTGCGCGCATGCGCCCGACCCAGAGGGCGGCTGCGGCCGAGGTCACGAGGACCACGGCGGCCAGGACGGCCCCGCCCCCGAGAAGAACCGTGGCGTCGAATTCGAGCCCGCGGGCGAACTCGCCGCGGCGGGCGGTGCCGATCGGCATCCAGTTCGATCCCAGCCACGCGCCGAGCATTGCCAGCAACGCTCCGATGGCCGCCACCGGCACGAGCGGCGCGCACGTGTCGACGACGCGAGCCGTGCGCGTCGCGCCGAAGACGCGCAATACCCCGCGGTCGTCGGTCCCGCGGTCGGCGTTGCGCGCCAACACCTGGGACATCAAGACCAATCCGACGAGCGCTGCGACCCCGGCGAATACCAGCAGACCGTTGGCCAGCACGCCCGCGGTCGAGCGGAGGGCGTCGATGACCGACGTAAACGTGTTCCTGTCGGTGATCGCGTCGCCCGGTACCGCCTTCGTGACGGCCGCTTCGAACTGGACATCGGTGATACCGGGCCGGTAGCGCACCATCACCGTCGGTTGCCATTGGATGGTCGTGCGGTACTTGCGGAAGAAAGCCGGCGTCAAGAAGTTGAAGAACACGACGTGCGATGCCGCACCGACCTCGAAGAGGCTGCGCGTGATCCCCACGACGCGCAGCTGGATATGCGGCCCCTGCAGCATCGAGAGGTCGATGCGGTCGCGGTTCAGAGTCTGGATGGTCGCCTTGCACAGCGCCGAGCCGACCGGCGGCGCATTGGCGTCGAGGCAAACCCATTGCGCCGTACTGGGCGACGCGACGTCGAAGGTTCCGCCGACACCAAGGCCCAACGCCGCCGCGGTCGTCTCGGACAGCGCGATCTCGTCCGCCGCGTCGGGGTTCGCGGCCCGACCCCGCAGAACCCGGTAACCGAGCAGGTCGGTACCGAATCCGGGGTCGACCGGCGATCCGGCCACCGCGTATCCCTGGCTCGTGAAGAGGCCCATCAGCGCCAGGCGCTTGCCCACCGCCACCTCGGGCAACCGCGTAATCGCGCCCAGTTCGGCGAGCGAGAAGTTGTTGCCCAGCACGACGTACGCGTCGGCGTTCTTGGTGATCCGATCGGCGCGATCGATGCTGCTCCGGGTCCGACGTGCCCCGGCGGCTGCCGTCAGCACCACCGCGCCCGTGAGACCGACGAGCAGTGTCAGGGCGCAAAGCGCGGGCCATCGGCGCCGCCACTCCGATCGCGCCCGCAACCAGATCACAGTACCCATCAGGCCACGCGACGCCGCGTTCGGGCAAGGGTGTAATCCGCCCGGCGGTCGGGTGCTAGCCCCCCTGGCCCCGGGTGTGCCCGACCCGGGAGACGAGCCCGAGCTCCAGCAAGTGACGCAGCACCTCCGAGACCGTCGGCCCCGACAGACCGGACGCTTAGGCGGGTCACGGCAACGGGCCGTGTCATGATCCACGCGTCGACTGGCGGCGACGCCGACCTGTGGAAAGACGGTGAGATCGTGGCCCTCCATGTCGACGCGTTCGATGCCGACCGACGCGCAGGATGGAGCGTGTCAGTGCCGGAACCGCACGGGAAGCCACGAACCTCCTCGGAGCCGGAACGATCTCGCGTGCGCCCTGGCCACCGGCGGCGGAAACGTCATCGCCTTATCCACCGACCTCATCTGTGGCCAACGGTTCGGACCGGCGATCGGCGGGAGTTAGACCGATCTCGGAGCACCCGCCGAGCGGCTGCCGGTTCGGGATGCGACGCCGAGACGAACGAGCGGATCGAGAATTGGCCGCGACCGATACCACTGCACGAGCGCGCCCCGCCGCACAGTCCTCAACTGCGACCAGTACCCGCATTGCTTGCTCCTCGCGAACCTCGCCCGCGCAATCAAGCCCAATGTGTGCTCATCGAGCCGCGGTGGTTCGGCGGGCGCGCAGCATCGAGCCGCGGGCCTTGTCCGAGTGCCGCGGAGGGTCTGGCGAGGTCTGCGCGGACGCGCGATGAATGGCCCTCGGCACGGCGCACCGTCGTGGCGCCCATGACGCTGCCGTCGAGGTAGCCGGCGTCGCGGATCGTTCCGTCGACCACCTCGACCCATGCGTAGAGTCGGTTCGCGAACCGGAACCGATCGTCGCGCGCTATCTGCTCGAGGTCGTACAGGACGTCGGGCGGCCGCGCGTCGTAGTGCGTGAACCCAGACTCGAAGACCGCCTTGTTCACTCCGGTGACGGCTTCCGACGGGATCCACGACAGGCTCGTGTCGGTGGTTCGATGCGCAATTTTGGACCCTCCGTTCGCTTGACGCGTCGTACGGTACGCAAAGTCATCCCGGCTGCGCAGGCTGAAGGCCGGTGTCGCGAGAGTGGTGGTAGCACCCCGGCCGCGGGGTGCCGCCCGCCTTGTGCGAATGCCCTCCGACCCGTTCCAATTCACCGTGTGATCACCGTGTTCCTCGCCGACGACTCCCTCCTCGTGCGGGAGGGCGTTCGGGCCCTGCTCGCGATGCAGCCCGACCTCGAGGTCGTCGGCGTCGCCGAGGACCTCGACGGTCTGGTCGCGGGCGCGGCCGAGACCCAGCCGAACGTCGTCGTCACCGACATCCGGATGCCGCCGAACTTCCAGAACGAGGGCATCGAGGCCGCCAAGCTCGTGCGCATGCGCAATCCGGGGACGGGCGTGGTGGTGCTGTCGCAATACGACGAGCCCGAGTACGCGATCGCGCTGCTCGCAGACGGAGCCGCCGGCTACGCCTATCTGTTGAAGGACCGGGTCGGCGATGGCGACCAGCTCGTACGCGCGGTGCGCGAGGTCGCGACCGGCGGCAGCATGCTCGACCCCGTCATCGTCGCCGCGATCGTCAATCCGGCCCACACCGAAGGCGAGCTCGACGAGCGCGAGGAGCAATTGCTGCAATGGATCGGCGAAGGCCGCCCCGTCAAAGCCATCGCGACCGCATTGGACATCACGCCCGAGGCCGCCAACGACGCGGCCGAAGAACTGTTCTTGAAACTCGCGAAGGAGGCGAGCGCCGGACGCGAGAGCGCGTTGCGGCGCCTTCGCCTGTTGCAGAAGGCGATCGTCGACCGGGAAGAGCAAGGCGAGACATTGCGACGTATGCTGCCCGGCGGATTGGCCGAAAAGCTCCGCGACGAAGGCCGCGCGATCGGTGAGACCGAGCGACTGACGGTCACCGTCCTCATGTCCGACGTCCGTGGGTATTCGGGCATCGCCGAACGCGTGGAACCGACACCGCTGGCCGGGATGCTCAATACACACCGCGCCGAGATGAACGTGGCGATCCTCGCCGAGCTGGGGACCGTGATGCAGTACGTGGGCGATGCCGTGATGGCGGTCTTCGGCGCACCGTTCCCGCAGGCCGACCATGCCGACCGGGCGTTGGCCGCGGCGATCGGGATGCACGACCGCCAACACGTGGTCAACGAGCGGTGGTGTGCCGAAGGGCTCCCGGAGTTCGGGCTCGGCATCGGTCTGTCGACCGGCGAGGTCGCGGCCGCGCTGCTGGGTTCCGCGGCGCGCATGGAGTACACGCTCGTCGGCGACACCGTGAATCTCGCGCAACGATTGCAAGACCTCGCCCGACCGGCGGGCACCACCGTCTTGAGCGGGCCGACGGCGGCAGCGATCGCCGGACCGCTCGACCTCGAGCCGATGGGCGAACACATCGTAAAGGGCCGGGAGACACCCGTAGAGGCCTACCGTCTACGGATACGACAGGAAAGGCAATCCGATGCATGACGTGTGCACCGCGCGGGCCGTCCGCAAGACGTTCGAGGCCGACCTCGCGCCTGTCCGTGCGTTGCGGGGCGTCGACCTCGACGTCGCCGCGGGTGAGTTCGTCGCGATCATGGGCCCGTCGGGCTGCGGGAAGTCGACATTGCTCAACCTCGTGGCCGGCCTCGATGTCGCCGACGAAGGCGAGATCACAATCGCAGGCGAGACAGTGACCGGTCGCAACGAGGACGAGCTCGCGCGCATGCGGCGTCGTCACATCGGCATCGTGTTCCAGTTCTTCAACCTGCTTGAAGGTATGACCGTGCTCGAGAACGTCGTGCTGCCCGCCGTCATCGCGGGAACGAAGCGTCGCCCGGCGGAAACCCGCGCCCGCGACATGCTCGACCTCCTCGGGCTCGCCGACAAGGCGCGACAACTGCCCGGCGTGCTCTCGGGAGGGCAGCGGCAACGACTCGCGATCGCACGCGCGCTGGCGAACGAGCCGACGATGCTGCTCGCCGACGAGCCCACCGGCGCGCTCGACACTGCTGGTGGGCACGAAGTGCTCGAGCTGTTCAAGCGGTTGCACGCCGACGGTCAGACCATCTTGATGGTCACGCACAACGACGAGGTCGCGTCGGCGGGCGACCGGATCGTCCGGATGCGCGACGGCCGCGTGGAATCGGACGGCGTCGACCGTTCGGATGATGCCACTTCCGCAACGGTCTGAGTAGGAGATGTCGACCATCACGCATCGAGTCGACGAGCGCGACGCTTCGGGTGTCACCTCGCGCGCTCGGTTGTCCGCGACCGGCGCGATCGCCGCGGTGCTCGCGTTGGCGGGCTTCGTCGTCGGCATCGCGGGCGCGCGCTCGCGTGGTGATGCGCCGGCATATGCCGCGGCCGTGCTCGTGGGCGCGTGGGCAATGGCGACACTCGTGGTTGCGTTCCGACGACCGACCGAAGTTCTTCCCGTCTGGCTCGCAGTCGGGACGCTGGCGGGCGCCGCGGCACTGGCGAGCGATCGTCTCCTCGGCGTCGTTCCTTACGCCGTCGCCGCGCTCGCGGCCACGTTGCCGACGGGAACGATCACGGCGCGTCGGTTCCGGGCAACGCGCCGGTTCCTCGTTGCCGTCGCAGTGGGCGCACCGTTCGTAGTGGCGATTGCACTGCATGAAGACCTGCAGATCGGGCTCGTCGTCGCCGAGTCGCTCCTCCTCGGCACGATTGCGCTCGGCTCTTTCGCCCTGCGATGCCGCGACGCGTCGGCAGTCGATCGCGCGCGACTTCAGTGGGCGGGTTGGGGGGTCGTCGTCGCAACCGGAGTCGCATGTGTGGTCGGCCTCATGCACGCGTTGGTCGGCTGGCCCGACGCGCTCGGCGTGCCCATCGCCGCGGGCACGTTGTTCGTTCCGTTCGCGATCGCGCTCGCGTCGTTCGACGCCACTGTGCTCCGCGTCGACCGCATACTGGTACGCACGATCGAGACCGGCGGGCTCGTCGTACTCGTCGGCGTCGTCTATGTCGTCGTCGTGCTCGGGTTCGGGGAGACTCCCACCGCAGCATCGCGCCGGATGCTCGGATTGTCGCTCGTCGCGGCCGCGATTGCCGCCGTGTGCTTCATCCCGGCGCGCAATCGACTCGAAGAGCTGGCGAACCGCCGCGTGTACGGCGATCGGCGGGCCCCGGACGAGCCGTTGCAGACGTTCGGCGCGCGTATGTCACGCGCGATCCCACTCGACGAGCTTCTCTTGCAGCTCGCGGAATCACTGAAGCTGAGCATGAACCTGATCGCGGCCGAGGTGTGGACCGGCACCGACGGTGTGCTCGAGCGCGCCGCAGCGGTTCCCTACCGAGAGCCCGAGACGATCAGGCTCGCCGAGAAGGAGGGCGAGGTGGTCGCCCGCGCGCACGCGCAGGGAAACGCATGGATGCAGGTGTGGCTTCCGGCCCTCGTCGAGCAGCACCGGGACCGGGTGCTACGCGTCGCGCCGCTCGTGCACTCCGGCGAGCTCCTCGGAGTCGTTCTCTGCGCCCGCACTGCCCAACAGCCGCCGTTCAACGACGAAGAGGAACGCGTGCTCACCGAACTGGCGCGACAGGTCGCGCTGGCGCTGCACAATTCCGCGCTCGACACCGCGCTGCAGGCATCGCTCGTCGACCTGCGCTTCGCCAACGAGGAGCTGCGCGCGTCTCGAGCGCGCATCGTCGAAACGGCCGATCAGTCGCGACGCCAGATCGAGCGGAACCTGCACGATGGCGCGCAACAACACCTCGTTGCCCTCGCGGTGAAGCTCGGGCTCGCCCGCCAGCTCGTGGAAGCCGATCCGGCCGCAGTTGCGACGCTGCTCGAGGAGCTGCGCGCCGACGCGCAGGCCACGCTCACCGAGTTGCGTGAGCTCGCGCACGGCATCTATCCACCCCTGCTGATGGACCGCGGCCTCCCCGAGGCGTTGCGAGCTGCGGCGAACCGGTGCGTGCTCCCAACCGAGATCGACGCCGATGTCGGTCGATTCCCGCCCAACGCCGAGGCCGCCATCTACTTCTGCTGTCTCGAAGCGCTGCAAAACGCCGGGAAGCACGCGGGCGAAAATGCGCGGATCAAGGTGATGGTGGAGGCCGACGATCAGGTACTGCACTTCGCCGTAGTCGACGATGGCGCCGGCTTCGACACCGCGAGCGACACGATCCGCGGGCACGGATTCGTCAACATGGCCGACCGGCTCGGCGCGATCGGAGGAACACTCTGCGTCGAGAGCTCACCGGGCCGCGGCACAGCGATCACGGGCGACATTCCGCGCGGGTCGACGTCGGAGTGACGTCCCGCGCACAGGGTGGTCAGGGGTGCTCGCGATCCCACAACTCACGTACGAGGGTGGGACCGAAATCCTCCTTGTGTACATACGCGAGCGCGCCGACCTCCCGCGCGTCGGCGGGCAGATCGGCTTCGGAGTAGGTCGAAAGCAGGATGACCTCCACCTCGGGATGCTCCGCCCGAATCCGCCGGGTCGCCTCGATGCCGTTGATGCCGGGCAGGTTGATGTCCATCAACACGAGGTCGGGCGGATCGTCGTCGACGGCAACGAGGGCGGCTTCGCCCGTTTCGGCTTCGGCCGCGACCTCGAACCCGGCGGTCATGCCGATCACCGTGCGGGCGACCGCGCGGAACGGGAGCTGATCGTCGACGATCAACACCCGTACCGTGCGGGTCGAATCCGCGGTCACATCCATCGGATCCATCGTGCGACAGCTTCTTTCCCCAGCCAAGGGTGCCAGCCCCCCTCAGCGGGGTGGGCTGCCGGGGCCGGCTTCGTTGAGGAACAACAAGACGGCCTTCACCCGCCGGTGCACGTCAGGTTCTCCCGACAGGCCGAGCTTCGAGAACAGAGAATTTATGTGCTTCTCGATTGCCCGCTCGGACAGGAACAAGGCCTGGGCGATACCGATGTTGTTCCGTCCCTGCGCCATCTGCTCGAGCACCTCGCGCTCGCGTGGTGTGAGGCGCTCGAGATCAGACGACGCCCGCGCCGTCCTCTGCGCCACGAGGGCTTCCACGACCATCGGGTCGATCACGCTTCCACCGTGCGCGACCTCCTCGATCGCGTGCACGATCTGCGCGCCATCGGAGACCCGTTCCTTCAGGAGGTACGCGCGACCCTCCGAGCCGCGCTCGAGCAGCGCGAGCGCGTACACGGGATCGACGTACTGCGACAACACGACGACGCCCACCTCGGGGTGCGAGTCGCGCAGCGCGAGCGCCGCTCGGATTCCCTCGTCGGTACCGGTCGGCGGCATCCGGATGTCGGTAAGAACGACATCGGGCAACTCGCGGTCGACGAGCGCTATGAGCTCATCGTAGGTTCCGCCGGAACCGGCGACCTCGAGCCCGTCTTGGTGGTCGAGCAGCTTGATGATGCCTTCGCGCACCAGCAGGTTGTCCTCTGCGACCACGACCCGTAGTGCCATCGGAAGCCACGTTACCGCCGCGCCACGCCGACGCTGCGACGCTGACGACTTCTTAGTCGGTCCGCAGAACAG